>NZ_CP139195.1:4294023-4609694 GCF_034057115.1 Pseudomonas sp. AN-1 | reverse complement strand
CTGTTCCGACAGTGTCGCTTTTCACCACAACCACAAGAAAAACCGCCTCCCGATTACCCGGCCCGCCGTCAGGCGGGCTTGCTGCTCTGCCAGTCGCCGCTGAAACGTCGTTCGTGGCACCACACCGCCCAGCAGATCCGTACCAGTTTGTTGGCCAGCGCCACCGCCGCCTTGTTGTGGCCGATGCGCGCGGCCGTCTCCACTGCCCAGCGTTGCAGCCGGGTCAACCGCTCAGGCGCTCGTCTGTGCAATCGTTGCGCCGCCAGCAACGCCGCTCGCGAACCATGGATCAGCAGGGTGCGCACGTACACGTTGCCCTGTCGGCTGATGTGTCCTAGCTTGCGCCGGTCGCCGCTGCTGAACTCGCGCGGAGTCATGCCCAGCCAGGCGCTCAGTTGGCGACCACTGGCGAAGCGCTCGGGCTGGCCGACCGCGGTTTTCAGCGCGCTGGCGGTCAGCACGCCGATACCGCTGACTTCGTCGAGCTTGCGCACGATGGCATCGTCGGCGTGCCAGCGGGCGAGTTGCTGTTCGCACTCGTCCATGCACTGCTCGTACAGGTTGATCTCCGCCAGGACGATCTGCAGCTGGCCGCGCAGGGCCACCACTTCCGGTTGCTCGACCAGTTCATGAGCGCTACGCAGGAATGCCGCCGTCGCTGCCGGCGCTTCCAGGCCCATCTCCCGAAAGATGCCGCGCAGCAGGTTGATGCGCTGGGTGCGGCTCTTCTTCCAGGTCTTGCGCAGACCGTGCAGTTGCTGGAGCTGTTGCTGCTCGTGAGTCTTCACCGGCACCGGGTGGATGCCCGAGCAGCGTGCGGCTTCGAGGATGGCGTCGCAGTCGTTGCGGTCGGTCTTGTTGCGGCGGCGGTAGGGGCGCACATAGCGCGCGTGCAGCAGCGTCACCTTGTGCCCCAGCGCCTGGGCGAAACGCCCCCAGTAGTGCGCCGTGCCACAGGCTTCCATCAGCCACTCGACCGGCTCGGCCTGCTCCTGTATATATCGGCGAAACGCCTCGCGATTCAGCCGCTTGCGCTGACTCACCTGCCCGGCACGGACGCTCTCGGCAACCTGGTAAACGGACTTGGCCAAATCCACTGCAATCTGCTTGTACATCGCTGGAACCCTCCGAACGCCATTCTCGACACCGCTGGTGCGGGTAAGTGTGGTGCAGGGAGAGTCCATTACAGCACTCGAGCCGACTCGCGTCGGCAAGCCGCCGCTCGCGACTCAGCTTCAATGTTAGGGTCAAAACAAATAACGGAGTACCACGCACATGGAAGTCAGATGCAACTCACTAAATGAAGTCCGTGAAAATGTCGATAGAATTGATCGTGAAATCGTTACGCTACTCGCTAAGCGCGGCAACTTTGTCACTCAAGCAGCATCATTCAAAAAAACAACAGACGAAGTAAAAGCACCCAATCGAGTCGAGCAAGTTATTGCAAAAGTTACAGCGCTTGCACAAGAGCAAGGTGCGAACCCTGTGGTAGTAGAAAGCGTCTATCGCGCTATGATATCGGCGTTCATTGAGGCAGAGTTAAAAGAGCACTCTCTGCTTAACGCACATAGCGGCAACCCTAACTAGTGGTTCAAATCGCTCGCTTCGCTAACTGGAACGGGCTAAAGCCCGCCCCTTAACCAAACCTTAGAGTCACTTCGATGCTTCAGCAGACTGACATCCAGCAGGCGGTTCAGGCGTATCGTGAGACTGTCGCACGAGCAACAGCGGTTGCTAACGGCGCAATACTCCCTGAGCCTGTATTCATTCGGTTTTGTACTCGCGCTATCGCACAGGATTACGTGAAGGAGAAGAGCCAGAAAATCCCGACCGGGAAGCGCCGCGAAGATGAGGGCTCGGAGTTTATCTACGTGTTTTCAATTTCAGAGCAGAGCGATGCCGGAAGCCAGGACATCGCAGCAGCGTTTGAAGCGGGGCGCCAACTGCAAGCTCAGGAAGACTATCCGGGCCAAAAGAACCTTTGCCAGTTGAATGGTGCCACAGCGGAACGTCGGGCGATCTATGTCGGTAGGTCCTACAGCCCAAGAGAACGATTCAAACAGCACCTTCTCGAAAGTGTCGGCGGCACATACGCAATCCACTTCCAATCTTGGAGCAGTGAGCTTCACCTGCACGTGGATTTTTTCTGTTATCAATTTCGCGGCCTAGGCGATCTTGCTGCTCAGGTGCTTGAGGACGGGTTGTGGGATCACCTGAGGCCCATTTTGGGGAAGCGCGGTGCAAGGTGAATCTAACATGGCGTATATGGACTCTCCCCACAAGTAGTGAGTAAAGCCATACCAACCCTGTCGTCAGTGCGGTTGCATTCGTATATCCGGCCTTTGCTGGGCGTTACCGCCCGGGCCACTCTGTAGTTCGCGCAACGGGGGCCAAGCGTTCAATCGATCACGGGGATCATGATTGTTATCGGCCTTGTTCCGCCGCAGGACTCGCCTGTTCCGACAGTGTCGCTTTTCACCACAACCACAAGAAAAACCGCCTCCCGATTACCCGGCCCGCCGTCAGGCGGGCTTGCTGCTCTGCCAGTCGCCGCTGAAACGTCGTTCGTGGCACCACACCGCCCAGCAGATCCGTACCAGTTTGTTAGCCAGCGCCACCGCCGCCTTGTTGTGGCCGATGCAGGCGGCCGTCTCTACTGCCCAGCGTTGCAGCCGGGTCAACCGCTCAGGCGCTCGTCTGTGCAATCGTTGCGCCGCCAGCAACGCCGCTCGCGAACCATGGATCAGCAGGGTGCGCACGTACACGTTGCCCTGCCGGCTGATGTGTCCCAGCTTGCGCCGGTCGCCGCTGCTGAACTCGCGCGGAGTCATGCCCAGCCAGGCGCTCAGTTGGCGACCACTGGCGAAGCGCTCGGGCTGGCCGACCGCGCTTTTCAGCGCGCTGGCGGTCAGCACGCCGATACCGCTGACTTCGTCGAGCTTGCGCACGATGGCATCGTCGGCGTGCCAGCGGGCGAGTTGCTGTTCGCACTCGTCCATGCACTGCTCGTACAGGTTGATCTCCGCCAGGACGATCTGCAGCTGGCCGCGCAGGGCCACCACTTCCGGTTGCTCGACCAGTTCATGAGCGCTACGCAGGAATGCCGCCGTCGCTGCCGGCGCTTCCAGGCCCATCTCCCGAAAGATGCCGCGCAGCAGGTTGATGCGCTGGGTGCGGCTCTTCTTCCAGGTCTTGCGCAGACCGTGCAGTTGCTGGAGCTGTTGCTGCTCGTGAGTCTTCACCGGCACCGGGTGGATGCCCGAGCAGCGTGCGGCTTCGAGGATGGCGTCGCAGTCGTTGCGGTCGGTCTTGTTGCGGCGGCGGTAGGGGCGCACATAGCGCGCGTGCAGCAGCGTCACCTTGTGCCCCAGCGCCTGGGCGAAACGCCCCCAGTAGTGCGCCGTGCCACAGGCTTCCATCAGCCACTCGACCGGCTCGGCCTGCTCCTGTATATATCGGCGAAACGCCTCGCGATTCAGCCGCTTGCGCTGACTCACCTGCCCGGCACGGACGCTCTCGGCAACCTGGTAAACGGACTTGGCCAAATCCACTGCAATCTGCTTGTACATCGCTGGAACCCTCCGAACGCCATTCTCGACACCGCTGGTGCGGGTAAGTGTGGTGCAGGGAGAGTCCATTACAGCACTTAACTTCGCTCACTTCGTTCGCTGGACAGTCAAGCGCTTCGCGTTTGCCTGTCCGTTAGCTTAATCGTTATGCAGCCGGACATGAATAGCGAACAGCTCTACCAGAACGCCATGCAGCTGGACTCGAAAGGGGAGTATCAGAGGTCTATCTCCATCTATAAGGAGCTAGCCAAGATCTCTAACGATCCTCGACACCTCATTGCATATGGTGTTTGTTTGCAGAGGCTGGGTCATTGGAAACAGTCCATCGCACCTCTTGAAAAAGGAATTTCCCTTCGCCCGTATTACTGCGAAGGTGATGCGCGTCTTTTCTTGGCAAAAGCATTTTTCAACTCAGGGAAGAAGAAATTGGCGGCGGTTGCAGGAACTGAGTGCAACACGGTTATTGGAGTGAAGCAGGTGCCTCATGATGCTTGGCCATCAGCTCGGTCATGACCTCGATGGGGCACTTGAAGCCGAAGCGCTTGCGCGGTCGGATGTTCAGTTCGTAGGCAATCGCATCCAGTTGCTCCTGGCTGTATTCCGACAGATCCGTACCCTTGGGCAGGTACTGCCGGATCAATCCGTTGATGTTCTCGTTGCTACCACGCTGCCAGGGACTGTGCGGGTCGCAGAAGTAGATCGCCACGCCGGTCTTCTGGGTGATCTCCGCATGGCGTGCCATCTCCCGTCCCTGGTCGTAGGTCATGCTCTTGCGCGCCGCCAGCGGCATGCGATTCAGCGCCGCGCTGAACCCCTCCACAGCCGAGGTCGCCGTCGCATCGCTCATCTTTACCAGCATCAGGTAGCCGCTGGTGCGCTCCACCAAGGTGCCTACCGCCGAGGCGTTGGCCTTACCCTTGATCAGATCGCCTTCCCAGTGGCCGGGCATCACGCGATCCTCGATCTCCGGTGGGCGCACGTGGATGCTGACCATGTCGGGGATCTGACCACGTCGATCTACCCCGCCAGAGCGCGGACGGCGGGTGGTTTTGCCTTGCCGCAGGCAGATGATCAGCTCCTTGCGCAGCTCGCCGACCGGCAAGGCGTAGATCGCGTTGTAGATCGTTTCGCGGCAGACGTAGGCGTCTTCGAAGTTCGGGAGTTCCATGGCGCGGAGCTTGCCGGCAATCTGCTCGGGAGAAAAGCGTTTTCGCAGCAGGTGGACGACCAGCTCGAACAGCTCGTTGCCGGGCACCAGCTTTTGCCGAGGCCGGCAGGACATGCGGCGTTCACGCATCGCTCGCTGGGCATGCTGGGTGGCGTACTCGCCCTGGGCGCTGCGGTTACGGCGGATCTCGCGACAGATCGTCGAGGGGCTGCGGTTGAGCATTCGGGCAATGGCCCGCTGGCTCATGCCGCGCAGCAGACCGACCTGGATGTTGGAGCGCTCTTCAATGCTGAGTTCGTGGTAAGACATGGCAACACCGTACCGGAAAGGTCAGGTGTTGCACTCAGTTTTTGCCGCCGCCGGCCATAAAGCAGTGGCAGCACGTGGCTGAAATGCAGCCTGAGTATCCAAGCTATGAGTCAGTGCAAAATGAAGCAAAGAATATGCTTTCTGAGTATGCATAACAAACGTATATGGACTCTCCCCACAAGTGGTGAGTAACCTGTTCCAACCCTGTCGTCAGTGCGGTTGCATTCGCATATCCGGCCTTCGCTGGGCGTTGCCGCCCGGGCCACTCTGTAGTTCGCACAACGGGGGCCAAGCGCTCAATCGATCACGGGGATCATGATTGTTATCGGCCTTTTTCCGTTGCAGGACTCGCCTGTTCCGACAGTGTCGCTTTTCACCACAACCACAAGAAAAACCGCCTCCCGATTACCCGGCCCGCCGTCAGGCGGGCTTGCTGCTCTGCCAGTCGCCGCTGAAACGTCGTTCGTGGCACCACACCGCCCAGCAGATCCGTACCAGTTTGTTGGCCAGCGCCACCGCCGCCTTGTTGTGGCCGATGCGCGCGGCCGTCTCCACTGCCCAGCGTTGCAGCCGGGTCAACCGCTCAGGCGCTCGTCTGTGCAATCGTTGCGCCGCCAGCAACGCCGCTCGCGAACCATGGATCAGCAGGGTGCGCACGTACACGTTACCCTGTCGGCTGATGTGTCCTAGCTTGCGCCGGTCGCCGCTGCTGAACTCGCGCGGAGTCATGCCCAGCCAGGCGCTCAGTTGGCGACCGCTGGCGAAACGCTCGGGCTGGCCGACTGCTGTTTTCAGGGCGCTGGCGGTCAGCACGCCGATGCCACTGACTTCGTCGAGCTTGCGCACGATGGCGTCGTCAGCGTGCCAGCGGGCGAGCTGCTGCTCGCATTCGACCATGCACTGCTCGTACAGATTGATCTCGGCTAGGACGATCTGCAGCTGGCCGCGCAGGGCCACCACTTCCGGCCGCTCGACCAGCTCATGAGCGCTACGCAGGAATGCCGCAGTTGCTGCCGGCGCTTCCAGGCCCATCTCTCGGAAGATGCCGCGCAGCAGGTTGATGCGCTGGGTGCGGCTCTTCTTCCAGGTTTCACGAAGACCGTGCAGCTGCTGGAGCTGTTGCTGCTCGTGCGTCTTCACTGGCACCGGGTGGATGCCCGAGCAGCGTGCGGCTTCGAGGATGGCGTCGCAGTCGTTGCGGTCGGTCTTGTTGCGGCGGCGGTAGGGGCGCACATAGCGCGCGTGCAGCAGCGTCACCTTGTGCCCCAGCGCCTGGGCGAAACGCCCCCAGTAGTGCGCCGTGCCGCAGGCTTCCATCAGCCACTCGACCGGCTCGGCCTGCTCCTGTATATATCGGCGAAACGCCTCGCGATTCAGCCGCTTGCGCTGACTCACCTGCCCGGCACGGACGCTTTCGGCAACCTGGTAAACGGACTTGGCCAAACCCACTGCAATCTGCTTGCACATCGCTGAAACCCTCCGAACGCCACTCACGGCACCGCTGGTGCGGGTAAGTGTGGTGCAGGGAGAGTCCATTACAGCACTCAAGTCGTTCGCTTCGCTCACTGGGACGGGCTAAAGCCCGCCCCTTAGCTTATACGTTAGAGGTTTCAATGGCTCGGAGTAAAACCCCTGCTTTCGCCATTGCTCTTTTAGTAGCAACTGCCTGTGCAGTTGTCTTCGCCATTTTCGGCGGGCTGAGTAATGGCTTCACGCCAAAAAACATTGCTGGGTTCGCGGCGTTCGGTGCCATTATTGGCGCTGTTGCAGCCCCCTACATTGAGCCTGAGTCGTTTAAATACCCTATTACTTGGCAGGTATGCTGCTCTGTTCTAGGTTGTCTATTAGTTGCTCTTTACTTGCGTGCAGGCTTGGAAGGGTATGCGCTAGCTGCCATGGTTGGTGTGATTCTTGGCTACACCGCCCCATACTGGGTTAAGCATATTCAGGCACCGTAGAGGTAACCTCTAACAATGTATATGGACTCCTCCCACAAGTGGTGAGTAAAGCCTGCCACCCCTGTCGTCAGTGCGGTTGCACTCGTATATCCGGCCTTCGCTGGGCATTGCCGCCCGGGCCACGCTGTAGTTCGCGCAACGGGAGCCAAGCGCTCAATCGATCACGGGGATCATGATTGTTATCGGCCTTGTTCCGCCGCAGGACTCGCCTGTTCCGACAGTGTCGCTTTTCACCACAACCACAAGAAAAACCGCCTCCCGATTACCCGGCCCGCCGTCAGGCGGGCTTGCTGCTCTGCCAGTCGCCGCTGAAACGTCGTTCGTGGCACCACACCGCCCAGCAGATCCGTACCAGTTTGTTGGCCAGCGCCACCGCCGCCTTGTTGTGGCCGATGCACGCGGCCGTCGGGTGCTCCGCTTTTACTCCAGGGTGATCGCAGCTGCATTCAATCGCTCGGCTTCATGGCCTTCTGCGCCCTGTCTGCCCTGGCCATGTACCCGCTGTTCGTCAGGCTGGCCGGAGGCCGGAAGGATCGGCGAGCGTCGCCGCCCTGAACTTCGGCAGTGCCATGGCGCGGCGTCTGGCCAAACTCCGGCAAACCCCGTACCTTCCCCCTCCCCTTTCCCCGGCCACCGCCGCCAGCCCTTGCCGGAGCCCGCCCGTGCCTGTTTCCGACCCGCTCTCCCCGCCCGCCCCATCGACGACCAACCCGCTTACCGAGATCTACCGCGACGACTGGCTGCTGGCCGTGCACAAGCCGGCCGGGCTGCTGGTGCATCGCAGCCCCATCGACCGCCACGAGACCGAGTTCGCCCTGCAGTACGCCCGTGCGCTGAACGGCGGCGAGCACGTCTACCCGCTGCACCGGCTGGACCGGCCGACCTCCGGGCTGCTGCTGTTCGCCCGCGACCCGGCCACCGCCAGCACGCTGGGCAAGGCGCTGATGGCCGGCGAGATGCAGAAGACCTATCTGGCCATGGTCCGCGGCTGGACCGCCGAGGCGGGGGTGATCGACCATCCGCTGCGCGAGCACGCCACCGACCGCCGCGACAAGGACGAACAGCCGCTGCGCGAGGCGCTGACCCGCTACCGCCGGCTGGCGACCACGGAGATCCCGGTGGCCATCGAGGGCTATCCCGCCAGCCGCTATAGCCTGGTCGAGCTGCAGCCGGAAACCGGCCGCAAGCACCAGCTGCGCCGGCACATGCAGCACATCAGTCACCCGATCATCGGCGACACCAACTACGGGCGCACCCGCCACAACCACTACTTCGCCGAGCGCTTCGGCCACGGCCGGCTGATGCTGGCGGCCACCGGCCTGGCCTTCCGCCACCCAGCCAGCGGCGCGCTGCTGCAGCTGCGCGCGGCGCCGGAAGCGAGCTTCCTCCAGGTGCTGTCGATCTTCGGCGCGGCCCTGCCGGCGCTGGACGGTCGCTGAGCCGCGCACACGCCGGAGCGGCGCGCTTTGCTACGCTCCAAGGCGAAGACCACGGCCGCCCGGACCGGGCGAGGACAAGCGCATGGCCATTTCCCCCATCCCGGTGGACCAGCGGGTGATCGACATCGACTCGCGGCGGTTCGCCTCCATCGAAAAGGCACTGGTCGAGCTGATCACCAACGCCGACGACAGCTACGGCCGGCTGGAAAAGGCCGGCGTGGCGACCAGCGGCCAGGTGCTCGTCCAGTACGAGCGCCACCAGGCCGGCGCGCTGCTGATGGTCACCGACCAGGCCGAGGGCATGGCCTTCGCCCAGGCGCGGGCGATCCTCGCCTACGGCGCGGCGCACAGCACCCTGGCGCGCGGCGAAGGCGGCGGCCGCGGCTATTTCGGCCGCGGCCTGAAACAGGCCATCTACGGCCTGGGCTACGGCTGGATCGAGACCATCCATGCCGGCCGCTACGCGCGCATCGAGCTGTTCCGCGGCGAGAACGGCGGCTACCTGTTCGACGACGGCGACGGCGACCGCCCGGTCCGCGACAAGGACCGCACCCGGCTGGGCATCGCCGGCGACGGCACGCGGGTCGCCATCGTCATCGAGAACTCGCACACCAACATCTCGCAGTTCCGCTCGGTGCTGCAGTCGGTGACCGACAACATCTACCTGCGCGACGTGCTGCGCCGGCGCCAGGTGGAGCTGGTGCACCTGCAGCGCGGCCGGGAGGTCGAGCGCAGCGGCCCGCTGCGCTACGTGGAGCCGCCCGCCGAGCTGCTGCTCGGCCCCGACCTGGCCGGGCAGTTCGTCCACGAGGGACGCGCCTATCCCTTCGCCCTGACCCTCAAGCGCGCCCTCGACGCCGAGCTGAGCAGCCGCGGCGACGAGCGCAGCAACGGGCTGGTGGTGCTGTCCGGCACGGCAGTGCTGGACTGCCAGCTGTTCGACTACGAGAACCAGGTGGGCACCGAGTACCTGTTCGGCAGCGTGGACTGCCCGGCGCTGATCGAGCGACTCGGCGCGGGCGTGGCGGTGATCAGCGACGAGCGCGAGGGAGTGAACCTCAAGGAGCCCCTGGTGGCGGCCTTCGCCCGGGCGGTCAGCGCGCTGCTCGCACCCTGCGTGGAGGCCGAGCGCGAGAAGCTCAGGCACCTCGACCACGCCACCGCCTCGGGGCGCACCAGCCAGATGATCGAGCACCTGCTCGAGCGGATGAGCCGGGCGGCCATCCAGGACATGGGCATCAGCCTGCCGCCCCCTGGCGCGCCGGCCGCCGCGCAGCATCCGGCGCTGCGCTTCTCCACGCCCTTCTACTACCGCCAGAGCGGCCATCCCTTCCACGTCAGCCTGCTGGTCGATGCCGCGCAGCTGGCCGCGGACGAGGTGCTGCAGGTCGCCTACGCCCTGCCGGAGGGCATGCGCATCGACCCGGCGCCGACGCAAATCCCCGCCTCCAGTCTGGGCGGACAGCCGCGCCTGGAGTGGACGGTGGTGGCCGATGCCGCCGGCAGCCGCGGCGAGATCAGCGTGCGCGCCGGCAGCCACTGGGCCTGGTGCGAGCTGGTCGCCGCCGAGCGGGAGGCCGGGCACCGCCCGCATGTCGCCGGCCTGCACGCCGCCCACGCCGCGCCGCCACGCACGCCGCACGACCACGGCGAGCTGATGTTCACCGGCTACGAGTTCCGCCAGCTCGACAACGAGCTGGACCGCGCGGTGTACAGCGTCGCGGAGCGCAAGATCCTGATCAACACCGCGGCGCCGACCGTGCAGCTGTACGTCGACGGCCGCGGGCATTTCCGCGACAGCGCGCGGCTGCTGCTGGCCGAGCTGTTCATGGAGGTGATCGCCGACGAGCTGGCGCGCCGCAGCCTGGCCAGGACCGGCCAGGCCCAGGACGCCGAGGCCCTGCACCGGGCCAAGCTGGACATCGTCCGCCGCTACGGCAGCGAGATCCACCGCTCGTTCCTGGTCGGCTGAGGGCGCTCGCTACAGGCCGCGCGCCAGCGCCTCCTGCAGCGGCATCACGGTGACGCTGACCTCCGGGTCGTGGCTGCCGCCGCCGAGGATCACCCCGCGCAGCGGCGAGACGTCGCCGAAGTCGCGGCCCCAGGCCAGGGTGATGTGCTCGCGGCCGGGGATCAGGTTGTTGGTGGGGTCGAAGTCGACCCAGCCCTGGCGCGGGCACCACACCGAGATCCAGGCGTGCGAGGCGTCGGCGCCGATCAGCCGCGGCTTGCCGGGCGGCGGCTGGGTCAGCAGGTAGCCGCTGACGTAGCGCGCCGCCAGGCCGCGCGAGCGCAGGCAGGCGAGCATCAGGTGGGCGAAGTCCTGGCACACCCCGCGCTTCTCCTCCAGCACCTGCGCCAGCGGGGTCGCCACCTGGGTGGCGGCGGCGTCGTAGGTGAACTCGCGGAAGATCTTCGCCATCAGCGCATCGACCGCCAGCAGCAGCGGCCGGCCGGGCAGGAAGCAGTCGTCGATCCAGTCGCTGAACAGCTGCTTGAGGTTCACGTAGGGCGACTGGAAGCGGTAGCGGGCGGCTTCCAGCTCCTCGCAGGTGAGTTCCTTGCCGGAGTAGCTGAGGCCGAGGCAGACCTCCTCCCAGGGCGGCGAGTCCTGCAGGCGCAGCGCCGGCCGGGCGAGCACCTCGACCTGCAGGCGGGCGCTGACGCGCAGTTCGTCGTGGGGCCGCTCGAAGGCCAGGCGGGTCAGCGGATTGCCGAACACGTCGAGGCCGTCGCTGCGCCGGGTCGGCTCCGGGCTGACCAGCAGCTCGCGGGCGTGGCAGCGCTGCCAGGGGCTCGGCCGCGGCCACAGGTGGGCCAGTTGCTCGGCCAGCGACACCGGCGCGGCGTAGTGGTAGTGGGTGTCGTGGAGGATGAGGTAGTGGGCACTGTTCATAGCGACTGGGTCTGCTGGCTGGCGTCGACGTGGACGAAGAAACGCAGGCCGAGCTGGTCGGACAGCTGGCCGGCGGCGCTGGCGACGGACTGCAGCAGGGCCGCCAGGTCGCCCAGCGCCGCGGCGTCGGCGTCGCTGCAGGCAGCCTCCAGGCGCGCGAGGTCCCAGGCGTTCAGGCGGGCGTCGATCCCGGCCAGGTCGGGCAGGGTCGCCAGCTCGAAGCGTTCGCCTAGGATCTCCAGCGAGCGGTGCAGCTGGCGCAGCTGGAACACCGCAGCGTGCGGGTTCTGGCCGTCGAGCAGGAGCAGGTCGAGCACCGGGATCAGCTGGGCGCTGGCCAGGTAGCGGGTGCGGTAGGTGATGCTGCTGTTGCCCAGCTCGAGCAGCCAGCCCAGCGCCGCCGGGTCGCGCGCCGCCGGGGTGGCGAGCAGACCGGCGATGCTCTCGACGAGGAACTGCAGGCGCTCGATGCGCCGGCCGATCACCAGGAAGCGCCAGCCGTCGTCGCGGGTCATGTCGTCGAGGGCGAAGCCGGACAGCGCGGCCAGCGACATCAGCAGGCGGTCGAGGAACTCCAGCAGGTCGCCGGGATCGACCTCCTCGCGGTCGAGGGCCTGCGCCTCCTTGTGCAGTTCGACCAGCGCCTGCCAGTTCTCCCGCGACAGCTTGCCGCGCACGCTGGCGGCGGCCCACTGCAGGCGCTGCAGGTTGGCGCGCAGGCTGAACGGCCAGTCCTTGCCGACCACCGCCTGCACCAGGCGCTGCTCCAGGCTCAGCTCCTCCTCCGCCTCGCCATCGTCGCCGTCCTCGCCCGGCGGCCGCGCGTCGGGCAGCAGGCCGAGGCCCTGGGCCACGCTCACCGCGGCCTGCAGGGCGGCGGGATCGTCGCCGTCGTCGACGTAGCGGGCCAGCATGATGCGCAGCAGGCGCGCGCTGCCTTCGCAGCGGTCGCAGTAGCGGCCGAACCAGAACAGGTTCTCCACCAGCCGCGACGGCAGGTAGGGGTCGCTGCGCACCACGTCGGCCACGCCGAGCGAACGCACCCACTGCCAGGGCTCGCTGCTGGCGTGGCGAGCGCCGAGCACCCAGGTGTCTTTGCTGGCGCCGCCGCGCTGCATCGACAGGGTGGTGGCGCCGGCGCTGGCGGCCACCCGGGTCAGGCCGCCGGGCATCACCCGGTAGCCGTCCGGGCCGGCTACGGCGAACAGGCGCATGCCGATCGGCCTTGTGCCCAGGCCGCCGTCCGCGGCCTCCCAGACCGGAGCATGGGAGAGCAGCGGGCGTTCCTGGCCGACGTAGGCGTAGGGACGCTGGCGGATGCGCTCGGCCAGTGCGGCGCGCTGCGCGGGCTTGAGGTCGGGACCGAACTGCGGCACGAACTGCTGCGAGGGAAAGGCGCCGCGGAACAGCAGCTGGTCGAGCTTGTCCAGCGCCTCCTCGCACACCGGCGGCTCGCCGCACCACCAGCTGGCGATGGACGGCAGCAGCAGCTCCTCGCCGAACAGCCGCTCGCAGATGCCGGGCAGGAAGCCCGGCAGGCCGGGGGACTCCAGCACGCCGCTGCCCAGGGCGTTGGCCACCAGCACGCGGCCCTGGCGCACCGCCTCGAGCAGGCCGGGGACGCCGAGCGCCGAGTCGCTGCGCAGCTCCAGCGGGTCGCAGAAGTCGTCGTCGAGGCGGCGCAGCAGCGCGTGCACGCGCTTGAGGCCGCCGAGGGTCTTCAGGTAGACGGTGGCGTCGCGCACCGTCAGGTCGCTGCCCTCGACCAGCGGATAGCCGAGCTGGCGCGCTAGGTAGAGGTGCTCGAAGTAGGTCTCGTTGAAGCGTCCGGGGGTGAGCAGCACCACCAGCGGCGTCTCGCCGCCCGCCGGCGCCTGGCGCGCCAGGGTCTCCTGCAGGGTGCGGAAGTAGCCGACCAGATACTGCACGCGCAGGTCGCGGTACAGCTCGGGGAAGGCGCGCGAGACCAGTTGGCGGTTCTCCAGCGCGTAGCCGGCGCCGGAGGGCGCCTGGGTACGGTCGGCGGTGACCCACCAGCGGCCGTCCGCCGAGCGCGCCAGGTCCACCGCGTAGACGTGCAGCCAGGTGCCGCCCGGCGGCTGCAGGCCCTGGCACGGCCACAGGTAGTTGTGGTGGCCGTAGACCAGGTCGGCCGGCAGCAGGCCCTCGGCCAGCAGTCGCTGCGGTCCGTAGATGTCGGCCAGCACGGCATTCAGCAGGCTGGCGCGCTGCGCCACGCCGGCGGCCAGCTGCTGCCATTCCTCGGCCGGAATGATGTTGGGCAGCAGGTCCAGCTCCCAGGGCCGGTCGGTGCCGTCGGGGTCGGCGTAGACGTTGTAGGTGACGCCGTTCTCCAGGATCTGCCGGGCCAGCAGCGCCTGGCGCTGGTCCAGCTGCGCCGGGCTGCAGCGCTGCAGGTGGGCGAGCAGCGCCTCCCAGTGCGGGCGTACCTTGCCCTGGGCATCGAGCAGTTCGTGGTAGACCGCGGCGTTGCGCGGGTAGTCGGCAAGCAGGTGGGGCATGGGGTACTCGATGAACATCCTGTTGTCATGCATCCCCATGCCCCGCTCGCGGGGCTGGGTGGGACGAGGGTAGCAGCCCTCGCGACGCGGCGTCCCGCGACCAACGGCGGAGGGCGGCGAACCGCAGAGCGTAGGGTGGGTCAGCCGCGCAGCGGCGTAACCCACCCTACGTTACTCACACCCTGCGCAGGTCGAGGGTCATCGGCAGCTCGCGGTTCGCCAGCGGCTGCGGCGCCTCGACGCGACCCGGGGTGTGGCCGTGGCGGAAGAAGCGCGCCAGGCGCCGGCTTTCCGCCTCGTAGGCGTTGACCGGCAGGGTCTCGTAGTTGCGCCCGCCCGGGTGGGCGACGTGGTACTGGCAGCCGCCGAGGGAGCGCTGCATCCAGGTGTCGACCAGGTCGAACACCAGCGGCGCGTGCACGCCGATGGTCGGCTGCAGGCAGGAGGCCGGTTGCCAGGCGCGGAAGCGCACGCCGCCGACGAACTCGCCGACCGTGCCGGTGGGCGTCAGCGGCACCGGCGCGCCGTTGCAGGTCAGCACGTAGCGGTCCGGGGCCATGCCATTGATCCGCACCTGCAGGCGCTCCAGCGAGGAGTCGACGTAGCGCACGGTGCCACCGGCAGCGCCCTCCTCGCCCAGCACGTGCCAGGGCTCCAGCGCCTGGCGCAGCTCCAGCTCGATGCCCTGCACGGCGAAGTCGCCGAGCTGCGGGAAGCGGAACTCGAAGTGCGCGGCGAACCACTCGGGGCGGAAGGCATAGCCGGCCGCATTGAGCTCGTGCAGCACGTCGCGGAAATCCTGCTCGACGAAGTGCGGCAGCAGGAAGCGGTCGTGCAGCTCGGTGCCCCAGCGCACCAGGCGCTGCGGCCGGTACGGCTCGTTCCAGAAGCGCGCCACCAGCGCGCGCAGCAGCACCTGCTGGGCCAGGCTCATGCGCGCATGCGGCGGCATCTCGAAGGCGCGCAGCTCGAGCAGGCCGAGGCGGCCGCTGGCCGAATCCGGCGAGTACAGCTTGTCGATGCAGAACTCGGCGCGGTGGGTGTTGCCGCCGACGTCGACCAGCAGGTTGCGCAGCAGGCGGTCGACCAGCCACGGCGGGCAGTCGGCGCCCGGCTCGGGCATCTGCGCGAAGGCGATCTCCAGCTCGTAGAGCGCGTCGTTGCGCGCCTCGTCGACGCGCGGGGCCTGCGAGGTCGGGCCGATGAACAGGCCGCTGAACAGGTAGGACAGCGACGGGTGGTTGTGCCAGTAGCCGATCAGGCTGCGCAGCAGGTCCGGGCGGCGCAGGAACGGCGAGTCGGCCGGGGTGGCGCCGCCGAGCACGAAGTGGTTGCCGCCGCCAGTGCCGGTGTGGCGGCCGTCGATCATGAACTTCTCCGACGACAGCCGGGTCAGGCGCGCCGCCTCGTAGAGGAACTCGGTGCGCTCGACCAGCTCGTCCCAGCTGGCGGCCGGGTGGATGTTGACCTCGATCACCCCCGGGTCGGGGGTGACGCGGAAATGGATGAGGCGCGGGTCGGCCGGCGGCTCGTAGCCTTCCAGCATCACCGGGCAGCGCAGCTCGGCGGCGGTCGCCTCGATGGCGGCGACCAGCTCCAGATAGTCCTCGAGGCGCGCCAGCGGCGGCATGAACAGGTACAGGCGGCCGTCGCGCGGCTCGGCGCACAGTCCGGTGCGCACGATGTGCGCGGCGGACTGGAAGGGTTCCGGCGCGGCCTCGGCGCTGGTGCTGGCGGGGCCGTTCAGGCCACTGGCCGCAGCCGGCGACGCGGCGGCGGCGGTCTGGTGCGGGGCATGGCGCAGCTGCTCGCGGATCGCCGCATGGGCCGGCAGCGGCGGGAAGCTCTGGTTGGGGTCCGGCGCCTGCACGTAGGGGTAGTCGCTGCTGCTCACCCACGGCTGCGAATCCAGCGGCAGGCGGTAGCCGAGCGGCGAGTCGCCGGGGATCAGCCGGCAGTGTTCCTCGCGCAGGAACCAGGGGCCGGACTGCCAGCGCGCAGCGTCGGCGCTGCGCGCCAGCGGCAGGATATGGCCGACCACCTGCTCCAGGCCCTGCTCGAACACCTTGCGCAGGCGCTCGCGCTCCAGCGGGTCGGCGAGACGCGCGTCCTCCGGGGTGACGTTGGCCGGCAGGCGGCGCTCGCGCCACAGGTAGTACAGCCAGTCCTCGTAGGCCGGGAAGGCGTACTCGCCGGACAGGCCGAGGTGGCCGGCCAGGGTGGCGAGGAAGCGCGCGGCGAGGCGCTCGTCGGCGCCGTAGTGCCGGCCCTCGTCGGCGAGCAACTGGCGGTCGCGCCACACCGGCTCGCCGTCCCTGCGCCAGAAGCAGTTGAGCGACCAGCGCGGCAGCTGCTCGCCGGGATACCACTTGCCCTGGCCGAAGTGCACCAGGCCCTGCGGCGCGTAGTGCTCGCGCAGGCGGTGGAACAGCTCGGCGGCCAGGCGGCGCTTGTTGGGGCCGAGCGCGGCGGTGTTCCACTCCTCATCGTCCGGGTAGTCGATGGCCACGAAGGTCGGCTCGCCGCCCATGGTCAGGCGCACGTCGGCGGCCTGCAGGTCGACGTCGACCTGGCGGCCGAGGGCGTCGATGGCCTGCCACTGATCGTCGCTGTACGGCAGGGTCACCCGCGGCGCTTCCCAGATGCGCTCGACGCGCATCTCGTGGGCGAACTCCACCTCGCACTTGTCGACCCCGCCGCTGATCGGCGCCGCCGAGGACGGCTCGGGGCTGCAGGCGACCGGGATGTGCCCCTCGCCGGCGAACAGCCCGGAGGTGGGATCGAGGCCGATCCAGCCGGCGCCCGGCAGGTACACCTCGCACCAGGCGTGCAGGTCGGTGAAGTCCTCCTCGGTGCCGCTCGGGCCGTCGAGGGCCTTGACGTCGGCGGTGAGCTGGATCAGGTAGCCGGAGACGAAGCGCGCGGCCAGGCCCAGGTGGCGCAGCAGCTGCACCAGCAGCCAGGCCGAGTCGCGGCACGAGCCCGAAGCCTTCTCCAGGGTCTGTTCGGGCGTCTGCACGCCCGGCTCCATGCGGATCAGGTAGCGGATGTCGTTGGACAGGCGCTGGTTGAGCGCGACCAGGAAGTTGACGCTGGGCGTGGGCTCACGGTCGATGCCGGCCAGGTAGTCGGCCAGCCGCGGGGTGGCCGGCAGCGCCTGCAGGTAGGGGTCCAGCTCGCGGCGCTCGCCCTCGGTGTAGGCGAAGGGGATCTTCTCGGCATAGGGCTCGAGGAAGAAGTCGAACGGGTTGAACACCGCCATCTCGGCGACCAGGTCGACCTCGATCTTCAGCTCGTCGGTCTTCTCCGGGAACACCAGGCGGGCCAGGTAGTTGCCCTGCGGGTCCTGCTGCCAGTTGATGAAGTGGCCTTCCGGCAGCACCTTCAGCGCATAGGAAAGGACGCGCGTGCGGCTGTGCGGCGCCGGGCGCAGACGGACGATCTGCGGCCCGAGATTGACCGGGCGGTCATAGCGGTAGTGGGTGACGTGATGCAATGCGACATGGATCGACACGACGGCCTCCTGCGTGCCAGAACAGTAACCCGGCTAGGCAAGACTTGTGCCGACATCCGCAAGCTGTCGTTCGCCGGGGCCCGAGGGTTTGGATAAAGCACCAATATGAAGCGAGTTGCAGACCACGAAAAAGAGCGCGCACAACAATAGCGCATTCGGCTCACAGCGCCACGGCCAGCGCCACCAGCACTCCGCACTCCAGCAGCTCGAGCAGCGCCCCGGCGCTGTCGCCGGTGGTGCCGCCGAGGCGCTGCAGCAGGGCGCGGCGGACCAGCACGAACAGCGCCGCCGCCACCGCCACGGCGAGCAGCCCGGCCCAACCGGCCAGCAGGCAGGCCAGCACGCTGGCGAGCAGCACGCGCCAGCCGGCGCGCTGTGGCACATGGGCGGCCAGCGCGCTGCCCAGGCCGCCCTCGCGCACGTAGGGGGTGCCGAGCAGCAGGAGCAGCACGCCGGCGCGGCCGAGCAGCGGCGCCAGCAGCAGCGCCGCCCAGGCGCCGGCCTCCAGCAGCGCCCACAGCGCGGCGAACTTGAGCAGCAGCAGCAGCACCAGCGCGGCGACGGCCATCGGCCCGCAGCACGGGTCCTTCATCAGCGCCAGGGTGCGTTCGCGGTCACCGTAGCCGCCCACCCAGGCATCGACCGTATCGGCCAGGCCGTCCAGGTGCAGGCCGCCGCTGGCCAGCACCCACAGCGCCAGCAGCAGCGCCGCCGCCAGCGGGACAACCACGCCGGACAGCAGCCAGGCGGCGGCGAGCAGCACGGCGCCGAGCAGCAGCCCTACCAGCGGATACCACAGCAGCGAGCGGCCGAGCTGCCGGGGCGCGGGCATGCCGGGCAGGCGGATGGGCAGGCGGGTGAGAAATTGCAGGGCGATCAGCAGGGGCAAGGGCAGGTTCACGGGGACATTCCGCAGGGTGGGTTGGACGAAACGGGCGCCACCTTAACCGCAGCGGCTGCGCAACGCCAAATGCTCCATGCCGGGGCAGCGGCGCACCAGCGGCGTGCCCCGCTGCGAGGCAGCCCGCCGGAGCGGCACCGGCCGTTTCCCGCAATGCCGCGCCACGCGCGGCCTGCGGAAAACTGGCACGCCTTTCGCTAGGAACCTGGCGTGCAGGAGCCACCCGCAGGGGTATGCGGCACCACAATCTGCAAATGGCCGACTAGGGTTCCGGCCCGCGATCCAGGGATCGCGGGCGGCTGGTCCGAGAGTCGGCGACCTCCAGCGAGGTTACACGGCGGGACAAAAGCCCGGGAGACGAACGACGTATCCGTTACGCCGCCCCGCTCCTGCCGCCCCAACCGACCCGGAGGAACACCATGCGCAAGCCCCGCCTTCTCGCTGCCCTCGCCGCCAGCCTCGCCGCCGCCCTCAGCTTCGGCGCCCAGGCCGCCCAGAAAGACCAGTTCAGCGTCTGCTGGACCATCTACGCCGGCTGGATGCCGTGGGAGTACGGCGCCAGCCAGGGCATCGTCGACAAGTGGGCGAAGAAGTACGGCATCGACATCGACGTGGTGCAGCTCAACGACTACGTCGAGTCGATCAACCAGTACACCGCCGGCCAGTTCGACGGCTGCACCATGACCAACATGGACGCACTCACGATTCCCGCTGCGGGCGGCGTCGACTCCACCGCGCTGATCGTCGGCGACTTCTCCAACGGCAACGATGGCATCGTCATCAAGGGCGAGAACAGGAGCCTGGCCGACCTCAAGGGCCAGCCGGTCAACCTGGTCGAGCTGTCGGTGTCGCACTATCTGCTGGCCCGCGGCCTGGAGCGGGTGGGCCTGGCCGAGAAGGACATCCAGGTGGTCAACACCTCCGACGCCGACCTGGTCGGCGCCTTCGCCAGCGACGAGGTCAAGGCGGTGGCCACCTGGAACCCGCTGCTCGCCGAGGTGGCCGCCGCGCCCAAGGTCAGCAAGGTGTTCGACTCCAGCCAGATTCCCGGCGAGATCATCGACCTGATGGTGGTCAACAGCGAGACCCTCAGGGACAACCCGGCGCTGGGCAAGGCGCTGACCGGCGCTTGGTACGAGATCATGGCGACCATGAGCGCCGACACGCCCGCGGGCAAGGCCGCCCGCGAGCACATGGCCAAGGCCTCCGGCACCGACCTGGCCGGCTTCGAGGCGCAGCTGGCCGCCACCCGGATGTTCTATTCGGCCAGGGAGGCCGTGGAGTTCACCACCAGCCCCCGCCTGCGCGAAACCATGGGCAAGGTCGCCGACTTCTCCTTCGCCCACGGCCTGCTCGGCGAGGGCGCACCCAGCGCCGACGCGGTGGGCATGAGCTTCGCCGGCGGCCTGACCCGCGGCGCCGCGGACAACGTCAAGCTGCGCTTCGAGCCCGGCTACATGCAGATGGCGGCGGACGGCCAGCTCTGATCGCCCCGGTAGGGTGCGCCGTGCGCACCAGCCTCTCGACCCGGTGCGCACGGCGCACCCTACCGTCGCTCTCGAACGCCATGAGGTAACCCCATGCGCCTGATCAACCGACAACCCGGCCGCAGCCGCCTGCTGCTGGTGCTTCTGCCCTTCGCCCTGCTGCTGATGGCCTACTTCAGCGGCTCGGCCAGCCGGCTGGCCGACAACCCCAACGACAAGCTGCTGCCCGGCGCCACGCAGATGGCCGCGGCGGTCGAGCGCCTGGCCTTCACCCCGGACAAGCGCAGCGGCGACTACCTGTTCTGGCGGGACACCACCGCCAGCCTGACCCGCCTCGGCCTGGGCATCGGCATCGCCGCACTGGCCGGCCTGTGCCTGGGCATCGCCGCCGGCAGCCTGCCGCTGCTGGGCGCACCGCTCTCGCCCTTGCTCACCGTGCTGTCGATGGTGCCGCCGCTGGCCATCCTGCCGATCCTGTTCATCGCCTTCGGCCTCGGCGAGCTGGCCAAGGTGATGCTGATCGTTATCGGCATCACCCCGGTGCTGGCGCGCGATCTGGAGCAGCGCGCCCGCGAGATTCCCGCCGAGCTACTGATCAAGGCGCAGACCCTCGGCGCCAGCACCTGGACGCTGATCCTGCGCGTGGTGCTGCCGCAGCTGCTGCCGCGCCTCTTGATCGCCCTGCGCCTGGTGCTCGGCTCGGCCTGGCTGTTCCTGATCGCCGCCGAGGCCATCGCCGCCACCGACGGCCTCGGCTACCGGATCTTCCTGGTACGCCGCTACATGGCAATGGACGTGATCCTGCCCTACGTGCTGTGGATCACCCTGCTCGCCTGGCTGACGGATCTGGGCCTGCGCCAGCTCACCCGGCTGGCCTTCCCCTGGTATGAAGGAGCCAAGGCATGAGCTTCATCGAGGTCAAAAACATCTGGCAGGAATACGGTGACCAGGTGGTCATCGAGCGCCTCAACCTGAGCATCCGGGAAGGCGAGTTCTGCACCCTGGTCGGCGCCTCCGGCTGCGGCAAGTCGACCTTCCTGCGCCTGCTGCTCGGCCAGGAGCGCCCGAGCCGCGGCGAGATCCTCCTCGACGGCCAGCCGCTGGCCGGCGAGCCGGACGCCAGCCGCGGCATCGTGTTCCAGCGCTACACGGTGTTCCCGCACCTGTCGGTGCTGGACAACGTCGCCCTCGGCCTGGAGCTGCCGCGCGCGCCGCTGCTCGGCCGGCTGTTCGGCGCTGCCAAGCGCGAGGCGCGCGAGCAGGCCGCGGCGATGCTCAGGAAGGTCGGCCTCGGTCACGCGCTGGACAAGTACGCCACCCAGCTGTCCGGCGGCATGCAGCAGCGCCTGGCCATCGCCCAGGCGCTGGTGATGAGGCCGCGCGTGCTGCTGCTCGACGAGCCGTTCGGCGCCCTCGACCCGGGCATCCGCAAGGACATGCACGCCCTGCTGCTGGAGCTGTGGCGCGAGACCAACCTCACCGTGTTCATGGTCACCCACGACCTGTCCGAGGGCTTCAGCCTCGGCACGCGCCTGCTGGTGTTCGACAAGGTGCGCGTCGACCCGCACGCGCCCGGCGCCTACGGCGCGCGGGTGACCTACGACATCCCCCTCAACGCCGACCGCCGCGCCGCGCGCGCGGCCGTCGACGCCCTGCCCGCGCACATCGGCGCCGGGCTGCAAACCGCGCTGTAAAGGAGCTACCCATGACTGCATCCCTGACCCTGCGCCCGACCCTGTACGAGGAACTCGTCCCCGGCGGCGGCCATACCTCCTTCGTGCTCAAGCGCGGCCAGGTGCTGCGCATCACCGACCTCGAAGGCGGCGCCAACGTCAGCCTGCTGCTGCTCAACGCCTTTGAGAAGAGCGAGCGCCTCAACCTGCCGGACACCCTCAAGTGCCAGCACACCGCCAAACTGACCGCCGGCCACTGCCTGTACTCGGACATGGGCCGCGTGCTGGCGGCGATCACCGCCGACACCTGCGGCTGGCACGACAGCTTCGGCGGCGTGCTGAATGCCGCGGAGACCCGCGAGAAGTACGGCCAGGGCCGCTACCAGGAGCTGCGCAACGCCTTCTACCGCAACGGCACGGACAACCTGCTGGTGGAGATGGGCAAGTGGAACCTCAACCTGCAGGACCTGCTGATGCCTCTCAACCTGTTCAGCAAGGTCACGGTGGACGAAGGCGGCGCCTTCGCCTTCGAAACTGGCAACTCGCGCGCCGGCGACTACGTCGAGCTGTACGCGCCGATGGACAGCCTGGTGGTGCTCACCGCCCTGCAGCATCCGCAGGACCCCAACCCGGTGTACTCGCCCAAGCCGGTGCAACTCACCTGGCACCGGGTGGAGAGCGACGGCATCAGCGTGCTGTGCCGCACCTCGCGCCCGGAGAACGGCCGCGGCTTCCACAACACCGAACGTCTGTATATCTGAGGACCCGACATGAGCCTCGTCGCAAGCTCCCTGCATCCCGAAACCGCCGTGTTCCGCCACGTGATCCCGGCCGGCGAACCCTACCTGTTCGAGGTCAAGGCCGGGCAGACCGTCCGCCTGCTCGACCTGGAAGGCAACCAGGCGGTAGACACCCTGTTCTTCTCGGCGCGCAATCCGCGTGAACGCTACGACCCGCAGCGCACCCTGCGCCGGCAGAACAACATCTACCTGACCACTGGCACGGTGCTGTATTCCAATCTCGGCAATCCGCTGCTGACCATCGTCGCCGACACCTGCGGCCGCCACGACACCCTCGGCGGCGCCTGCGCGCAGGAGAGCAATACGGTCAGATACGCCCTGGACAAGCGCTACATGCACAGCTGCCGCGACAACTTCCTGCGCGCCAGCCTCAGCGACGGCCGCCTGGAGAAACGCGACATCGGCGCGAACATCAACTTCTTCATGAACGTGCCGGTCACCCCCGAAGGCGGCCTGACCTTCGCCGACGGCATCTCCGCGCCGGGCAAGTATGTGGAGCTGAAGGCGCATATGGACGTGATCGTGCTGATCTCCAACTGCCCGCAGCTGAACAACCCGTGCAACGGCTGGAACCCGACGCCGGCCGAGGTGCTGGTGTGGGACTGAGGCGCCCCACAGCGGTGCAAGTCGCCAGCCACGCACAGTCGCAGGGCAGGCAGCCCCCGAAAATGGCCGTCACAGGCCGCTAAACGGGCTGGCCCGCAATTTGCTGTGTTGATTGCACCGTGCTCGCCTCGGCCAGCACGCTCCTGAATCCGCTCGCATCGAGCCTCCAACCACGGACGACCGTGGTGCAGAAGATTTCCGGCGGGACGACCCGCCACTGCATGGGGCTTCCTCCATGTTCGCCAAACTCCTGATCGCCAACCGCGGCGCCATCGCCTGCCGCATCCTGCGTACCCTGCGCGCCCTGAACGTCGAGGGCGTGGCCGTCTACTCCGAAGCCGACGCCGCCAGCCTGCATATCCAGCAGGCCGACGAGGCCTTCTCGCTGGGCGAAGGCCCGGCCTCCGCCACCTACCTGGTGGTGGAGAAGATCCTCGCCGCGGCCAAACAGAGCGGCGCCCAAGCCATCCACCCCGGCTACGGCTTCCTCTCCGAGAACGCCGCCTTCGCCGAAGCCTGCGAGGCCGCCGGCATCGCCTTCGTCGGCCCGACGCCGGAGCAGCTGCGCGTGTTCGGCCTCAAGCACACCGCAAGGGCTCTCGCAAAACAGCACGACGTGCCGCTGCTGGAAGGCACCGAACTGCTGGACAGCCTCGATGCTGCGCTGAAGGCCGGCGAGCAGGTCGGCTACCCGGTGATGCTGAAGAGCACCGCCGGCGGCGGCGGCATCGGCATGCGCGTATGTCGCAGCGCCATGGAGTTGTCCGAAGCCTTCGAGGCGGTCAAGCGCCTGGGGCAGAACAACTTCAGCGACTCGGGCGTGTTCATCGAGAAGTACATCGAGCGCGCCCGCCACCTGGAAGTGCAGGTATTCGGCGACGGCCAGGGCGAGGTTCTGGCCCTCGGCGTGCGCGACTGCTCGGTGCAGCGGCGCAACCAGAAGGTGCTGGAGGAAACCCCGGCGCCCAACCTGCCGGCCGGCATGGCCGAGGAACTGTGCGCCGCGGCGATCAAGCTGGCCAGGGCGGTCAATTACCGCAGCGCCGGCACCGTGGAGTTCGTCTACGACAGCGAGGCCGCACGCTTCTACTTCCTCGAAGTGAACACCCGCCTGCAGGTCGAGCACGGCGTCACCGAGCAGGTGTGGGGCGTCGACCTGGTGCGCTGGATGATCGAGCTGGCCGCCGGCGACCTGCCACCGCTCAGCGAGCTGGCCAAGGGCCTCACGCCCAGCGGCCACGCCATCCAGGCGCGCCTGTACGCCGAGGACCCGGGCCGCGACTTCCAGCCCAGCCCCGGCCTGCTCACCGCGGTCGAGTTCCCGGTGGCCGACGGCCAGCGCCTGCGCATCGACACCTGGGTCGAGGCCGGCTGCGAGATCCCGCCCTACTTCGACCCGATGATCGCCAAGCTGATCGCCTGGGCGCCGAGCCGCACTGAAGCCAGCGCGGCGCTGGACCGCGCGCTGGCCGACTCGCTGCTGTACGGCGTGGAAACCAACCGCGACTACCTGCGCCAGATCATCCAGGATGCCCCGTTCGCCAGCGGCTCGCCCTGGACCCGCTGCCTGGAAGGCCTCGCCTACCGCGCCAGCACCTTCGAGGTGCTTTCCGCCGGCACCCAGACCACGGTGCAGGACTGGCCCGGCCGCCTCGGTTACTGGGCGGTCGGCGTGCCGCCGTCGGGGCCGATGGACGACCGCGCCCTGCGCCTGGGCAACCGCCTGCTCGGCAACCCGGAAGGCGCCGCCGGCCTGGAAATCACCATGAGCGGCCCGCTGCTGCGCTTCAACACCGATGCGGTGGTGGCGGTGACCGGCTCGGCCATTCCCGTCGCCCTCGACGGCGTGGCGCAGCCCATGCACACCGCACTGTTCGTCCCAGCCGGCGGTACCCTCGCCCTCGGCACCATCGCCGGCGCCGGCGCACGCTCTTATCTGACCGTGCGCGGCGGCCTGCAGCTGCCGGACTATCTGGGCAGCAAGAGCACCTTCACCCTCGGCCAGTTCGGCGGTCACGGCGGCCGCGCCCTGCGCGCCGGCGACGTGCTGCACCTGGCGCCGCTGGCCGACGCCAGTGCCGGCGCCGCGCTGCCGGCAGAACTGTGCACGCCGCTGCCGGCGGTGCGCGAAATCCGGGTGATCTACGGCCCGCACGGCGCGCCGGAATACTTCACCCCGGCCTACATCGACACCTTCCTCGCCAGCGACTGGGAGGTGCACTTCAACTCCAGCCGCACCGGCGTGCGCCTGATCGGCCCGAAACCCGAGTGGGTGCGCGACAGCGGCGGCGAGGCCGGCCTGCACCCGTCGAACATCCACGACAACCCGTATGCGATTGGTGCCGTGGACTTTACCGGCGACATGCCGGTGATCCTCGGCCCGGACGGCCCGAGCCTGGGCGGCTTCGTCTGCCCGGTGACGGTGATCGAGGCCGACCTCTGGCAGCTCGGCCAGCTCAAGGCCGGTGACCGGGTGCGTTTCGTGCCGGTGAGCCTCGACAGCGCGCGCGAACTGGCCCGGGCGCGCCGTGAAGAGTGCGTGGATCTCGCGCCGGCGGCGGTCGAGTGGCAGGCAATCGCGCCGCAGTCGCCCATCGTCCTGGATATCGGTGAGGACGACACCCGCCTGGTCGCCCGCCTGTCCGGCGACACCCATCTGCTGCTGGAGATCGGCCAGCCGGAGCTGGACCTGGTGCTGCGCTTTCGCGGCCATGCGCTGATGCAGGCGCTGGAAGCCGAGGCGCTCGCCGGGGTGATCGACCTGACGCCGGGCATCCGCTCGCTGCAGGTCCACTACCAGCCGGAAACCCTGCCGCTGGCCAGCCTGCTGGAAACGGTCGCCGGGCTGTGGGACGCGGTGTGCGCCGCGCAGGATCTCCGGGTGCCGTCGCGCATCGTCCACCTGCCGCTGTCCTGGGACGACCCGGCCTGCCAGCTGGCCATCGACAAGTACATGACCACGGTGCGCAAGGACGCGCCCTGGTGCCCGAGCAACCTGGAGTTCATTCGTAGGATCAACGACCTGCCGAATCTCGACGAGGTCTACAGGACCGTGTTCGACGCCAGCTACCTGGTGATGGGCCTCGGCGACGTGTACCTCGGCGCGCCGGTGGCCACCCCGCTCGACCCGCGCCACCGCCTGGTCACCACCAAGTACAACCCGGCACGCACCTGGACCGCGGAGAACTCGGTGGGTATCGGCGGCGCCTACATGTGCGTGTACGGCATGGAGGGCCCCGGCGGCTACCAGTTCGTCGGCCGCACCCTGCAGATGTGGAACCGCTACCGCGAGGTCGCGGCCTTCCGCGGCAAGCCCTGGCTGCTGCGCTTCTTCGACCAGATCCGCTTCTACCCTGTGTCCGCCGAGGAGCTGCTGCAGATCCGTCGCGACTTCCCGCTCGGCCGCTACGAGCTGCGCATCGAGAACAGCGAACTGGCCCTGGCCGACTACCAGCAGTTCCTCCAGGACGAGGCCGAGGGCATCGCCGCGTTCCGCGCCCAGCAGCGCGGCGCCTTCGCCGCCGAGCGCCAGCGCTGGATCGACTCCGGCCAGGCGCACTTCGAGGTGGAGGAAGTCGGCCCCGACCTCGGCGAGGACTCGCCCCTTGGCGCCGGCCAGCACGGCATCGACAGCCACATCGCCGGCAACCTCTGGCAGGTGCAGGTGAGCGAGGGCGAAACGGTCGCGGCCGGCGACGTGCTGGTGATCCTCGAGTCGATGAAGATGGAGATCCCCCTCACCGCGCCGGTCGGCGGCGTGGTCCGCGAGGTGCGCGTGCAGCCCGGCTCGCCGGTGCGCGCCGGCCAGCGGGTGGTGGTGCTCGAGGAGGCCTGACCCCGCTGATCGTTCCCACGTCGAGGCGTCGAACCGTCCGCGTGGGAACGCAGCCCGGACGCTCCAGCGTCCAGAAGCGGGCCCCCACGCCGGAGCGTGGGAGCCATCGGAAACATTCCCGGTGGAAAAGGCTGCGCCGTTTTCCACCCTACGCCGGCAGGCGCCCCATGCCTCGCCCAGGCCAACAAGGAACCCGACCATGCCCCACGAATTCGACCTGCGCCTCGACGCCCTGTGCGCCGCCTATCTCGATGGCCGCACTACCCCGCGCCAGCTGATCGAAGCGCTGCGCGCCAAGGCCGCGGCGCTCAACCCGGAATTCAAGCTGTTCATCCACCTGCTGACGCCCGAGGAACTGGAGCCCTATCTGGCCGCCCTCGACGGCAAGGCGCCGGGCGAGCTGCCGCTGTACGGCGTGCCCTTCGCCATCAAGGACAATATCGACCTGGCCGGCGTGCCGACCACCGCCGCCTGCCCGGCCTTCGCCTATGTGCCGGAAAGCAGCGCCACCATAGTCACGCAGCTGATCGCCCTCGGCGCCGTGCCGCTGGGCAAGACCAACCTCGACCAGTTCGCCACCGGCCTCAACGGCACCCGCTCGCCGTACGGCGAATGCCGCAACAGCGTGCATCCGGACTACCCGGCCGGCGGCTCCAGCTCGGGCTCCTCGCTGGCCGTGGCCCTCGGCGTGGCCAGCTTCGCCCTCGGCACCGATACCGCAGGCAGTGGCCGGGTGCCGGCGGCGCTGAACAACCTGGTCGGCCTCAAGGCGACCAAGGGGTTGATCTCCACCGCCGGGGTGGCGCCGGCCTGCCGCACGCTGGACTGCGTCACCTTCTTCACCGCCACCGCCCGCGAAGCCAGCCGGTTGCTGGCGCTGACCGCGAAACTCGACCCGCGCGACGAATACAGCCGCGCCAACCCGCTGTGGAACGACGCCTCGGCCTTCGGCACGCCGCGCCCGTTCCGCTTCGGCGTGCCGCGCGCGCAGGACCTGCAGTTCTTCGGCTGCAGCGAAGGCCCGCTGCAGTTCGCCAGCGCCGTGCGCCAGCTCGAAGCCCTCGGCGGCGAGGCGGTGGAGATCGACTTCTCGCCCTTCCTCGAAGCCGCGCGGCTGCTCTACGAGGGGCCGTGGGTGGCCGAGCGCTACAGCGTGGCCAGCGAGCTGCTGGAAACGAATCCCGAGGCGGTGCTGCCGGTGATCCGCGCGGTGCTGGCCCAAGCGCCGAGCGCCACGGCGGTCGAGGCGTTCCGCGCCCAGTACCTCCTGCAGGCGCTCAAGGCGCAGTGCGACCGCATCCTGGCCGGGCTGGACTGCGTGCTCACCCCGACCATCGGCCGCCCGGTGACCCTCGCCGAGCTGCACGCCGAGCCGGTGCTACGCAACTCCGAGCTGGGCTGGTACACCAACTTCATGAACCTGCTGGACTACGCCGCGGTGGCGGTGCCGAGCGGGGTGATGAGCAACGGCCTGCCGTGGGGCGTGACCCTGTTCGGCCGCGCCTTCACCGACCAGTACCTGCTCGGCATGGCCGACGCCGTGCAGCGCCAACACGCCCTGCCGCTGGCAGGCGGCCGGGCCATCGACCTGCCGGCGCCGGCCAGCACCGCGCGCAACGATCTGGCCCGCGTGGTGGTGTGCGGCGCGCACCTGGCCGGCCTGCCGCTCAACTGGCAACTGGTGCAACGTGGCGGCCGGCTGGTCGAGGCCACCCGCAGCGCGCCGGCTTACAGACTGTATGCGCTGGCCGGCGGCCCGCCGCTGCGCCCGGGCATGCTGCGCGTTGCCGAAGGCGGCGCGGCCATCGCGGTGGAGGTCTGGGAACTGCCGAGCGCGGAGCTGGGCTCCTTCCTCACCGGCATCCCGGCGCCGCTGGGCCTGGGCAAGGTCGAGCTGGCGGACGGGCGCTGGGAGACCGGCTTCATCTGCGATGGCTGGGGCCTGGCCGGCGCCGAGGACATCAGCCATTTCGGCGGCTGGAAGGCGTGGTTGCAGACCCGCGGCTGAAGGCTTGCCAGGGCCGGACCAGCACCGCATGCTGGCCGGCCATCTCCGCATAGCTGCCCGCCATGACCGACTCCGACCCTCTGCATTGCCCGCTGTGCGGTCGCCCCAACCGCTGCGGCCAGGCCGATCCGGTCAGCCGCGACCAGCCGTGCTGGTGCTTCTCCGCCGAGATCGCCGCCGAGGCGCTGCAGCGCATTCCACAAGCAGCACGCGGGCGTAGCTGCCTGTGCGCGGACTGCGCGCGCGGCGCCACCCGCGCCACGAGCGACCGGGACGGCTGACGCGGGGCTCAGTCCTCGACCAGCACCAGCCCCGCGCCGACCCGCAGGCGCTGCAGGGCGCCGTGGCCCACCTCCACCTGCAGCAGGTCGCGACGCGGCAAGCCGCGGGCGCGGGCCAGCAGCAGGCGCATCACCCCGCCGTGGGTGACCAGCAGCAGGTGGCGGCTGGCAAAACGCTCATGCAGGCGTTCGACCGCGTCGAGCACCCGCGCCTCGAAGTCGAACAGCGGCTCGCCGTCCGGCGGGGTGAAGGCGTAGGGATCGGCCCAGAAGCGCCCCAGCCCCTCGGCGTCGCTCGCCATCAGCTCGGCGGCGCTGCGCCCGTCCCAGGCGCCGAAGTCCAGTTCGCGCAGGCCGCTCTCCAGCTGCAGCGGCAGGCCGTGGCGCGCGGCCAGCTCGGCGGCGAAGGTGGCGCAGCGCTGCAGCGGCGAGCTGACCACCGCCTGCCAGGGCGTAGCGCCTTCGACCGCGTCGCGCATCTGCGTCCAGCCGCGCGCGGTCAGGGCATCGTCGATGCGCCCGCGCAGGCCGCCGCCCTGCTCGGTCTCTCCGTGGCGCAGCAGGTCGAGGATCATGGCGCGCGGTCGCTGACCTGGGCCTCGGCGAAGGTCGCCATGCCGCCGTGCAGGCTGCAGGCCAGGCGCAGCAGCGGCACTGCCAGCGCCGCGCCGCTGCCCTCGCCCAGGCGCAGGCCGAGATCGAGCAGCGGTTCGGCCTTGAGCGCCTGCAGCACGTGGCTGTGCCCCGGTTCGGCGCTGCGGTGGCCGAACAGCAGCCAGGGCCGGCAGGCGGGATTGAGGCGCACCGCGCACAGCGCGGCGACCGTGGTGATGAAGCCGTCGACCAGCACCGGCAGGCCGTACTGGCCGCAGGCGACGAAGGCGCCGGCCAGCGCGGCGATCTCGAAGCCGCCGAGGCGGCGCAGCGCCTCGAACGGCTCGGCGCAGTCGCGCTGATGCAGCAGCAGGGCGCTGTCGATCACCCGCTGCTTGCGCGCCACGCCGGCCTCGTCGAGGCCGGTGCCGGCGCCGGTCAGCGCCAGCGCCGGCAGGTCGAGCAGCGCGCAGCCGAGCGCCGCCGCCGCGGTGGTGTTGCCGATGCCCATCTCGCCGCCGATGTACAGCCCGGCATGCACCTGGCGCGCGCGCTCGACGCTGGCGCGCCCGGCGGCCAGCGCCGCCAGGCACTGCTCCATGGTCATCGCCGGGCCGTGGGCGAAGTTGGCGGTGCCGGGGCCGAGGGCGTAGCTGTGCACGCCGCCCAGCAGCTCGCCGCCGCCGGCGGTGCCGAGGTCGATCACCTCCAGACGCGCGTGCAGCTGGTGGGCCAGCACGCTGATCGCCGCGCCGCCGGCGACGAAGTTGTGCAGCATCTGCCGGGTCACCGCTTGCGGGTAGGCGGACACCCCCTCCTCGACCACCCCGTGGTCGCCGGCGAACACCGCGATCCACGGCTGTTCGAGGTGCGGGCACTCGCGGCCCTGCAGCGCGGCCAGCTCGATGGCCAGCTGCTCGAGGCGACCGAGGGCGCCGGCCGGCTTGGTCAGCCGCGCCTGACGCTGCTCGGCCTTCTGCCGGGCCACATGGTCGATGGGCTGGCAGGGTGCCTGCCACCAGGGTTCGTTCATGGCGCATCCCCTTTGAGGATCATGGGCAGCCCTGCCACACAGAAGGTCACGCGCTGCGCGCGCTCGGCCAGGGCCTGGTGCAGCCAGCCGGCCTCGTCGACGTAGCGGCGGGTCAGCTCGCCGAGCGGCACCACGCCGAGACCGGTCTCGTTGCTGACCAGGACGATGCGCCCGGGCAGCCCGGCGATGCCGTCGAGCAATGCGTCGCGCTCGCGAGCCAGAGCGGAACTGTCATCAAGCAATAGCAGATTGGTCAGCCACAGGGTCAGGCAGTCGACCAGCAGACAGCGGTTTTCCGCCGCGTGGTCGCGCAGCGCCTGCATCAGCTGGACCGGCTCCTCCACCAGCGCCCAGCCGGCCGGACGGCGCGCCCGGTGGTGGGCGATGCGTGCGGCCATCTCGCCGTCGCCGGGCTGGGCGGTGGCGAGGTAGGTGACCGCCAGGCCGGACTCGATGGCCAGGCGCTCGGCCAGGCGGCTCTTGCCGGAGCGGGCGCCGCCGAGGATCAGTTCAAGCATCGAGGGTCTCTCGGTGGGTTAAGGGTAGGGTGCGCCGTGCGCACCAAGGTGTATTCATGGCGGTGCGCACGGCGCACCCTACGTCAATCCGCACAGCTGGCGCAGCCGCGCGGTGTCCAGATGCATCTCGACCAGGTCGGCCAGGCGCTCGATGTCGCGCTCGCGCAGGGCATGGTAGTCGGGCGTCTCCACCTCGCGCAGACCGGCCCAGCGCAGCAGCGCGCTGCACGCCGCCGGCGACTCGAACAGGCCGTGCAGGTAGGTGCCGAGCACCTGGCCGTCGACGCTCAGCGCACCATCGCCGCGGCCGTCGTCGAGGCGCACGACCGGGTTTTCCAGCCCGGCGCCGCGGCTGACGCCGGCGTGGATCTCGTAGCCGCGGACCGCGGCATCCTCCAGCGCCAGCCAGCCGCGCACGTTGCGCAGCTGCTTCTCGGCCTCCAGCACGGTGTCGATGTCCAGCAGGCCGAGGCCGCGGCTGCTCCCCGGCGCGCCCTCCAGGCCGAGCGGATCGGCGATCTCGCCGCCGAGCATCTGCAGCCCGCCGCAGATGCCGAGGACCTTGCCGCCGTAGCGCAAGTGGCGCCGGATGGCGTCCTCCCAGCCCTGCGCGCGCAGGTGGGCGAGATCGGCGCGCACGCTCTTCGAGCCGGGCAGGATGATCAGGTCGGCCGGCGGGATGGCCTGGCCGGGGCCGACGAAGCTCAGCTCCACCTGCGGGTGCAGGCGCAGCGGGTCGAAGTCGGTGTGGTTGCTGATCCGCGGCAGCACCGGCACCACCACCTTCAGGCGCTCTTCGGCCTTTGCGGCCTGACGCACGTCGATGGCGTCCTCGGCCTCCAGGTGCAGGTCGTGCAGGTAGGGCAGCACGCCGAGCACCGGCTTGCCGGTGCGCTGCTCCAGCCAGTCGAGGCCGGGCTGCAGCAGGGCCAGGTCGCCGCGAAAGCGGTTGATCACGAAGCCCTGCACGCGCGCCTGCTCGGATGGGCTGAGCAGTTCGAGAGTGCCGACCAGATGGGCGAACACGCCGCCCTTGTCGATGTCGGCGATGATGATCACCGGGCAGTCCACCGCCTCGGCGAAGCCCATGTTGGCGATGTCGCCGGCGCGCAGGTTGATCTCCGCCGGCGAGCCGGCGCCCTCGACCATCACCACCGCGTACTGCGCGCCGAGGCGCCGGTGCGAGTCGAGCACCGCCTGCATGGCCACGCGCTTGTAGTGGTGGTAGGCGGCGGCGTCCATGCTGGTGACGGCGCGGCCGTGGATGATCACCTGGGCGCCGATGTCGCTATTGGGCTTGAGCAGTACCGGGTTCATGTCGGTGTGCGGTGCCAGCTTGGCGGCCTGGGCTTGCACCGCCTGGGCGCGGCCGATCTCGCCGCCGTCGGCGGTGACCGCCGAGTTCAGCGCCATGTTCTGCGGCTTGAACGGCACCACCGCCACGCCCTGGCGCGCCAGCCAGCGGCACAGCGCGGTCACCAGGGTGCTCTTGCCGGCGTCGGAGGTGGTGCCCTGCACCATCAGGGTCGCGCCCTGCGCCATCGGGGTGGTCATGTCGTTTCCTTCGGGTAATCGACCAGCGCGCGGGCCAGCCGTTGCCAGCCGGCCTCGCTGGCGGGCAGGCCGAAGCGCAGGCTGGCCGGCTCGCTGAACAGACGCACGAGGATGCCGCGGCGGGCGAGGAAGTCGTGCAGTGCGGCGGCGTCGATGCGCGGCAGCCACTGGAACAGTGCGCAGCCGCCAGCCGGGTGCAGGTCATGCGCGCTGAGCAGTTCGGCCAGCGCCGCGCCCTGGCGCTGCAGTTCGGCGGCACGGCGCCGGCGGGCTCCGGCGTTGGCGCCATCCAGCGCCTGCAGCCCGAGGGCCCGCGCCGGCCCGCTGACTGCCCAGGGCCCCAGGCGCTCGCGCAGGCTGGCCAGCAGGCCGGGCTCGGCCAGCACGAAGCCCAGGCGCACGCCGGCCAGGCCGAAGAACTTGCCGAACGAGCGCAGCACGATCAGCCCGGGGCGGTCGCTGAAGGCGGCCACGCTGAGCTCCGGCGTGCAGTCGATGAACGCCTCGTCGACCAGCAGATGGCCGCCGCGCGCCTGCAGGCGGGCGTGCCAGGCGAGCAGCTGCGCGGGGGCGAAACGCTCGCCGGTGGGGTTGTTGGGGTTGGCCAGCACCAGCGCATCGAGCCTGTCAAGCTGGGCGTCGATGGCCGCGGCGTCCAGGCGCACCAGCCGGTGGCCGACGCGGCGCCAGGCGTGGGCGTGCTCGGCGTAGCTGAGGCCGAGCACGCCGACCCGGCCGGCCGGCAGCAGCTCGGGCAGGGCCTGGATCGCCGCCTGGCTGCCGGCCAGCGCCAGCGCGTGGCGGGCACCGTAGCAGGCGCAGGCGGCCGCCTCCAGGCCGTCGTCCTCCTCCGGCAGGCGTGCCCAGGCCTCGAGCGGGATGGCCGGCAGCGGCCAGGGCTCGGGGGCGATGCCGGTGGACAGATCCAGCCAGTCGGCCAGGGGAATGCCGTAGCGCTGCGCGGCGGCGCGCAGGCGGCCACCGTGCTCAAGCATGCAGCCAGCCTCCGAGCACCATGATGATCAGCCACAGCGCCACGCCGCGGCGCAGCAGGCTGAGCGCCGCGGCGATGCTCTCGGCGTCGGCCGGGGCGCCCTCGCCCAGTGCCGGGCGCTGGTGGACTTCGCCGTGATAGACCGCGGCGCCGCCCAGCTCGACGCCGAGGGCACCGGCGCCGGCGGCCATCACCGGGCCGGCGTTGGGGCTGTCCCACTGCGGCGCCTGGCGGCGCCAGCAGGCCAGCGCGCGGCGGGTCTGGCCGAGCAGCGCGTAGGTCAGCGCGGTGAGGCGCGCCGGCACGTAGTTGAGCGCATCGTCGAGGCGCGCCGCCGCCCAGCCGAAGCGCTCGAAGCGCTCGGTGCGGTAGCCCCACATGGCGTCGAGGGTGTTGGCCAGGCGGTAGAGCACCACGCCCGGCGCGCCGGCCACGGCGAACCAGAACAGCGCGGCGAACACCGCATCGCTGCCGTTCTCCAGCACCGACTCGGTGGCGGCGCGGGCCACGCCGTGCTCATCGAGCGCGGCGGTATCGCGGCTGACCACCCGGGCCACGCCGGCGCGCGCCGCCGGCAGGTCGCCGCGGCGCAGGGCGTCGAGCACCGGCAGGGCGTGCTCGTGCAGGCTGCGCAGGCCGAGCGCGGCGTACAGGGCGAGGATCTCCAGCGCCCCGCCGAGCAGCGGCAGCTGCACCAGCAGCCAGGTCAGCAGGGTGAGCGGCAGCACCGCCAGGCACCAGGCGGTGACGCCGTGGCTGCGCCAGCCGCCGCCGTGGGCGTTGAGGCGCGCCTCGAGACGCTCGGCCAGGCGGCCGAACAGCACCAGCGGATGCCAGCGGCGCGGCTCGCCGAGGGCGACGTCCAGCGCCACGCCGGCGCACAGGGCCAGGCCCAGGCTCATGGCTGCACGCCCCAGCAGTTCTCGAAGAGCATCCCGGCCAGCGGCTGCTCCTCGGCCCAGCCCTCCTCCACCAGCATCGGCCGCGGGTAGAACTCGCGGACCGGGCCGAGGCACAGCAGCGCCAGCGGCTCGGCGCCCTCCGGCAGGCCGAGCAGCTCGGCCAGCGCCATGGGGTCGAACAGCGACACCCAGCCCATGCCCAGCCCTTCGGCGCGGGCGGCCAGCCACAGGTTCTGGATCGCGCAGGACAGCGAGGCCAGGTCCATCTGCGGCAGGGTGCGGCGGCCGAAGATGAAGCGCTCGCGGCCGTCCATCAGGCAGGCCACCAGCAGCTCGGCGCTGTCCTCGACGCCCTCGACCTTGAGGCGCATGAACTCCTCGCTGCGCTCGCCGAGGGCCTCGGCGGTGCGCAGCCGCTCGGCCTCGACCAGCGCGCGGATCTGCCTGCGCAGTTCCACCGAGGTAATGCGGATGAAGCGCCACGGCTGCATCAGGCCGACGCTGGGCGCGTGGTGCGCGGCGTCGAGCAGGCGCGCCAGCAGCTCGGGGGCCACCGTGCCGCCGCTGAAGTGGCGCATGTCGCGGCGCTCGGCGATGGCGCGATAGACCGCGGCGCGCTCGGCCGCGCTGAAGGCGTGGGGGTTGTCAGGGGACGCTGGGGGGGTCTGGTCGGTCATGGGCGGATTGGGCGCCGGCGCCGGGCCGGCAATATCTCCAGGGGGTTCACGGGCGCAGCAGCGCGGCTGCCGCGCGTGGTGCCGAAGGCAGGTAGAAGTGGATGTAGCTGGCGGTCAGCCGGCCACTGCGGTACACCGGCTCGCGGGCGCGCCGGTGGTTGGGGCATTCGCCGTGGGCGACGGGCTCCAGCGTGCACTCCATGCGCGAGTGGTGGTAGCTGTGCCCGCGCAGGCGCTCGCCGTCCAGCTCGACCTCCTGCATGGCCAGGGTCACCAGCTTCGGCTGCATCCGCGCCTCGCCCGGCAGCAGGCCGAGCAGTTCGCCGCGGGTGCCGCCCAGGTCGGTCAGGCCGTCGAGCAGGTAGAGCATGCCGCCGCATTCGGCGAGGATCGGCTTGCCGGCGGCATGGTGGGCGCGGATCGCCACGCGCATCGCCAGGTTGCCGGCCAGCTGCTGCAGGTACAGCTCCGGATAGCCGCCCGGCAGGTACAGGCTGTCCACCGCCGGCAGTTGCCGGTCGTCGAGCGGCGAGAAGAATACCAGCTCGGCCCCCAGCGCGCGCAGCAGGTCGAGGTTGGCCGGGTAGACGAAGGCGAAGGCGGCGTCGCGGGCCACGCCGATGCGCACGCCGCGCAGCAGCGGCGAGTGGCCGAGCGACTCGGGCGCGGCGAGCTCGACCGGTGCCGGCAGCTCGAGAGAAGCGCTGGCCGCTAGGCTGGCGGCGGCGGCGTCCAGACGGGCGTCGAGGTCCTCCAGCTCGGCGGCCTGCACCAGTCCCAGGTGGCGGCTGGGCAGCTCGATGGCGGCGTCGCGCGGCAGCGCGCCGAACCAGCTCAGGTGCGCCGGCAGGCAGTCGCGCAGGATCTCGCCATGGCGCGCGCTGCCGACCCGGTTGGCCAGCACGCCGGCGAACGGCAGGTCGCTCTGGTAGCTGGCCAGGCCGTGGGCGATGGCGGCGAAGGTCTGCGCCATGGCCGAGCCGTCGATCACCGCCAGCACCGGCACGCCGAAGCGCCGCGCCAGGTCGGCGGCCGAGGGCGTGCCGTCGAACAGGCCCATCACCCCCTCGATGAGGAGCAGGTCGGCTTCGCCGGCGGCCTGCCACAGCCGCCGCCGGCACTCCTCCTCGCCGACCAGCCAGAGGTCCAGCGCATCCACCGGCGCGCCGCAGGCGCGGGCGAGAATCATCGGGTCGAGGAAGTCCGGCCCGCACTTGAACACCCGCACGCGCCGGCCCTGGTTGACGTGGTGGCGGGCCAGCGCGGCAGTGACGGTGGTCTTGCCCTGCCCGGAGGCGGGAGCGGCGATCAGCAGCGCGGGACAGTGGCGCACGTCCATCAGAACTCCACTCCCTTCTGCGCCTTCACCCCGGCCTGGAAGGCGTGCTTGACCAGGCCGATCTCGCTGACCGTGTCGGCCGCCTCGATCAGCCCGGCCGGCGCACCGCGGCCGGTGACCACCACGTGCTGCAGCGGCGGGCGCGCGGCGATATCCGCCAGCACGCGCTCCAGCGACAGGTAGCCGTACTTGAGGGCGATGTTCAGCTCGTCGAGCACCACCAGGGCGATCTGCGGGTCCCGCAGCAACGCGCGGGCCACCGCCCAGGCCTCTTCGGCTTTCTCGATGTCGCGCTGGCGGTCCTGGGTCTCCCAGGTGAAGCCCTCGCCCATCACGAAGTAGCGCACCTCCTCGGGGAAGCGGCGGAAGAAGGCTTCCTCGCCGGTGCTCGCCGCGCCCTTGATGAACTGCACCACGCCGGCCCTGAGGCCGTGGCCGAGGGTGCGCGCCAGCATGCCGAAGGCGGCGCTGCTCTTGCCCTTGCCGTTGCCGGTGTTGACCAGCAGCAGGCCGCGCTCGGCACTGGCCTCGGCGATCTTGGCGTCGACCACCGCCTTCTTGCGCTGCATGCGCGCCTTGTGGCGCTCGTCGCGCGCCAGTTCGTCCTGAGTGCTCATCGGCTCGCCTCCACGCCACGGGCCTGCTTCCAGGCATGAGCGGCGGCCAGCAGCAGCGCGGCCGCGCCGACGTACAGGGCCAGCGCCTGCAGCGACTGCGGGTAGTAGGTGGCGATGCGCGGCAGGAAGCCGGCCAGGGTCGCCTCGGGGTAGCGACCGGAGAAGAACCAGAAGCCGCCGCTGGACAGCAGGTGGCAGGCGAAGCTGGAGGCGAGCAGGCAGGACAGCAGGCGCGGCGGCGCCGCGAGGTCGTCGCGGTGCCAGCCGGCATAGACCCGGCCGCCGAACCACAGCGCAGCGTAGGCCGGCAGCAGCAGCCAGTAGGCCGGGGTCACGCACCAGTTGCTCGCCCCGCCCCAGGTCACGGCGACGAGATCGAGGGCAACCGCCTCGAGGAACAGCGCCGGGAAGGCCAGGCGCGCCGGCAGCAGCACGCCGGCGAGGAAGAACACCGCCCAAGAGGCGCTGGGCAGGTTGAGGTCGCCGAAATGGTGGCCGCGGGTCATGGCCAGCAGTGCGGCCAGGACGATGCCGATGGCCAGGCGGCTGCGGGGGGAAAGGTCGAGCATGGTGGAACTCCTCGGGTAGATGGCATCGGATGGTGTAGCTGGCGCTGCAAAATGTCGGCGCCGTGCTGGGTTTACAACAGCTGCGGGGAAAACCTCTGCCCTGCCAGCGCCCCTGTCTCAGAGCGCCTGGTAGCGCACTGTGAAGTACACCGCCTGGCCCGGCTGGTTGTAGCCGGCGGCGGTCTGGTAGTCGGCGTCGAGCAGGTTGCTCACCCGCGCCTGCAGGCGCCACTCGTCGTCGAGGCGGTACTCGCCGCGCAGGTCGAGGCTGGCGTAGCCGGACAGTTCGGTCTGGTTTTCCAGATCGTCGTAGGCCGAGTCCCGCGCGTAGAGCGTGCCGCCCACGCTGAAACGGCCGAAGGCGCGGTCGACGTCGAGGTTGAAGGTCTGCCCGGGGCGCCGGCTGAGATCCTTGCCGTAGTAGGCAATGCCGGAGCGGCTGGAGCGCCTGGAGCGGTTTTCGGCGTCCATCAGGCTGTAACCGGCAGTCCATTCCCAACCGCGCAGGTCGCTGCCGACCTGCAGTTCGAGGCCGCGGATGCGCGCCTCGTCGACCCCTTGCGCCAGGCTTGCACCGTTGACGCGCACGCTGCTGATCAGATCGTCGACACGGGTCCGGTACACGCTGGCCGTCCAGTGCCCCCAGCCGGGGCTGCCGTTCAGCCCCAGCTCGACAGTCCGCGATTTCTCCGCATCCAGCGCGGGGTTGCCGTAGCCGGGGTAGTACAGCTCGTTGAAGGTCGGCGCCTTGAAGGCCGTGCCGTAGCTGGCATGGACGCGCAGCGTCGGGCCCAGGGCGTAACCCCAGGCGGCGCTGCCGGTATCGTGATCGCCGAACTGCTGGTTGTCGTCGCGGCGCAGCGCCAGCTGCCAGTCGTGACGCCCCGACCCGCCGAGGTACTGGGCGAAGTAGCCGTCATTGTCGCGCGAGTCCTCGGCGTAGCGCCTGGTGCTGTCGATCTCGTCGTGCTGATGGTCGACGCCCAGCACCAGGGTATGGCCCGCGGCCAGGGTCACGTCGCTCTGCCAGGACAGTGAGTCGCGACGGGTGTCGTAACGCGAATTGAAGCCACCGTCCTCGAAGGCGTCCGACCGGTCCTCGCTGCGCCCGGCCTGCAGGGTCACCAGCCAGGACTCGAGCGGGGCAAGGCGTGCGCGCAGGCCGGCGACCTTCTGCACCCCCTCGGTATAGGCGTCCTCGCCCGTGGTACTGTCGAAATCGTTGTGCGACTCGGCCTGCAGGAAGCTGCCGTCCAGTTCCAGGCCGTTGGCGAAGCGGTGGCCGGCGCGCAAGGAGCCGGACAGGTTGCGGTAGCCGTCGCTGTCGTCCTCGTAGCCGCTGGCGCCGCGCGGCTTGACGTTGATGCCGTCGGTGTCGCTGGACGAGACGCCGAGGCTGAACCAGCTCGCACCGGAGCGCCCGGACAGCCCGGCGCTGCCGCTGTGACTGTCGTGGGTGCCCGTGCCCGCCGAGAGGAACGGCCGCAGGCCGGCGCCGCCGTCCCGGCGCGTGAAGATCTGGATCACCCCGCCGATGGCTTCCGAACCGTACAGGCTGGAGCGCGGACCTCGGACGATCTCGATGCGCTCGATCAGCTCCACCGGCAGATCCTGGAAGGCGGCACTGCCGCTGGTGGCCGAACCGACCTTGATGCCGTCGATCAGCACCAGCACGTGGTCGGACTCGGTGCCGCGCAGGAACAGCGAGCTGCTCTTGCCCGGGCCGCCGTTGTTGGCCAGCGTCACGCCCGGCACGCCGCGCAGCAGCTCGGGCAGCGAGGCGGCCTGGCGGCGCTCGATTTCGGTGCGCTCGATCACCGTCACGGAGGCCAGTGCGTCGCTGGCCGTCTGCGTCGTGCGGCTGGCAGTCACCAGCAGGGGCTCGACCGACAGCGCTTCGTGCGCCAGGACGGGAATGGAGGAAAGACTACACAGCACGACGATTGTCGGCCGCAGAAGGGCATGTCTCATCGATCACTCTCTGCATCGCGCTCACCCGCGCGATTGGCTTGCGAAGGCATGCAGAGGACCGGACGACGAACGGACAGCAGGACACGCAGGCCGCCCACCCGACGGGTAGCGCCCTCCGCGATACCGTGGATGCGACAGGCCGGTCTCCGGGCTTGCGAGCGGAACCCGAGGGTTCCCGAATCCACGCCTTCCCGTGTCTGGACACAGTGGCCTGGCAGTTGGCGGACGCCTCTGGAGCGTCGCGCATCTGCCGGTGTGGCTTCTCGACTCGCCTACCGTTGCGGGGGCAGCGCCGGCTTGGTATCAAAATTGCAATGAAAAATCATTACATATACGCACCGGCTTCCCTGTTTCACCCCTCCGAGTCTGGACTGGGGGGCACCTGAAGCAGGTGGCGCAGGTTAGAGACTTGCCGGACGGGCGTCAAACTTTCCGCCCCTCCCGCGCGACTCTCCCGGCCTGAAGCGGAATTGCCAAACAGTTCACAAAACCGAGGCTTCGCGACAAAGCCCACAAGCGGACTATGGCCTTTACTGCGACATCGTGATACTGAAAGCCCACGCACCTTCGCGTGGGGCTTACAGAACAAACCACTAAAAGTAAGTCGAAACGTTTACAGCAAGGATAACCTTCATGGGATTCGTCATTTCCTGGTCGCCCGAGTACGCCACGGGCATCGATATCATCGACGAGCAGCACAAGCGCATCTTCGAATATCTGTCCGAGATCGATCACGCCATCAAGGCCCAGTCGACCAGCGAGGTCGAGTACGTGATCAAGGCCCTGCTCGACTACGCCATCTCGCACAACACCTTCGAGGAAAGCCTGATGGAAAAGGCCGGCTATCCGATGCTGGACGCCCACCATCAGGTGCATGAAGCCTTCAAGACCCGCGCCGAAGCCTACGGCCAGCGCCTGAGCAACGGCGAAGACCACTTCCGCCTGGCCCGCGAAGTGCGCACCGACATCGGCCTGTGGCTGACCAACCACATCAAGCGTGACGACAAGCACTACGTGCCCTTCGTCAAGAAGAGCCTGGACGGCGGCTTCGTGTCGCGCATGCTCGGCAAGTTCTTCGGCTGATCGCCTTGGCGGCGATCGACCAGGCCTGCAGGCCGGCTACCAGACCGGACCTGCAGCGCAGGCAGTAGCAGTCCCCGATAACAACAATAAAAGAGACGAACACCCATGCCATCCAGCCAACTCCGGCCTGCCATACACATCCACACCTCCAGGGGAGGCCTGACTCAGGGAACGAGCAACAACCCCAGCACCTGATATCCATCCAACCGCACGGACCACGAGGACGTGCGTGCCCGGTCAGGCTGACGCCTGTCACCGATGGCTACCGGCGAGCAGGACGAGCGCCGGCGGAAGATATGCAGGGCACCACGCCAGCGCGATTCAAACGTTCACAGGACAAGGGATCTACGCCATGAGCTTTGTCATTTCCTGGACAGCAGAATTCGAAACCGGCATCGATATCATCGATGAGCAGCACAAGCGCATCTTCGAGTATCTGGAGGAGATCGACCACGCGATCAAGACGCGCAACGCCGACGAAGTCGAGCACGTCATCAAGTCGCTGATCGACTATGCCATCTCCCACAACACCTTCGAGGAGAGCCTGATGGCCAAGGCCGGCTACCCGATGCTGGAGGCCCATCACCAGGTGCACGAGGCCTTCAAGGCCCGCGCCCACGCCTACCACGAGCGCCTGGGCAAGGGCGAGGAAACCTTCCGGGTGGCCAAGGAAGTGCGCACCGACATCGGCCTGTGGCTGACCAACCACATCAAGCGCGACGACAAGCACTACGTGTCCTTCGTCAAGCGCAACATCGAAGGCGGCTTCGTCGCCCGCATGCTCGGCAAGTTCTTCGGCTGATCGCCACAAAGGTCCAGCAGACAAGAGGGCCGGTCGCGAGACCGGCCCCTTCGTTCAGACAGGCATAGCCTCAGTTGGCGACCAGCCGCTCGCGATTCTTCTCCAGCGTCGCCGCACCGATGCCCTTCACTTCCAGCAACTCGTCCACCGAGGTGAACGCGCCGTTGGCCTCGCGATACTCGACGATGGCGCGGGCCTTGGCCTCGCCGATGCCGTTCAGCTCGCGCGCCAGGGTTTCCGCGTCGGCGCTGTTCAGATCGACCTTGGCCAGCGGCGCTTCGGCCGTCGCCTGAACCGCCACCGACGGGGCGGCAGACGCCGGTGCCTCGGCAGCCGAGGCCAGCGTGGAGAATCCGGTGAGCAGGGCGAACAGCAGGGAGGAAACACGCAGTTTCGACATGATCGACACTCCTTGTGTCAGTGACGGGGTACCGCCGCGATCCTGGCGGCCCATCGACACTAGGCCATGGCAACGCAATCGCCAATAACCCATGCGACATGAAGGGCCTTTTTTTGCAGCGGGGCGACGCAGTCGACATTTGCCGCACACCGCGCGCGTTCAGGAGGCAGGGGAACGCCGCCGGTAGCGCACCTGCGGGTGGTTGCCGACGCGGCGCACCTCGAACAGGTCGATGGCGGCGAACAGGTCGATCAGCCGCGAATAGCCGTAGTTGCGCGGCTCGAAGGAGGCCTGGTTGGCAATGCGCGAGCCGACCAGGCCGAGCGGCGCCCAGCCATCGTCGTCGGCGGCGTACAGCACCGCGTTGCGCAGCAGGTTCATCAGCTTGCTGTCGCCCTTGAGCTGGGGGGCGCTGCGCCGGCTGACCAGCGCCACCGCCGGCGGCACGCAGGCCACCCCCTCCTCCTCGGCCTCGGCGGGGTTGGCGCTGGTGCCCAGCGGCTGGATGGTCACCTCTACCGGCATGTCGTCGAGGTAGACGAAGCGCGAGCAGGCGTTGACGTAGGGTTCCGGCGACTTGCGCTCGCCGAAGCCGATCACCTGCTTGCCGTCGGCGCGTAGGCGGGTGACCAGCGGGGTGAAGTCGCAATCCGAGGACACCAGGCAGAACACCTCGACCGGCTTGCCGTGCAGCACGTCCATGGCGTCGATGGCCATCGCCATGTCGGTGGCATTCTTGCCCTTGACCAGGTCGAACTGCTGGATGGGCTGGATGGCGTGCTCGTGCAGCACCTGCACCCAGGACTCCAGCCGCGGGCTCTTCCAGTTGCCGTAGGCGCGGCGGATGGACACCACGCCGAGCACCGCCAGTTCGGCGAGGATGCCCTCGATCTTGCGGCTCGGCGAGTTGTCGGCATCGATGAACAGCGCTACGCGGACATTCTGCACGGGGCTGCCCTCATCCCGCGGTCGATGCCCTCAGCCTAGCCCTTTAGCGCCTTCTTCGGGTAGATGTCGTAGCGGCTGGACTTGCCCTCCAGCTGGTGGGAGGGCCTGGGGCCGTCGATACACGGCGCCTTGCGCGGGCGCTTGACCACCACCCGGTGGCTGGCCAGCGCCAGCGCCGCCGCGAGCAGCGCCGGGGCGTCGAGGTCGTCGCCGACCAAGGGGCGGAACAGGCGCATTTCCTTCTTCACCAGCGCGCTCTTGTCGCGGTGCGGGAACATCGGGTCGAGGTAGATCACCTGCGGCGGCTCGCCGGCCCAGCCCTGCATCAGCTCCACCGCGTTGCCGGTCAGCAGCTGCATCTGCGCGACGATCGGCGCCACCTCGGGGTCGCGGGCGGCGCGCGCCAGGCCGTCCTCGAGCAGCGCGGCGACCAGCGGCTGGCGCTCGATCAGGGTCAGCGCGCAGCCGAGGCTGGCCAGCACGAAGGCGTCGCGCCCCAGGCCGGCGGTGGCGTCGAGGATGCGCGGACGCACGCCGCTCTGGATGCCGACTGCCTTGGCGATCATCTGCCCGCTGCCGCCGCCGAACAGGCGCCGATGGGCGCTGGCGCCCTCGACGAAGTCGACGCGCACCGGCCCCGGCGCATCTGGACCGAGGTCGACCAGTTGCAGGCCGGCGTCGCCCAGCTGCAGGGCGAATTCGGCATCGCCCTCCTCCGCCAGTCCGAGACGGGTCGCCCACTGATGGGCGGCCGCGACATGGGCGGGACTCAGAGCTTCGACGCGGACACGGACGGGGCTGACGGACATCGGGGCTACCGGGCAGGAGAAAGGGGGCGCCATTCTGCCAAAGATCGCCTCAGCGCGCAGGCGCGCGGCCGAGCAGCACCCAGGCCACGCCGCCGAGCAGCAGCGCCGCGGCCAGCAGCAGGCGCGCCCCGAAGGGCTCGCCGAGCAGCAGCACGCCGAGCAGCGCGGTGATCAACGGCACGCTGAGCTGCACGGTGGCCGCCTGGGTGGCGCGCAGCGCCGGCAGCACCGCGTACCACAGGGCGTAGCCGACGCCCGAGGCCAGCGCGCCGGAGAGCAGCGCGTAGAGCACCCCGGCGCCGTCCAGCTGCGCCCAGGGCAGGCCGGCGAGGCCGAGCAGCAGGGCCAGCGGCAGGCAGCGCAGGAAGTTGCCGGCGGTGCTGCCCGTGGCGTCGCCGACGCCGCGGCCGCGCAGCGAGTAGACGCCCCAGGCCACCCCCGCCAGCAGCATGGCCAGCGCCGGCAGCGCCGCCGGCGCGCTGGCGCCGGGCAGCAGCAGCACGGCCAGCCCGGCGCCGGCCAGCAGCAGGCCGCAGCCCTGTCCCGCCGTCAGCCGCTCGCCGCGCCACAGTCCCCAGAGGATCATGCTGGCCTGCACCGCGCCGAACAGCAGCAGCGCGCCGGTGGCGGCGGACAGCTGCAGGTAGGCCCAGGAGAAGCCCGCCGCATAGGCGAACAGCGCCAGCGCCGACGGCCAGCTGCCGCCCAGCACTGCGCGCGCCGCCCGCTGACGCAGGCGCACGATCAGCCACAGCGCCAGGGCGCCGGAGGCGAGGCGGATGGCGGTGAAGCTGGCGGCGTCGATATGGCCGTCGCGCAGGGCGATGCGGCACAGCAGCGAGTTGGCGGCGAAGGCCAGCATGGCCAGGGCGACGAGCAGCGCCAGGCGCGGCAGGGGCATGGCAGACAATCCAGTCCGTGGTGGTGCGGCGAGGGTAGCGCGAAAGAGCCGGGCAGGCGATGGACGCGGGAATGCGCTAGTGATCGGGGAGGCGCCACCATCCACTCGATCGAGTTGGCACGGCTGACCGGCTGACCTGTAGGGGCGAATTCATTCGCCGGCACGGCCCCGTCGGGCGAATGAATTCGCCCCTACAAGAGACCGAGCTGTTCGCCGCTGCTGCTCTCGGCCAGCGCCGGCAGGCCGGGCAGGCGCGCCATCAGCTGCGCATGGAAGCGCCGCGCCAGCTCGGGCGCGCGGTGGTTGTCGGGGGTGTGCAGGTAGACGTGCGGCGCGCGGCCTTCCTCGATCCAGGCGGCGACCTTGTCCAGCCAGGGGGCGAGGAAGGCGTCGTTGGCTGCGAGATCGGGATGGCCGATGAAGCGCACCTGCGGCTGGCGGGTGAAGGCCGCCGGGCGCGGCGGCACGCGCGGTTTCTTGCTCTGCGCATGGAGCACCGCCGGACTGCGCTCGGTGCAGCTGAACAGCGCGCGCGAGTCGAGGCCGATGCGCTCCACGCCGCGCTCCAGCAGCAGGCGGTTGAGCGCCTTCTCCTCGTCGCCGCGGGCGAAGAACGCCGGGTGGCGCACCTCGACCGCCAGGCCATGCGGCGCGGCCAGTCCGTCGATGAAGGCGGCCAGTTCGGCGAGCCGCGGCGGGCCGAAGCTGGCCGGCAGCTGCAGCCACAGCGGTGCGACCCGCGCGCCCAGCGGCGCCAGCAGCTCGAGAAAGTCGCCGGCGGCGGCGAGATTGGCGCGCAGGTCACCCTCGTGGCTGATGTCGCGCGGCAGCTTGGCACAGAAGCGGAAGCCTTCCGGCATGGTCTGCGCCCAGCGCGCCAGGGTGGCAGCGGCGGGCCGGGCGTAGAAGGTGGTGTTGCCTTCCACCGTATTGAACACCCGGCAGTAGGCGGCGAGGAAGTCGCGGCTGGCGCTGCCGGCCGGATACAGGCCACCGCGCCAGGCCGGCTCGTTCCACGACGGACAGCCGAGGAAGTACGGCAGCACGGGCCTCAGCCCTTTTTCGGCGTGGCCACGTTGTCGCGCAGGTAGACCGGCTGGGCCTGCTCGGCCGGCACGGCCTCGCCGCGCGCCCAGGCGAAGGTCGCCAGCTGCAGCAGATCCTCGGCGTGCGGCAGCAGGCCGGCATCCATGGCGCTGACCGCCAGCGGGATGCGCGCCGCATAGCCCCAGCCGGTGCCGGCGCCGAACCACTCGCCGTCGGTGCCGCGCGGCAGGGCGGCCTGCTCCGGCGGCAACACCGCTTCGACGCCGGCCAGGCGCATCTCGCCGCCCTCCAGCTGGTAGCAGCCCCAGTAGACCTCGTCCATGCGCGCGTCGATGGCGGCCGCCACCCGGCTCGCGCCCTGCTCGCGGTGGGCGCGCTGGGCGAGCACGGCGAGGTTGGAGACCGGCAGCACCGGCCGGTCGAGGGCGAAGGCCAGGCCCTGGACCACGCCGACGGCGATGCGCACGCCGGTGAAGGCGCCCGGGCCGCGGCCGAAGGCGATGGCGTCGACCGCCGCCAGGGCGATGCCGGCCTCGGCCAGCACCTCCTGGACCATCGGCAGCACGCGCTGGGCATGCAGGCGCGGGATCACCTCGTAGCGGCTGAGCACGCGGCCCTCGTGCAGCAGGGCGACGGAACAGGCTTCGGTGGCGGTATCCAGGGCCAGCAGGGTGGTCATGACGGTATCCGGTGTGATGGCAAACGGGCGGGCATTGTAAATGCAAACGGCCCGCACAGGGCGGGCCGCTTGGCACAGCAGGCGAGCGATCAGCTCAGCGCGGCGAGCACCTTGGCGGTGATCTCTTCGACGCTGCCGACACCCTCGACGCGCGAGTACTTCGGCTTGCCGGCGGTCTGCGCCAGGTCCTGGTAGAAGCCGACCAGCGGCAGGGTCTGGGCGTGGTACACGTCCAGGCGCTTGCGCACGGTCTCTTCCTGGTCGTCCTCGCGCTGGATCAGGTCCTCGCCGGTCTCGTCGTCCTTGCCAGCCACCTTCGGCGGGTTGTACTGCAGGTGGTAGGTGCGGCCGGAGGCCGGGTGCACGCGGCGACCGGACATGCGGCTGATGATCTCCTGGTCTTCCACGGCGATCTCCAGCACGTGGTCGATGTCCACACCGGCGTCGCGCAGGGCTTCGGCCTGCGGGATGGTGCGCGGGAAGCCGTCGAACAGGAAGCCGTTGACGCAGTCGGCAGCGGCGATGCGCTCCTTGATCAGGCCGATGATGATCTCGTCGGAGACCAGGCCACCGCTGGCCATCACGTCCTTGACCTGCAGGCCCAGCGGGCTCTCGGCCTTGATCGCGGCACGCAGCATGTCGCCGGTGGAGATCTGCGGAATGCCGAACTTCTCGGTGATGAAGCGAGCCTGAGTACCTTTGCCGGCACCCGGTGCCCCCAGCAGAATCACACGCATCGTATTGCTCCTGAAAGGATGTAGAAAACCCTGGATTCGCCTCGCGGGGCCAATCTCGAAATTCTTGTCTTCGCCCCTAGCATGAAATGGGGCGGCGAAAAAGCAGACCAAAATACACAGCCGGCCAGCCGGACACAAGATGCCGGCTGTCCTAGTATTGATCGTTTCACCCGGTGTTGCGCAAGCCGGCGGCGATGCCCGCGACGCTGACCAGCAGGGCCCGTTCCAGCGGTGTTTCGCCATGCTCGGCGAGGCGCCGCGAGCGGGCGAGAAGCTCGACCTGAAGCAGGTGCAGCGGATCGAGGTAGGTGTCGCGCACGCTGATCGACTCGCGCAGCACAGGGTCACTGCCGAGCAGCTGCGCCTGGCCGGTCAGCGCCAGCACCATGCGCTCAGCCTGCGACAACAGGTCGCGCAGTTGCTCGCCCAGCGGACGCAGCTCGTCGCTCACCAGGCGCTCGTCGTACAGCCGGGCGATGCCAGCGTCGGCCTTGACCAGCACCATCTCCAGCATGTCGATGCGCGTGCGGAAGAACGGCCAGTGTTCGCGCATCTGCTGCAGCAGCGCCGCCTCGCCGCGCGCCACCGCCGCGGCCAGCGCGGTCTCCCAGCCCAGCCAGGCCGGCAGCATCAGCCGCGTCTGGGTCCAGGCGAAGATCCACGGGATCGCCCGCAGGCTCTCCACCCCGCCGCTGCGCCGGCGCGCCGGGCGGCTGCCCAGCGGCAGGCGGCCGAGCTCCTGCTCGGGGGTGGCCTGGGCGAAGTAGTCGACGAACTGCGGATGCTCACGCACCACCGCGCGGTAGGCCGCCACGCCGTCGGCGGCCAGGCGCTCCATCAGCGCCCGCCACTCGGCCGTGGGCGCCGGCGGCGGCAGCAGGGTGGCCTCCAGCACGGCGGCCAGATAAAGGTTGAGGTTCTGCTCGGCCAGCCGCGGCAGGCCGAACTTGAAGCGGATCACCTCACCCTGCTCGGTGACGCGGAAACGCCCGGCCACCGAGCCCGGCGGCTGCGAGAGGATGGCCGCGTGGGCCGGACCGCCGCCGCGGCCGACGGTGCCGCCGCGGCCGTGGAACAGCAGCAGCTCGACGCCGTGACGCGCGCACACCGCGACCAGCGCCTCCTGGGCGCGGTACTGGGCCCAGGCCGCCGCCACGGTGCCGGCGTCCTTGGCCGAGTCGGAATAGCCGATCATCACCTCCTGCGGCCCGGCCAGGCGCTCGCGGTAGGTCGGCAGCGCCAGCAGGCTGTCGATCACCGCGCCGGCGTGCTCCAGGTCGGCCAGGGTCTCGAACAGCGGCACCACGCGGATCGGCCGGCGCAGCCCGGCTTCCTTGAGCAGCAGCTGCACCGCCAGCACATCGCTGGCGGCGCCGGCCATGGAGATCACGTAGGAGCCCAGCGCCGCCGCCGGCGCCTGGGCCACCACCCTGCAGGTGGCCAGCACCTCGGCAGTGTCGGCCGCAGGCCGGTGGTCGGCCGGCAGCAGCGGGCGCGGGCTGGCCAGTTCGCGCTGCAGGAAGTCGAGACGCTGCGCCTCGTCCCACTCGGCATAGCGGCCGAGGCCCAGGTAGGTGGTGATCTCGTCGAGGGCAGCACGGTGGCGGCCGGCGTCCTGGCGGATGTCCAGGCGCACCAGGCACAGACCGAAGCAGTGGGCACGGCGCAGGCTGTCGAGCAGCGGGCCGTCGGCGATGGCACCCATGCCGCAGGCGCTCAGCGAGTCGTGGCAGAGCAGCAGCGGCTCGAGCAGCTCGCCGATGTCCTGCAGCACCAGCGGGCCCGGCGCCAGGCCGGGGCTCTCCAGGGCGGCGACGGCCCAGTCGCGGGTGGCGAACAGCCGCGTGCGCAGCTGGCGCAGCAGCGCGCGGTAGGGCTCGGGCGCCTCGCCGACCCGCGCGCGCAGCGCCGGGCTGGCCTGATGCATGGACAGGTCGGTGATCAGCCGTTCGAGGTCGCGCAGGTGCAGCTCGGCGGCCAGCCGCCGCGCCAGCAGCAGCACCTCGGCGGTGACCGCGGCGGTGACGTTGGGGTTGCCGTCGCGGTCGCCGCCCATCCACGAGGCGAAGCGCACCGGCGTGGCGTCCAGCGGCAGGCGCGCATTGCAGCAGGCGCCGAGCAGCTCGTCGACGCCGCGCAGGAACTCCGGCAGCGCCCGCCACAGCGAGTGCTCGACCACCGCCAGGCCCCACTTGGCCTCGTCCAGCGGGGTCGGCTTGCTGCGGCGGATCTCCTCGGTATGCCAGACCTCGGCCAACAGCCGGCACAGCTCGCGGCGCACCCGCGCCTGCTCGCGTGGCGCCAGGTCGGCGTGGTCGCGCGCGGCCAGGCAGGCGGCGATGTCGTCGTACTTCTGGATCAGCGTGCGCCGCGCCACCTCGGTGGGGTGGGCGGTGAGCACCAGCTCGATGTCCAGCGCGGCGATCTGCCGGGCCAGGCTCTGCGGCGCATGGCCGGCGGCCTGCAGGCGGCCGAGCAGCTCGCCGAGCACGCGCTCCTCGAAGGGCGGCGCCTCGTCCGCCCGCCGGCGGCGGATGCGGTGGTACTGCTCGGCGATGTTGGCCAGGTTGAGGAACTGGTTGAAGGCCCGCGCCACCGGCAGCAGCTCGTCCTCGGCGAGGGCGTCGAGGGTCTCGCCGAGCTGGCGCGCGCCCTCGGCCGAGCCGCGGCGCGCCGCCTTGGCGCCCTGGCGGATGCGCTCGATCTTGGCCAGGAAGTCCGCGCCGCGCTCGGCCCGGAAGGTGTGGCCGAGCAGCTCGCCCAGCAGGTGGACGTCCTCGCGCAGCCGTGGATCGATCTCCGCCATGCCCGCCTCCTCCGTCCTCGCCAGTGCCGCCCCGTGCGGCAGGAGCCTCAACTGCAGTCTAGGCTTTTTATCACTACACCCCCGTGACGGGCAGTCCGCGCAGGCCGGGAGGCAGGCATGAAGATCCGCGATCTGGTCAACGACTGGGAACTCAGCGCCAAGGGCCGGCTGAGCAAGACCACCTACAGCATTCCGCTCGACCTGGAGTCGGCGGCCCGCCTGGCGGCGCTCAGCGAGATGTACCCGAGGCGCCACGCCGAGGAACTGCTCGGCGATCTGGTCGGCGCCGCGCTGCAGGAGCTGGAGGAAAGCTTTCCCTACGTGAAGGGCACCCGGGTGGTGGCCACCGACGAACAGGGCGATCCGCTGTACGAGGACATCGGCCTGACGCCGCGCTTCCTGGCCCTGGCGCGCAAGCATCTGGAGGTACTGAGAAAGCAGGACGACGACAACGACTTCTGACCGTCCCACGGTTGCCAGCAACAGTCCCGAAACGGGATTGTCGCCGGAACGGACTTCTCCGCTCCGGCCAAAGGTCGTGCCCGCCATTTCGCCTGCTTTTCTGGGAAAATGCCCCGGCGCCGCTTGCGGGCCGGCGAGCGGATGCCGCGCCCGCCGGTCGATCCGGCGCAACTCGCGGCCCGCCCACGAGTCTGACCCTGTCCTAGCCCCGACCCGCCCAAGGCGGAAGGTTGCCGAATGCCCCGAGTTTCCCACCTGCTGTTGCTGCTCGCCGCGCTCTGGCTCGGCGGCGCCCAGGCGGCCGTCAACGAGATCGCCGGCGAGGCCTACGGCTTCCCCCTGACCAATCCCTTCGAGGCGACCATCGCCACCACCCCGCCGGAGCTGCGCCCCGCCCTGCCCGAGCTCGCCGACATCGACCAGGCCGACTACAGCCTGCGCCTGCGGCCACGCCGCGAGCTGCCGGACAACTTCTGGGCGGTGAAGAAGCTGCGCTACCGCCTGGCCCGCCAGGCCGGCCCGGCACCGCTGGTGTTCATCATTTCCGGCACCGGCGCGCACTACGCCAACGGCAAGACCGAGGAACTCAAGCGCCTGTACTACGGCGCGGGCTACCACGTGGTGCAGCTGTCCTCGCCGACCAGCTACGACTTCATGGCCGCCGCCTCGCGCCACGCCACGCCGGGCATCTCCGACCGCGACGCCATCGACCTGTACCGGGTGATGGAGAGGATCCGCGAGCAGCAGCGGGACCTGCCGGTGACCGACTGGTACCTGACCGGCTACAGCCTCGGCGGCCTGCACGCCGCCTTCGTCAGCCGGCTCGACGAAGAGCGCCAGGCGTTCAACTTCCGCCGCGTGCTGCTGATCAACCCGCCGGTCAACCTGTACACCTCGGTGAGCAACCTCGACCGCCTGGTGCAGACCGAGGTGCGCGGCATCGACAGCACCCGCACCTTCTACGACCTGGTGCTCGGCAAGCTGGCGCGCTACTTCGAGGAGCGCGGCGCGGTGGAGATCGACGCGGCCATGCTCTACGACTTCCAGCAGTCGAGGCAGCGCCTCTCCGACGAGGAAATGGCCATGCTGATCGGCGCCGCCTTCCGCTTCGCCGCCGCCGACATCGCCTTCACCTCGGACCTGATCAACCGCCGCGGCGTGGTCCTGCCGCCGACCTACCCGATGGACGAGGGCACCAGCCTGACGCCCTTCTTCAAGCGCGCCCTGCTCTGCGACTTCGAGTGCTACATCCGCGAGCAGCTGCTGCCCTACTGGCGCGCCCAAGGCGACGGCAACAGCCTGCTGCAGCTGATCGACCAGGTCAGCCTCTATTCGCTGCAGGGCTACCTGGCCGGCAGCGACAAGATCGCCGTGTTCCACAACCGCGACGACCTGATCCTCGGCCCCGGCGACCTCGGTTTCCTGCGCCGCACCCTCGGCGCGCGCCTGACCCTGTTCCCGCGCGGCGGGCACTGCGGCAACATGAACTACCGGGTCAACACCCAGGCCATGCTGGAGTTCTTCCGTGACTGAATCCCTGCGCCGCCTGCTGCCGACCCTGCTGCTCGCCGCCAGCGCCGGCGCCCTGGCCGGGCAGCCCGCCGACGCCGATGGCTTCACCCAGCCGCTGGAGCGCCTGAAGTTCAACCCGCGCCTGGACCAGCGCGAGTTCGAGCGCGCCACCCTGGTGGCGCTGGTCAACAACGACCCCTGGGAGGAGTGGAACCGCCGCGTCTACCACTTCAATCAGCGCTTCGACGAGTGGGTCTACCTGCCGGCGGTCAACGGCTACCGCCTGGTCACCCCGCGCCTGGTGCGCAGCGGCGTCAGCCACTTCTTCGCCAACCTCGGCGAGATCCCCAGCCTGGCCAACCACCTGCTGCAGCTGCAGGGCCGCGACGCCATGACCACCACCGCGCGCCTGCTGTTCAACACCACCCTCGGCGTCGGCGGCCTGTGGGACCCGGCCACGCGCATGGGCCTGGAGCGGCGCAGCGAGGACTTCGGCCAGACCCTCGGCTACTGGGGCGCCGAGGAAGGCCCCTACCTGGTGCTGCCGCTGCTCGGCCCGTCCAACCTGCGCGACACCGGCGGCCTGCTGTTCGACACTGCCGTGGTCGGCGGCGCGGCCAATCCCGCCGCAGCGGCCGGCCTGACCGAACAGGCCACCCCCTACTACGGGCTGATGGCCATCGACCGCCGCCACATCAACGAATTCCGCTACGGCCAGCTCAACTCGCCGTTCGAGTACGAAAAGGTGCGCTACGTCTACACCGAGGCGCGGCGCCTGCAGATCCGCGAGTGAAGCGCAGACCCATCGAGCAGATCGATGGATTGGGTGCAAAAACAGCACCCATCCATCCGGCGGATTGAACCAGAATGGCGGCATGTCCCGACGCAAGGAGTCCGCCATGAGCTATCCCCACTACCGCGACGTCCTCGACCTGCACCAGGGCCGCGCTACCAGCGACGGCGACGGCGTGCGCCTGACCCGCCTCATCGGCGGCCCCGGCCTGGAGCGCTTCGATCCGTTCCTGATGCTGGACGCCTTCGACTCCGTGGATGCCCGCGACTACCTCGGCGGCTTCCCGGCGCACCCGCACCGCGGCTTCGAGACAGTGACCCTGATGCTCGAGGGACGCATGCGCCACGAGGACCACCTCGGCAACCGCGGCCTGCTGGTGCCCGGCGGCGTACAGTGGATGACCGCCGCAGGCGGCATCGTGCACAGCGAGATGCCCGAGCAGGAGCAGGGCCGCCTGTTCGGCTTCCAGCTGTGGCTGAACCTGCCGGCCGCCGACAAGCTGGGCCCGGCGAGCTACCGCGACTTCGCGCCGGAGGAGATCCCGCAGCTGACCAGCGCGCGCGGCGTCGGCGTGCGGGTGATCGCCGGGCGCTTCAGGGAGGGCGAGCAGGAGCAGGCCGGCGCCGTGCAGCGCCCGCACACCGAGCCGCAGCTGTACCAGCTGGACTTTCCCGCCGGCGCCTGCCTGATGCCCGAACTGCCGCGCGGCCACAACGTGCTGCTGCACGTGTTCGCCGGCGAGCTGACCGTGCGCGGCCAGCGCGACCGGAGCATCCAGGCCGGCCAGCTGGCACGCCTCACCGACGGCGACAGCCTGCACCTGACCAGCGCCAACGGTGCGCGCGCCCTGCTGATCGCCGGCAAGCCGCTCGGCGAGCCGATCGTGCAGTACGGCCCCTTCGTGATGAACAGCCGCGAGCAGATCGAGCAGGCGCTGGCCGACTATCGCAGCGGCCGCTTCGGCTGATCGCGCCTCAGCCCGCCACCAGCTCGGCGCGCCGCACCGCCAGGCCGAGGAAGGCCTGCAGCTCGGCACGGCGGGCCATGGCGTCCCGGTAGCCCAGTTCGATCAGCTCGCTGCAGTAGCCGGACTCGAACAGCAGGTAGCTGAGCACCGCGGCGCCGCTGGCGCGGGTCGCCCCGGGGCCGTGGAGGAACAGCCGCAGCGCGCGCGGCAGCTGGCCGCGGTGGCGCGCGGCGATCTCGTCGAGCGGCCGGCTCGGCGCCACCACCAGCACCTCCACCGGCTGCAGGCGCGGGCCGCGCTGCTCCGCCGGCAGCAGGCGGCTGAGCTGATTGAGGCGCTCGAGCAGCTCGATGTCAGCCTCCAGGTTGTCGATGAAGGTGCTGTTGAGCAGGTGGCCGCCCATCTGCGCGAGGCTCGGCGGACAGTCCGCCGGCGGCCGTGGCGTTCCGCCGGGCGAGCCGGGCAAAAGGTTGCCGCCCAGCGGACTGCCGCCCAGCGGATTGCCGCTGACGCCGATCACCAGCACCCGCCGCGCCCCCAGGTGCAGCGCCGGGCTGATCGGCGCGGTCTGGCGCACCGCGCCGTCGCCAAAGAATTCGGCGCCGATCCGCACCGGCGGAAACAGCAGCGGGATCGCCGCGCTGGCCAGCAGATGGGCATGGTCGAGCTGCGCCGCCACACCGATGCGCCGGTGGCGGTGCCAGGGGGCGATCGGCTCGGCGGCCTCATAGAAGGTCACCGCCTGCCCGCTGCCGTAGCCGAAAGCGGTCACCGCCAGCGCGCGCAGGTGGCCGCCGGTCAGCGCGCGGCGAATGCCGGCGAGGTCAATCTCCTCCTGCAGCAGGCGAGCCAGCGGCCGGTTGTCGAGCAGCGCCACCGGCACGTCGCGGCCGAGGCCGAGCAGGCTGTTGCCCACGAAGCAGGCCGCCTGGCGGACCACGCCGGGCAGATCGCTGCGGTAGATGCTCCCGGTGCTGAAGCCGCGCCAGATGCGGGTCAGCCGGGCGATGCCGGCGCGCAGGTGCGGCGCGGCGCTGGCCAGCGCCGCGGCATTGATGGCGCCGGCCGAGGTGCCGACGATCACCGGGAACGGATTGCCGGCGTCATCGTCGAGCAGGTCGCGGAGCGCGCCGAGCACGCCGACCTGGTAGGCGGCGCGCGCGCCGCCGCCGGAGAGGATCAGCGCGGTGTCGCCCGCCGCCTGGCCGGCGCTGCCGTCGGCCACGCTCAGTCCTCCCGGCCGTAGAGCTTGGGCGCTCCCTCCGGGCGCGTCTTGAAGCGCCGATGGGCCCACAGGTACTGCTCGGGGCAGGCGCGCACCGCCTGCTCGATCCACTGGTTGATGCGCAGGCAGTCGGCTTCCTCGCTGTCGCCGGGGAAGTCGGCCAGCGGCGGGTGCACCACCAGGCGGTAGCCGGAGCCGTCGGCCAGGCGCTGCTGGGTGAAGGGCACCACCCGCGCCTTGCCCAGGCGGGCGAATTTCGTGGTGGCGGTGACGGTGGCGGCAGGGATGCCGAACAGCGGCACGAAGATGCTCTGCTTGCGCCCGTAGTCCTGGTCCGGCGCGTACCAGATGGCGCGCCCGGCGCGCAGCACCTTGAGCATGGCGCGCACGTCCTCGCGCTCGATGGCGCTGGCGTCCGGGTTGTGGCGCTCGCGGCCGCGGCGCTGGACGTAGTCGAACACCGGGTTCTTGTGCTCGCGGTACATGCCGTCGATGGTGTGGCGCTGGCCGAGCAGCGCGGCGCCGATCTCCAGGGTGGTGAAGTGCAGCGACATCAGGATCACCCCCTGCCCCTCGCGCTGGGCGGCCTGCAGGTGTTCCAGGCCCTCGACGTGGGCCAGGCGCGCCAGACGCGCGCGCGGCCACCACCAGCTCATCGCCATCTCGAAGAAGGCGATGCCGCTGGAGGCGAAGTTGTCGCGCAGCAGGCGGGCGCGCTCGGCGGCGGACAGCCCGGGGAAGCACAGCTCGAGGTTGCGCGCGGCGATGCGCCGGCGCGACCCGGCGCCCAGCAGCATCAGCGCGCCGAGGCCGCGCCCGAGGCGCAGCAGGACCGCATAGGGCAGCTGCACCACCAGCCACAGCAGCCCCAGCCCGAACCACAGCGGCCAGAAGCGCGGATGAAGAAAGGCGGCACGAAAGCGGGGACGATCCATCAGCACATCCAGTCGGGCAAACGAGCCCGACATTCTACCCCGTCACGCCTTGGCGAATCAGCCATGCGTGCAACTTGCGACCCCATGGGCTTGTCGTTATAAGCTCCCGCCATCTCCCAGACAGCCATCGACATGACTCAAGCTGATCCGACCCCCCAAGAACCCGTGTTCCGGCTCAAGGGCAACCTGCTCGCCGTCACCGTGCTGGAGCTGGCCCGCAACGACCTGGCGCGCCTCGATCGGCAGCTGGCCGACAAGGTCGCCCAGGCGCCCAACTTCTTCACCGCCGCGCCGGTGGTGCTCGGCCTCGAGCAGCTGCCCGCCGAGGACGGCGAGCTCGACCTCGGCGCCCTGCTCGACATCTGCCAGCGCCACGGCCTGGTGGCCCTCGGCGTGCGCGCCAGCCGCCCCGGCGACCTCGCCGCCGCCGAGGCCCTCGGCCTGCCGCTGCTGCCACCCGCCGCCGGTCGCGAGCGGCCGCCGAGCGAGCCCGCCGCGGCCGAGCCCGCAGCGCCTGCCGCCGAACCGGCCGCGGAACCCGCGGCAGAGCCGGCCCCCAGCGAGCCCGAGGTGCGTCCGACCCTGGTAATCACCCGCCCAGTGCGCGGCGGCCAGCAGGTCTATGCCGAGGGCGGCGACCTGGTCGTGCTGTCGGCGGTCAGCCCGGGGGCGGAACTTATCGCCGACGGCAATATCCATGTGTACGGTCCGCTGCGCGGGCGGGTTCTGGCAGGCGCCAAGGGCAATACGGAGGCGCGCATCTTCTGCCAGCAACTGACCGCCGAACTGCTGTCCATCGCCGGCCGCTACAAGGTCGCCGAGGACCTGCGACGCAGTCCGCAATGGGGCAAACCGGTACACGTCAGCCTGTCGGGAGATGTGTTGAACATCACCCGCCTTTAACGGATACTGCCGCCAAATTCAGGGACCTGAACCTTTTCATCTGGGGTAATCACCTTGGCCAAAATCATAGTTGTCACTTCCGGCAAGGGTGGCGTCGGCAAGACCACGTCCAGCGCCGCCATCGGCACCGGCCTCGCCCTGCGCGGTCACAAGACCGTGATCGTCGACTTCGATGTCGGCCTGCGCAATCTCGACCTGATCATGGGCTGCGAACGCCGCGTGGTGTACGACTTCGTCAACGTGATCCACAAGGAGGCGACCCTCGGCCAGGCCCTGATCAAGGACAAGCGCCTGGACAACCTCTACGTGCTGGCCGCCAGCCAGACCCGCGACAAGGAAGCGCTGACCAAGGAGGGCGTGGAGCGGGTCATGGAAGAGCTGAAGAAGGACTTCGAGTACATCCTCTGCGACTCCCCCGCCGGCATCGAGACGGGCGCGCACATGGCGATGTACTTCGCCGACACCGCCATCGTGGTGACCAACCCGGAGGTCTCGTCGGTGCGCGACTCCGACCGCATCCTCGGCCTGCTGGCGAGCAAGTCGCAGCGCGCCGAGAAGGGCGAGGAGCCGATCAAGGAACACCTGCTGCTGACCCGCTACAACCCCGAGCGCGTGGCCAAGGGCGAGATGCTCAGCGTCGACGACGTCGAGGAGATCCTCTCCATCGGCCTGATCGGCGTGATCCCCGAATCCCAGGCGGTGCTCAAGGCCTCCAACCAGGGCGTGCCGGTGATCCTCGACGAGCAGAGCGATGCCGGCCAGGCCTATGGCGACGCGGTCGACCGTCTGCTGGGCAAGGACGTCCCGCACCGCTTCCTCGAAGTGCAGAAGAAGGGATTCCTGCAACGTCTGTTCGGAGGTCGTGAATGAGCCTCTTCGACTTCCTCCTCTCGCGCAAGAAACCCAGTTCTGCTTCGATCGCCAAGGAACGCCTGCAGATCATCGTCGCCCACGAGCGCGGGAACCGCGGCCAGCCCGACTATCTGCCGGCCCTGCAGGAGGAGTTGATCGCGGTGATCCGCAAGTACGTGCACATCGACCAGGACCAGGTGCAGGTGGCGCTGGAAAACCAGGGCACCTGCTCGATCCTCGAGCTCAACATCACCCTGCCCGAGCGCTGATCCGCGCCGGGTGAACCATGCGGCGGCCTCGGGCCGCCGCAGTCATTTGTGGAACCGCCATGCCGCTGTCGAACATCGAAATCGTCCACCAGGACGCCGCCCTGCTGGTGATCAACAAGCCGACCCTGCTGCTCTCGGTGCCCGGCCGCGCCGAGGACAACCGCGACTGCCTGGTCAGCCGCCTGCAGGACAACGGCTATCCCGAGGCGCGCATCGTCCACCGCCTGGACTGGGAAACCTCCGGGCTGATCGTGCTGGCCCGCGATGCCGACAGCCACCGCGAGCTGTCCCGGCAGTTCCACGACCGCGAGACCGAGAAGGCCTACACCGCGCTGTGCTGGGGCCAGCCGGGAACCGACAGCGGGCGCATCGAGCTGCCGCTGCGCTACGACCCGCCGACCAAGCCGCGCCACGTGGTCGACCACGAGCAGGGCAAGCACGCGCTGACCTTCTGGCGCATCGTCGAGCGCTGCGGCGACTGGTGCCGGGTCGAGCTGACGCCGATCACCGGTCGTTCCCACCAGCTGCGCGTGCACATGCTGGCCATCGGCCACCCGCTGCTGGGCGACCGCCTGTACGCCCACGAGCAGGCGCTGGCCGCCCACGAGCGCCTGTGCCTGCACGCCAGCCTGCTGTGTCTGACCCACCCGCAGAGCGGCGAGCGCCTGCGCTTCGAGAGCCCGGCGCCGTTCTGAGCGTCCCGCGTGCGCGGCGCCGACGGCCTGCGCACGCCGGATTCCGGTAAACTGCGCGCATCACCGCCGCCGGAGCCGTCATGCGCGAAGCACTCAACCAGGGCCTGATCGATTTCCTCAAGGCCTCGCCGACCCCCTTCCATGCCACCGCCAGCCTGGCCGCCCGCCTCGAGGCCGCCGGCTACCAGCGCCTCGACGAGCGCGCCCCATGGCAGGCGCAGCCCGGCGGGCGCTACTACGTCACCCGCAACGACTCCTCGCTGATCGCCGTGCAGCTCGGCCGGCGCACCCCGCCGGACGGCGGCCTGCGCCTGGTCGGCGCGCACACCGACAGCCCCTGCCTGCGCGTCAAGCCGCAGCCGGAGCTGGCGCGCCAGGGCTACTGGCAGCTGGGCGTCGAGGTCTACGGCGGCGTGCTGCTGGCGCCCTGGTTCGACCGCGACCTGTCGCTGGCCGGTCGCGTCACCTTCCGCCATGAGGGCCGCCTGGAAAGCCGCCTGATCGACTTCAAGGCGCCGATCGCCACCATCCCCAACCTGGCCATCCACCTCAACCGCGAGGCCAACCAGGGCTGGGCGATCAACCAGCAGAACGAGCTGCCGCCGCTGCTCGCCCAACTGGCCGCCGGCGAGAGCCGCGACTTCCGCGCCCTGCTCGCCGCCCAGCTGCTGCGCGAGCACGGCCTGTACGTCGACGAGGTGCTCGACTTCGAGCTGAGCTTCTACGACACCCAGGCCGCGGCCGTGGTCGGCCTCGACCAGGACTTCATCGCCGGCGCGCGCCTCGACAACCTGCTGTCCTGCTACGCCGGCCTCGAGGCCCTGCTCGCCGCCGGCGACGCCGAGAACTGCGTGCTGGTGTGCACCGACCATGAGGAGATCGGCTCCTGCTCGGCCTGCGGCGCCGACGGCCCGTTCCTCGAGCAGGTGCTGCGCCGCCTGCTCGGCGACGAAGAGACCTTCGTGCGCGCCATCCAGCGCTCGCTGCTGGTGTCGGCCGACAACGCCCACGGCGTGCACCCCAACTACGCCGACAAGCATGACGGCAACCACGGCCCGCGCCTCAACGGCGGCCCGGTGATCAAGGTCAACAGCAACCAGCGCTACGCCAGCAACAGCGAGACCGCCGGCTTCTTCCGCCACCTGTGCCAGCAGCACGAGGTGCCGGTGCAGTGCTTCGTCACCCGCAGCGACCTGGGCTGCGGCTCGACCATCGGCCCGATCACCGCCAGCAAGCTCGGCGTGCGCACCGTCGACATCGGCCTGCCGACCTTCGCCATGCACTCGATCCGCGAGCTGGCCGGCAGCCACGACCTCGACCATCTGGTGAGGGTGCTGAGCGCCTTCTACCAGAGCGCCGAACTGGTCTGAGGCGCGCACGGTGGCCCTGGCGCTCTTCGACCTCGACGACACCCTGATCGGCGGCAACAGCCCCAGCCTGTGGACGGCGCATCTGGCCGACCTCGGCTGGGTCGACCGCGAGTCCTTCCTCGCCCGCGAGCAGGCGCTGGTGGCGCAGTACGCCGCCCTGCAGGCGACCCTCGAGGACTATCTGGCCTTCAGCGTGCAGCCGCTGGTCGGCCGCACCCCGGCGGAAATCGACTGTGTCGCCGACGCCTTCGTCGAGGCAGTCATCGAGCCGCTGATCCTCACCGACGCCATGCGCGCCGTCGCCGCGCACCGCGCCGCCGGCGACCGCGTGCTGATCGTCTCCGCCTCGCCGACCTTCCTGGTCGCGGCCATCGCCGCCCGCCTCGGCATCGCCGAGCTGCTGGCCACCGAGCTGGAACTGCAGCACGGCGGCTACAGCGGGCGGATCGTCGGCATCCCCTGCGCCCGCGAGGGCAAGATCGCCCGTCTCGAGCAGTGGCGCCGCGAGCAGGGCGAGACGCTGGCCGGCGCGCACTTCTATTCCGACTCGCGCAACGACCTGCCGCTGCTCGCCCACGTCGACCATCCGCATGCGGTGAATCCCGACGCCGCGCTGCGCGCGCACGCCGAGCGCCACGGCTGGGACATCCTCGACTGGCGCTGAGGCGGACACGACAGGGGGCGCCGCAGCGCCCCCTGTCGTTCCCGTCCGGGCAGTCAGACCAGGCTGGCGTCCACCACCAGCACCACCTTGCCCTGCACCTGATTGCTGGCCAGCGCGGCGAAGGCCGCCTCGGCGTCGGCGATCGGGTAGCTGCGCTCGAGCTGCGGCTTCAGGCGCCCCTCGGCGAACAGCGGCCACACCTGCTGCTCCAGTTCGGCGAGCAGCTGCGCCTTGGACTCGGCGTCGCGGCTGCGCAGGGTCGAGCCGATCAGCTGGATGCGCTTGCCGAGCAGCAGGGCCAGGTCGAGCTCGGCCTTGCGCCCGCCCATCAGGCCGATGATCACCCAGCGGCCGTCCTGGGCGAGCAGCTTCAGGTTGTGCGCGGCGTAGCTGGCGCCCACCGGATCGAGGACCACGTCGAAGGGGCCGAAGTCGCGCAGGCCGTCGAGGCCGTCGCCGCGCAGCACGCCGCCCTGGGCGCCCAGACCCTCGCAGTAGGCCAACCGTTCGGCGGAGCCGACGCTGACCCAGCACGGGCTGCCGAAGGCCTTGCACAGCTGGATGGCCGCCGAACCGACGCCGCTGGCGCCGGCGTGCAGCAGCACCTTCTCGCCCGGCTGCAGGCGCGCCAGCTGGAACAGGTTGAGCCAGGCAGTGGCGTAGACCTCCGGCAGCGCCGCCGCCTCGACAAGGCTCAGGCCCTCGGGTACCGGCAGCGCATGGCGGGCGTCCACCACCACCTCCTCGGCCATGCCGCCGCCGGCCAGCAGGGCGCACACCCGGTCGCCGACCCGCCAGCGGCTGCCGGCACCGGCCTCGATCACCACCCCGGCGCACTCCAGGCCGAGCACCTCGCTCGCCCCGGGCGGCGGCGGATACAGGCCGTTGCGCTGCAGCAGGTCGGCCCGGTTGAGGCCGGCGGCCGCCACGCGGATGCGGACCTGCCCCACATCACAGTCCGGGCGCGGCTGCGCCGACCATTCCAGCTGTCCGTCGATACCTTGCAATGCGTTCACGCTACCTCCATATTGTCAAAGGCCCGGCGCTTCGTTCGCGCCGGCATCTGCCCCCGGATTGTGACCCGGAACCTGACCGCACGTCAGCTCCCTGGCCTCCGGGCGCCAGCCCATGATGGCACCATGGAACCAGGTGCCCCTTACGCTGCCTAACGGGCGTAACCCTCTGCGACGCATAGAACCCATGAAACGCACTCTGTCCTGCACCGCCCTCGCCCTTGTTCTGGCCGCCAGCGCCCTGCCGCTGGCAGCCATGGCCACGCCCAGCAATCCGTGGGACGGCCTGCAGCCCGACCGAGAGCAGACCATCGCCAGCCTGAACGTGGTCGAGCTGCTCAAGCGCCACCACTACAACAAGCCGCCGCTGGACGACGCGCGCTCGTCGCAGATCTTCGACGACTACCTGAAGAGCCTCGACCCGGCGCGCAGCTACTTCACCGCCAAGGACATCGCCGACTTCGAGGCCTGGCGCTACCGCCTGGACGACTACCTGAAGAGCGGCGAGCTGCAGCCGGGCTTCGTGATCTACAAGCGCCACCTCGAGCGCATGCAGGAGCGCCTGCAGTTCGCCCTCGGCCTGCTCGACAAGGGCACCGACCAATTCGACTTCAGCCAGGACGAGAGCCTCGACACCGACCGCGAGAAGGCGCCCTGGGCCGCCGACAACAAGGCGCTCGACGACCTGTGGCGCAAGCGCGTGAAGGACGAGGTGCTGCGCCTGAAGATCGCCGGCAAGGAGCCCAAGGCCATCCAGGAGCTGCTCACCAAGCGCTACCGCAACCAGCTCAAGCGCTTGGCGCAGACCCGCAGCGAGGACATCTTCCAGGCCTATATCAACGCCTTCGCGCAGACCTACGACCCGCACACCAACTACCTGTCGCCGGAAAACGCCGAGAACTTCGACATCAACATGAGCCTGTCGCTGGAAGGCATCGGTGCGGTGCTGCAGAGCGACAACGAGCACGTCAAGATCGTCCGCCTGGTCCCCGCCGGCCCGGCGGAGAAGAGCAAGCAGCTGCATCCGGCCGACCGCATCATCGGCGTCGCCCAGGGCGACAAGGAGATGGTCGACGTGATCGGCTGGCGCCTCGACGAGGTGGTCAAGCTGATCCGCGGGCCCAAGGGCTCGCAGGTGCGCCTGGAAGTGATTCCGGCCAGCAACGCACCGAACGACCAGAGCAGCAAGGTGCTGTCGATCACCCGCGAGGCGGTCAAGCTCGAGGAGCAGGCGGCGAAGAAGTCGGTGCTCAAGCTCGAGCACGAGGGCCGCGACTACAAGCTCGGGGTGATCGAGATCCCGGCCTTCTACCTGGACTTCAAGGCCTATCGCAGCGGCGACCCGGAATACAAGAGCACCACCCGCGACGTGCGCAAGCTGCTCGCCGAACTCAAGGCGGAGAAGGTCGACGGCGTGGTCATCGACCTGCGTAACAATGGCGGCGGCTCCCTGCAGGAGGCCACCGAGCTGACCGGCCTGTTCATCGACAAGGGCCCGACCGTGCTGGTGCGCAACAGCGACGGCCGCGTCGACGTGCTCGCCGACGAGGACAGCGGCACCTACTACAACGGTCCGCTGGCCGTGCTGGTCAACCGCCTGTCGGCCTCCGCCTCGGAGATCTTCGCCGGCGCCATGCAGGACTACCACCGCGCGCTGATCCTCGGCGGGCAGACCTTCGGCAAGGGCACCGTGCAGACCATCCAGCCGCTCAACCACGGCGAACTGAAGCTGACCCTGGCCAAGTTCTACCGGGTTTCCGGGCAGAGCACCCAGCATCAGGGCGTGCTGCCGGACATCCCCTACCCGGCGGTGGTCGACGTCAAGGAGATCGGCGAGAGCGCCCTGCCGGCGGCCATGCCGTGGGACCGCATCGCGCCGGCGGTCGAGCCGGACAACAACCCGTTCCGCCCCTTCCTCGCCGAGCTGCAGGCGCGCCACGCCGCGCGCATCGCCCAGGACCCGGACTTCGTGTTCACCCGCCAGCGCCTGGAGCTGAGCCAGCAGCTGATGGGCGAGACCGTGGTCAGCCTCAACGAGCAGAAGCGCCGCGCCCAGCAGAGCGCCATCGAGAGCCGTCAGCTGGCCCTGGAGAATGCCCGCCGCAGCGCCAAGGGCGAGCCCCTGCTCAAGGAGCTCAAGGACGAGGAGGAGGACGTGGCCGCCAGTGAGGAGGACAAGCTGCCGCCGGAGCAGGATGCCTTCCTCGCCGAGTCGGGACGCATCCTGCTCGACTACCTCAATCTCGACTCGGCCATCGCCCACCACTGAGGATTGCGCCGGACGAGGCGCCCTGTCATCAGGCAGTCACAATTTAGTCGTGAAATCTGAGCGCCCCGGTTACCGCCGGGGCGCTTTTTTCATTGCCTGCCGAGCCCTGCATGACCACCACCGAACAGTTGAGCGAACTGGAGCGAATCCTCGCCCACGACCTGCTCAACAGCCTGTTCCAGCCCATCTATTCGCTCGCCTGCGGGCGCATCCAGGGCCACGAGGCCCTCACCCGCGGCCCCTCCAACAGCCCGCTGCATGCGCCGCTGGCGCTGTTCGCCGTGGCCCGCAACGCCGGCCGCCTCAGCGAGCTGGAGATCGCCAGTCGCGCCCGCGCCTGCAGCCGCTTCAGCCAGTGCACCGGTCGCGGCATGCTCTACCTCAACGTCTCGCCGGAAACCCTGGTCGAGCCCGGCCACCAGTCCGGGCGTACCCTGCAGATCCTGCGCCAGTGCGGCATCGCCCCGGAGCGGGTAGTGATCGAGCTGACCGAACAGACCCCGATCGAGGATTTCGACCTGCTCGACCGCGCCCTGCACCACTACCGCGCCATGGGCTTCTCCATCGCCCTCGACGACCTCGGCGCCGGCTACTCCAGCCTGCGCCTGTGGTCGGAACTGCGTCCGGACATCGTCAAGATCGACCGCCACTTCATCGACGGCATCCATCTCGACCCGCTCAAGCGCGAGTTCGTCGGCTCCATCCTGCAGATGGCCCGGGCCGCCCGCGCGCGGGTGATCGCCGAAGGCGTGGAACAGCAAGAGGAACTGCAGCAGCTGGCGCGGATGGGCGTGGACCTGGTCCAGGGCTACCTGATCGGCCGCCCTCAGGAGCGGCCACTGCGAGCGCCGGCGCAGGAGCTGTGCGCCAGCGCCTGAGAGCGCATCAGAGGCCGAGCTGGCGGGCGCGCTCGGCCATCCGCTCGGCAGCCGACGGATCGGCCGACACCCCGGGCGCGCCTTCGCGCAGCAGTTCGGCGAGCTTGAGCGCAGCCAGCGGATGACCGCCCTCGGCGGCCTGTCGCCACCAGCGCAGCGCCTCGGCGGCATCCGGCGCCTGCCGCGGACTGCCCTTGAGCGCCTGCACGCCGAGCTGGAAGGCCGCCTTGAGCCGGCCCTGGCCCGCCGCCTGGCGCAGCAGGCGCAGTCCTTCTTCGCGCGCTCCCAGGCCCTCGCCACGGAACAGCAGCAGGTGGCCGTAGAACTCCTGGGCGCCGGCATCGCCCATGCCGGCCATGCGCGCGAACTGCCCTTCCATCCAGCGCCAGGCGCGCGGCTGGCGCACCAGCCACTGCCAACGGAACAGCCACCGGGCCAGCCGATAGCCGCAGAAGGTGCGCAACCACCACAGCGGATGCCTCATGGCGTGCCCCCCGGGAAATCGTGCGCGAACACCCGCGCCACCTCCGCGGCGTGCCAGGCGGCGGCGGCGACGCCATCCGGCGGGCCGCTGAAGCGGCCGAGCCGGTTGGCGTGCTCGAAGAAGCCCGGCCTGGGCAGGCGGCTGGCGCCCTGGCTGATCACCAGAGCGCTGCGCAGCGGCTGTCCGGCCTGGGCATCGAGCATGGCCAGGTGCTCGAGAGCGGCGGTCAGGGTGGTCATCGCCGGGGTCGGCAATTGCAGACGCTCGATCAGCGAGCGGTAGGTCAACAGGTGGCGCTGGCGGCGCGCCTCGTCGAGTTCGTCGAGCAGCGCCTGCCAGTGCTGGCGACTGATGCGCAGGATCAACCCGCGCTCCCGTCGTCCGGCGTGGCGAATAGCCGCGCCAGCGCCCGGACGATCGCCTGGTCAGGCTGGCGCTCGCCGCTCTCGATCAGCGCCAGATAGTGCGGACTGATGCCGACGGCCCGCGCCAGTTGCTCCGGCGCCAGCCGGCGCGCCTCGCGCAGGCTGCGCAGGCTCTCCAGGGAAAAGACCGGCTCCTGCGGCAGCGGCGGCGTGCAGGCGGCGCTGGCGGGCAGACGCCCGGCCGCGCGCAACAGCTCCTGATAGTCGGCCCACGCCAGCACGGCGTACTCGGGCTGCCCTTCCCGCTCGATCACCTGAACGTTCATGCGCTTGTCGCTCCATCACACTTGTATTTCATTTTATCAGGCCCCGGACGGCACGCTGCACGCCCGGATCCCCCGCCAGGCCCCGTGGTTGCTGGGCTTGGCGGCGTTACCCACAAAAGCTGTGGATAAACTTGTGAACAATATCTGGAAGAGTCCCCCCGATGCCCGTGCAGCGAGGCTTCCAGACAGATCGGACGTTTTTTGCTCAACAAAAAAAGTCTTTACAAATCATACTCTTAAAATTTGCAACCGGGGATGCGAGAGAGGGCTTGACAGGGCCGCGAGAAATATTACCGATGTGCATAACAAGCCTGCGCCACAGCGAGCGCCAAGCTTTTCCGGCGCCAGCCCGTCAAGAGTGTTACCAGCGGAAACACAAACGCCCCGACCAGCGGGGCGTTTGCGAAAGCCTTGGAACTACCGTCACTCGGCCTTGTTCTGGATCCCCAGCAGCTCCAGCTCGAACACCAGCACCGAGTTGGCCGGAATGGTCGGGCTCGGGCTCTGCGCGCCGTAGGCCAGCTCGCTGGGGATGTACAGCTTGTACTTCTCGCCGACGTGCATCAGCTGCAGACCCTCGACCCAGCCCGGAATCACGCCGCCGACCGGCAGGTCGATGGGCGCGCCGCGCTGTACCGAGCTGTCGAACACGGTGCCGTCGATCAGCTTGCCCTCGTAGTGGACGCTGACCACATCGTCGGCCTTGGGCTGGGCGCCGTCGGCCTTCTTCAGCACCTCGTACTGCAGGCCGGAGGCGGTGGTGACCACGCCCTCGCGCTTGCCGTTGTCCTCGAGGAACTTCTTGCCGGCCTTGGCGTTCTCGTCAGCCAGGGCGGTCATGCGCTCCTCGGAGCGCTTCTGCAGGAAGCTGAAGGCCTCCATGAGCTGCTCGTCGGTGAGACGCTGCTCCTTCTTCGCCAGGGCGTCCTCGATGCCCAGAGCCACCGCCTTGGAGTCGAGGTCGTCCATGCCTTCCTGGACAAGGCTGCGCCCCATGTTCAGACCGATGCCATAGGAGGCCTTCTGCGCCGGCGACTTGAGCTCCAGCTCCTTCTCCGCGGCCTGCTTGTCGCAACCGGCGAGGACGAGACCGACCAGGGCCACAGCAGCGGCCAACCGATGATGTTTCATGCTTGTTCCTTAGTGATGGATACCACAGCGGCAGGCTGGGAATAGGCGCGAGCTTATCAGGCTGCCGCCCACGCTGCCACGGTTGGAAAAGTTGGAATGCAGAAACGACGAAAAGTTCAAGCTGCGGAATCCGCACTGAACTTTGGGGGGGAGGAAAATCTGGATTTGCCACTTCGGGGAGGGATAAAATGGCGCAGCGGACGGGACTCGAACCCGCGACCCCCGGCGTGACAGGCCGGTATTCTAACCGACTGAACTACCGCTGCGCGTAACCTCGAGAGTGGTGGGTGATGACGGGATCGAACCGCCGACCCTCTGCTTGTAAGGCAGATGCTCTCCCAGCTGAGCTAATCACCCATTCAGTTGCATTCGCATGTTTGCGTTTGCTCTCGAAGTGGTGCGCATTCTAGGGATGCCGCTCTCCCTTGGCAAGGCTTTTTTCAAAAAAAATTTCGAGCCAAACCAGACACTTGGCGCAATCGGCGGTGGCCGACGAAAGCCCGAGGGGGAATAATGCGCTCCTTTGCTTGAGGAGTGTCCCGCCGCCATGTGGTTCCGCAACCTGCTCGTCTATCGCCTCACCCAGGATCTGCAACTGGACGCCGAGAAACTCGAGGCGGCCCTGGCCAGCAAGCCGGCCCGCCCCTGCGCCAGCCAGGAACTGGCCACCTACGGCTTCGTCGCCCCGCTGGGCAAGGGCGCCGACGCGCCACTGGTGCATGCCAGCCAGGGCTTCTTCCTGATCGCCGCGCGCAAGGAGGAACGCATCCTGCCCGGCAGCGTGGTGCGCGATGCGCTGAAGGAGAAGATCGAGGAGATCGAGGCGCAGCAGATGCGCAAGGTCTACAAGAAGGAGCGCGACCAGCTCAAGGACGAGATCGTGCAGAGCTTCCTGCCGCGCGCCTTCATCCGCCGGCAGAGCACCTTCGCCGCCATCGCCCCGCAGCAGGGCCTGATCCTGGTCGACGCGTCCAGCCCGAAGAAGGCCGAGGACCTGCTGTCCACCCTGCGCGAGGCGCTCGGTTCGCTGCCGGTACGCCCGCTGAGCGTCAAGGTCGCGCCCACCGCCACCTTCACCGAGTGGATGAAGAGCCAGCACGCCAGCAACGGCCTCGTCCTGCTCGACGAGTGCGAGCTGCGCGACACCCACGAGGATGGCGGCATCGTGCGCTGCAAGCGCCAGGATCTGGGCAGCGACGAGGTGCAGAACCACCTGGCGGCCGGCAAGCTGGTGACCAAGCTGAGCCTGGCCTGGTCGGACAAGCTGTCGCTGCTGATCGACGACAAGCTGGCGCTCAAGCGCCTGCGCTTCGAGGACCTGCTGCAGGAACAGGCCGAGCAGGACGGCGGCGACGACGCCCTGGCCCAGCAGGACGCCAGCTTCACCCTGATGATGCTGACCTTCGTCGAGTTCCTGCCGCAGCTGATCGAGGCCCTCGGCGGCGAGGAAATCCCCCAGGGCATCTGAGCCGCCAGCGCCGGACAGAAAAAAGGCGACCCGCAGGTCGCCTTTTTTCATTCAGCCACGCTTACTTGCGGCGAAAGCCGGGACGCTGCCCGTCGCCCGCCGGCTGCGGACGGCGCTTGGCCGGCTGGCCGGCGGCGGGCTTGCGCGACGGGCGCTCGCTCAGGTTCGGCGTGCCGCGCTCGTCGCGAGCCTTGGCCGGACGCTTGCCGCGCACCTCGGCCGGACGCTCGGCCAGCTCGCTGCCCTGGCCACGCCCGCGACCTTCGTCGCGCTCGCCGCGCGCACCGCGACCGCGCTCGGGCACCGGCTTGGCCGACTTGCGCTGCAGGCGGTCGAGCTTCTCGCGCAGCTTGCCCTTCATCCCCGGCAGGGCCATCGGCTTGAGGCCGACCTCAGCGGCGAGGATGTCCACCTCGCCCTGCTCCATCTCGCGCCAGCGGCCGACCGACAGGTCGGCGGTGAGGAACACCGGACCGAAGCGCACGCGCTTGAGGCGGCTGACCACCAGCCCCTGGGACTCCCACAGGCGGCGCACCTCGCGGTTGCGCCCTTCCATCACCACGCAGTGGAACCAGCGGTTGAAGCCGTCGCCCTGCGGGGCTTCCTTGATGTCGGTGAAGCGCGCCGGACCGTCCTCGAGCATCACGCCGTTCTTGAGGTTCTCGAGCATCTCGTCGGTGACCTCGCCACGCACGCGCACCGCGTACTCGCGGTCCATCTCGTAGGAGGGATGCATCAGGCGGTTGGCCAGCTCGCCGTCGGTGGTGAACAGCAAAAGGCCCGTGGTGTTGATGTCGAGGCGGCCGATGTTGATCCAACGGCCGTTCTTCGGCCGCGGCAGGCGGTCGAACACGGTGGGGCGGCCTTCCGGGTCGGAACGGGTGCACACCTCGCCTTCGGGCTTGTTGTAGATCAGCACGCGGCGCACCACCTCGTCCTCCTCGCGGCGCAGCAGGCGGCCGTCGAGGGCGATGGCGTCGCTGGCGCCGATGCGCTGGCCGAGGGTGGCCTGGGCGCCGTTGACCTTGATGCGGCCCTGGCTGATCCACTCCTCGACGTCGCGGCGGGAACCGACGCCCATGCGCGCCAGCACCTTCTGCAGTTTCTCGCCGACGGGGCGCTGTTCTTCGGCGGGATTCAGTTCTTCATTCATTCTGGGCACCTCCCGGTGTAACCGGATGCTGTGAGCGGTCCCTGCAAATCAGGGGGGCAGGCATGATACGCCGATGACCGGGCGCGCGCACCCGGCATGCGACCGGCGCCGCCCTCAGTCGCCGGCTGGCGCGGCCTCGCCCGGCTCGCCGGCCTCTTCCGCCGGCAGCAGATCGTCGAAGTCGCTCTTCAGCCCCTGCTCCATGGCGTCCAGCTCGGCCAGCAGGCTGCGGAAGCTGGTTTCGCCGCGCGCCTCCGGCGCATCGTCCTCGTCGGCATCGGCCAGGGCCAGGTCGGCGCGCGCCTGCAGGTCGGCCGGCACCTCGGGATCGAGGTCATCGACCGGCGGCTGCGGCTCCAGCTCGCGCAGCACCGCCAGGGGCGGCAGCTCGTCGAGGCTTCTCAGGTTGAAGTGGTCGAGGAAGGCGCGGGTGGTGGCGAACATCGCCGGCCGGCCGGGCACCTCGCGGTAGCCGACCACGCGGATCCAGTCGCGCTCCTGCAGGGTCCGGATGATGTTGCTGTTGACCGCCACGCCGCGCACCTCCTCGATCTCGCCGCGGGTGATCGGCTGGCGGTAGGCGATCAGCGCCAGGGTCTCCAGCAGCGCCCGCGAGTAGCGCTGCGGACGCTCATCCCACAGCCGGCTCACCCAGGGCGCGAAGCGCTCGCGCACCTGCAGGCGGTAGCCCGAGGCCACCTCGCTGAGCTCGAAGCCGCGCCCCAGGCAGGAGCCGCCGAGCACCGCCAGCGCCTCGCGCAGCAGCTTCGGCGAGGGCCGCTCGTGCGCGTCGAACAGCTCGGCCAGGCGCTCCAGCGCCAGCGGCTTGCCGGCCGCCAGCAGGATGGCTTCGAGCACCGTCGCCAGCTGGCGCGGATCGGCAAGGTTCATTCGGCAACCTCCTCCAGCAACAGACTTTCTTCCGCCACGGCGCCGCGCAGGCGCACGTGGATGGGCGCGAACGGCTCGTTCTGCACCAGCTCGACCAGCCTCTCCTTGATCAGCTCGAGGACGGCCATGAAGGTCACCACCACGCCGAGCTTGCCCTCCTCGGCGGCGAACAGCGTGGCGAAGGGCACGAAGGCGCCGCCCTGCAGGCGTTCGAGTACCTCGCTCATGCGCTCGCGGGTCGACAGCAGTTCGCGGGTGACCTGGTGGCTCTCGAACAGTTCGGCGCGACGCAGCACCTCGGCCATCGCCAGCAGCACCTCGTCCAGACTCACTTCCGGCAGCAGGGTGCGCGCCCGCGCCTGCGGCGCCGGCAGCAGCGGCACCTGCAGGTCGCGGCCGACCCGCGGCAGGTCGTCCAGCTCCTCGGCGGCCTGCTTGAAGCGCTCGTACTCCTGCAGGCGACGGATCAGTTCGGCGCGCGGGTCCTCTTCCTCTTCCGCGGCCTCGCTGGAGCGCGGCAGCAGCATGCGCGACTTGATCTCAGCGAGCATCGCCGCCATCACCAGGTACTCGGCGGCCAGCTCCAGGCGCACCGCCTTCATCAGCTCGACGTAGCCCATGTACTGGCGGGTGATCTCCGCCACCGGAATGTCGAGGATGTCGATGTTCTGCTTGCGGATCAGGTAGAGCAGCAGGTCGAGCGGCCCCTCGAAGGCGTCGAGGAACACCTCCAAGGCATCCGGGGGAATGTACAGGTCCTGCGGCAGCTCGGTGAAGGCCTCGCCGTAGACCAGCGCCAGCGGCAGCTGCTCGGGCGCCTCGCTCGGCAGTTGCGGATCAGTCACCGGAAACCCTCGCCGCCATCAGGCCGGCACCAGGAACGGCTCGGGATCGCCGCAGCCCTCGCGCAGCACCTCGGGCTCGCCGCCCAGCAGGCTGATCACCGTGGACGCCTCCAGGCTGCCGTAGCCGCCGTCGATGATCAGGTCGACCAGCTTCTCCAGGCGGTCGCGGATCTCGTAGGGATCGCTCATCGGGTGCTCGTCGCCGGGCAGGATCAGGCTCACGCTCATCAGCGGCTCGCCCAGCTCGGCCAGCAGGTCGTGGGCGATCGGGTTGCCCGGCACGCGCAGGCCGATGGTGCGCCGCTTGGGATGCAGCAGCATGCGCGGCACCTCGCGGGTGGCGTCGAGGATGAAGGTGTAGGGGCCCGGGGTGTGCGCCTTGAGCAGGCGGAAGGCGCTGGTGTCGACCTTGGCGTACTCGCCGAGCTGCGACAGGTCGCGGCACACCAGGGTGAAGTTGTGCTTGTCGTCCAGGCGACGCAGGTGGCGGATGCGATCCAGCGCCGCCTTGTCGCCAATCCGGCAGCCCAGGGCATAGGCCGAGTCGGTCGGGTAGACGATCACGCCGCCCTGGCGAACGATTTCCACGGCCTGCTTGATCAGCCGCGCTTGCGGGTTTTCCGCGTGTATCTGGAAGAATTGGCTCATGACTGTTCCTTGGACTTCGGGTGTTCCATCCTGGTCAGGCGCGGCCAGAGCAGCGGCAGGTCGTCGGGCAGCGCCCGGTAGCTGCCCACCTCGGACCACTGGCGCGGCCCGTGGAAATCGCTGCCGGCGCTGGCCAGCAGGCCGAACTCGCGGGCGGTGTTGGCCAGCATGCCGACCTGGCTGTCCACCTGCGGGCCGTTGGACACCTCCAGCGCGTGGCCGCCTCCCTCGACGAAGGCCATCACCAGCTTGCGCCTCTTGGTTCGAGTAAAGTCGTAGTGGCAGGGATGCGCCAGACTGATCCAGGCGCCGGCCTCGCGCAGGGTCGCCAGGGTGCTCTCCAGGGTCGGCCAGTGCTGCTTGACGTCGCCCAGCTTGCCGGCGCCCAGCCAGCGCTGGAAGGCCTGGGCGTGATCCCTGACGTAGCCGGCGCGGACCATGAATTCGGCGAAGTGCGGCCGCGACGGCGCGTTGCCGCTCTCCCCGCGTTCCTGCTGCACCGCCCGCGCGCCCTCCAGGCAGCCCGGCATGCCCTTGGCCGCCAGGCGCCGGGCGATCTCCTCGGCGCGCGCCCAGCGCCCCCCGTGCAGGGCATCGATGGCGCTCGCCAGCGGCGCCACCTCCGCCTCGAAGCCGTAGCCGAGCACATGGATGGTCGCCCCTGCCCAGGTGCAAGACAGCTCGATGCCGCTGACCAGCTCGATGCCCAGCCGCCCGGCCGCGGCGCGCGCCTCGGCCAGGCCGTCGAGGGTGTCGTGGTCGGTCAGCGCCAGCACCCCGACGCCCTGCGCGTGGGCCCGCTCGACCAGGGCGGCAGGCGCGAGCATGCCGTCGGAGGCGGTACTGTGGCAGTGCAGGTCGGCGTACATGGGCAATGGTTTTCCGTGTTTTGCGGTCTGTTATTATGCCCCCTTCGCATCGCCTCTGGCGCACGCCGCACGACAATTCGCCGCCAGGCGCGCCCCCTGCCCCCTGCTGCGCCCGCCAAACACTCAAGGACCGCCATGCTCTACGCCATCATCGCCAGCGACGTCGCCAACTCCCTCGAGGCCCGCCTGGCCGCCCGCCCGGCCCACCTCGAGCGCCTCAACGCCCTGAAGGACGCCGGCCGCCTGGTGCTCGCCGGCCCGCACCCGGCCATCGACAGCAACGACCCGGGCCCGGCCGGCTTCACCGGCAGCCTGATCGTCGCCGAGTTCGACTCGCTGGAAGCCGCCCGTGCCTGGGCCGAGGCCGACCCCTTCTGCGCCGCCGGCGTGTACGCCGAGGTAGTGGTCAAGCCGTTCCGCCAGACCCTGCCCTGAGTCGCCATGAGCCAGCTGCTGCTGATCGACGACGACCACGAGCTGACCGACCTGCTGGCCGCCTGGCTGGGCCAGGAGGGCTTCCAGGTGCGCGCCTGCCACGACGGCGGCAGCGCCCGCCAGGCGCTGGCCGAACAGGCGCCGGATGCCGTGGTGCTGGACGTCATGCTGCCCGACGGCAGCGGCCTGGAGCTGCTCAGGCAACTGCGCGGCGAGCACCCCGAGCTGCCGGTGCTGATGCTCTCGGCGCGCGGCGAGCCGCTCGACCGCATCCTCGGCCTGGAACTGGGCGCCGACGACTACCTGGCCAAGCCGTGCGACCCGCGCGAGCTGACCGCCCGGCTGCGCGCCGTGCTGCGCCGCGTGCAGCCGGGCGGCGGCAGCCCGAGCGCGAACACCCGCCTGGAACTGGGCGACCTCAGCTACAGCCCGAGCCGCGGCGTGGCCATGCTCGGCGAACAGGAAATCGCCCTCACCGTGTCGGAAAGCCACATCCTCGAGGCGCTGCTCAAGCAGCCTGGCGAGCCGCTGGACAAGCAGGTCCTGGCCCAGCTCGCCCTCGGCCGCCGGCTGACCCTCTACGACCGCAGCCTGGACATGCACGTCAGCAACCTGCGCAAGAAGCTCGGCCCGCACGCCGACGGCCGCCCGCGCATCCTCGCCAGCCGCGGTCGCGGCTACTACTACGCGCCCTGAGCGGACAGCCCCGCATCTTTACCCAGCCTTTACCCACGGCTGACCGCCATTGACCTTGCGCGCCCTAGACTGAGCTCATCCGGCAAGCCAAGCCGCCCACGAGAAGGAAACAGACAATGCGCAAGACCCTGACCGCCCTGCTCCTCGCCGCCGCCCTGCCCACCCTGGCCGTCGCCGGCCCCGGCATGGGCGATGACCACGGCGCCTACCACAAGCGCGGCGACGGCCACCACGGCCACATGCTGCGCGGCCTCGACCTCACTCCCGAACAGCGCCAGAAGGTCGGCGAGGCCATGCGCGAGAACATGCAGACCCAGCGCGAGATCAACCAGCGCTACCTGGACAAGCTGCCGGCCGCCGACAAGGCCGCCATGGCCAAGGAGCAGGAAGCCAGCCGCGCCAAGCAGCAGAAGACCATCCGCGACACCCTGACGCCCGAGCAGCAGAAGAAGTTCGACGAACTGCAGGTCGAGATGGAGAAGCGCCGCGCCGAACGCGCCGAGTTCGAAGCCTGGAAGGCCGAGCGCGACAAGAAGGCCGAGTAATCCCGCACGGGGCGTCCACGCTGGACGCCCCTTCCCTCATTTCCGACCACGGACCCGCGCATGCGCACCCTGTTCTGGCGCATCTTCGCCTCGTTCTGGCTGGCCATCGCCCTGGTGGCCGGCCTGTCGCTGCTGCTCGGCCACGCGCTGAACCAGGACGCCTGGATTTTGGCCCGCCACCCCGGCGTGCGCGACCTGGCCAGCCGCTGGATCGAGCGCTACGAACAGAGGGGCCCGCAGGCGGCGCAGGAGCTCCTCGAGCGCCACAAACACCGCCGGCATGTCGACGTGCAGGTGCTCGACGAAGCCGGCCAGCCGCTGGTGCGCGGCACCTTCCCGCCCCGCGCGGCGGCCTTCGAGGCGCGCCGCGAAGGCCACCGCCTGCCCTGGCGGCGGCTGACCGAGGACCAGACCAGCGCCGCCAGCGGGCAGACCTACCTGTTCATCTACCGCATCCCGCACGCCGAGCTGGCCGGCTGGCAGCGCGACAGCCTGCTGTGGCCGGTCAGCGCGCTGGCCATCGCCGTGGTGGTGCTGACCCTGTTCAGCGCGCTGCTCACCCTGTCGATCACCCGCCCGCTCAACCGCCTGCGCGGCGCGGTGCACGACCTCGGCCAGACCACCTACCAGCAGCACAGCCTGGCGCGCCTGGCCCGGCGGCGCGACGAGCTGGGCACCCTGGCGCGCGACTTCAACCGCATGGGCGCGCGCCTGCAGGACCTGATCGGCAGCCAGCGCCAGCTGCTGCGCGACGTCTCCCACGAGCTGCGCTCGCCACTGGCGCGCCTGCGCATCGCCCTGGCGCTGGCCGAGCGCGCCAGCGACGCCGAGCGCACGCGCCTGTGGCCGCGGCTGGTGCAGGAATGCGACCGCCTGGAGGCGCTGATCAGCGAGATCCTGGTGCTGGCGCGGGTCGACGCCGAGAGCAGCCAGCCGCAGACGGTGGACCTCGCCGCCCTGCTCGGCAAGCTGCGCGAGGATGCGGGCCTGCTGGCGCCGCAGCAGGAGATCCGCCTGGAGATGGAGCCGGGACTGCAGCTGACCGGCTGGCCGGAGCTGCTCGAGCGCGCGCTGGACAACCTGCTGCGCAACGCCCTGCGCTTCAACCCGCCCGACCAGCCGCTGGAAATCGGCGCGCGCCGCGACGGCGAACGCCTGATACTGGAAGTCCGCGACCATGGCCCGGGGGTGGCCGGGGAACACCTCGCGCAACTGGGCGAGCCGTTCTTCCGCGCCCCCGGCCAGACCAGCGCCGGCCACGGCCTGGGCCTGGCCATCGCCCGCCGCGCGGCACAGCGCCATGGCGGCCAGCTGGTGCTGGCCAACCACCCCGGCGGAGGCTTCGTCGCCCGCCTCGAACTACCCCTGGGCGGCGACGGAAAGGTCTGAGTTCCAGGCGGCGACGAACTCCGCCGGCTCCAGCGGCTGCGGCTTGCGCAGCTCGCCCTGCGGCGTGCCCAGATAGAGGAAGCCGAGCAGCTGCTCGTTGCCGGCCAGGCCGAGGCCGGCATGCACGGTGGCGTCGTGGGACAGCTCGCCGGTGCGCCAGATCGCGCCCAGCCCCAGGGCGTGGGCGGCGAGCAGGATACCGTGCGCCGCGCAGCCGGCGGCCAGCAACTGCTCGGACGCCGGCACCTTGGGATGCTCCCTGACGCAGGCGATCACCACCATCAGCAGCGGGGCGCGCAGCGGCATGGCGCGCACCTTGTCGAGCACCGCCGTCGGCACCTGGGCATCGCGCGCCAGTTCGGCGCGGGCGAACAGCTCGCCGAGCGCCTCGCGGGCCTCGCCCTCGATGGTCAGGAAGCGCCACGGCCGCAGCTGGCCGTGATCCGGCGCGCGCAGGGCGGCGCGCAGCAGCAGCTCGCGCTGCTCGGGCGTGGGCGCCGGCTCGCCCAGGCGGGCCACCGAGACACGGTTGAACAGCGCATCGAGCGCATCCATGGACATTCTCCTTGAAGGGTCGGAGCCGGCATTCTAGCCGGGATCTCAGGCCGCGCGGTCGGGCGACAGGTCAGGCTGCAGCGGCGGAGTCAGCGGCGGCAGGCCGTGGGCGGCGCGGGCGGCGTCGCAGCGCGGGTTGTGCTCGCCGTGTTCCCAGGACGCCTCGAACTCGCGGCACGCCGAGGAGCGCTGCTCGTACATGGTGCAGCGCACGCCGCAGCCGACCTCGCCCATCAGGCTGACGCAGCGCGCCGGCTTGCTGGTGGTGCCACGCATGGCGGCGTGGTGGGGACTGATCTGCTCGACCAGCTCGTCCGGAACCAGGCCACCGGCCGACCGGCACTCGCCCCAATAGAAGGACACACGAAAATACGCGCAGCAGGCGCCGCACGTCAGGCAGGGATTGTTTTCGGACATCGGTGCAACACCGCAGGAACCGGCGACTGCCGGCGGGAGCCGCGGATTCTAGCGAGCGCCGAATCGGCCTGAAAAGGCCGTCCGGCAGAAAAATTCGCGGCCGTTTACAGCTCTGGCGGACGAGCGCAGAATGCCGCCCGCCCCGGCCAGTGATACTCCGCCATGACCCTGTCGACCCTACGCATGATCGCCTTCCTTCTGGGCATCTTCCTCATCACGCTGGCCGCCAGCATGGTCATCCCCATCCTCACCCAGCTGACCATGAAGGGCGCCGAGGAGCGGCTCTCCGACTTCGTCTGGCCCGCCCTGATCACCTTCGGCTGCGGCCTGGCCATGGTCCTCCCCGGCCAGCCCAAGCACCTGCAGCTGCGCCCGCGCGACATGTACATGCTGACCACCTCGAGCTGGGTGGTGGTGTGCGGGTTCGCCGCCCTGCCGATGGTGTTCATCCAGCACATCAGCTACACCGACGCCTTCTTCGAGACCATGTCGGGGATCACCACCACCGGCTCGACCATCCTCAGCGGCCTCGACAACGCCTCGCCCGCCCTGCTGATCTGGCGCTCGATGCTGCACTGGCTGGGCGGCATCGGCTTCATCGGCATGGCGGTGGCGGTGCTGCCGCTGCTGCGCGTCGGCGGCATGCGCCTGTTCCAGACCGAGTCCTCCGACTGGTCGGAGAAGGTCATGCCGCGCTCGCACATGGTGGCCAAATACATCCTCGCCATCTACGTCGCCTTCACCGCCCTCGGCTTCTTCGCCTTCTGGTGGGCCGGCATGACGCCGTTCGAGGCGATCAACCACTCCATGGCCTCGATCTCCACAGGCGGCTTCTCCACCTCCGACTCCTCGCTGGCGCACTGGACGCAGCCGGCAGTGCACTGGGTCGCCGTGGTGTTCATGCTGCTCGGCAGCCTGCCGTTCACCCTCTACGTGGCCTTCCTGCGCGGCAACCGCAAGGCGATCGTCCGCGACCATCAGGTGCGCGGCTTCCTCGGCTTCCTGCTGGTCACCTGCCTGGGCTTCGCCACCTGGCTGTGGTTCAACTCCGAGCACGCCTGGCTGGATGCCCTGCGCATCGTCACCGTCAACGTGGTCTCGGTGGTCACCACCACCGGCTTCGCCCTCGGCGACTACACCCTGTGGGGCGGCTTCGCCGTGCTGATGTTCTTCTACCTGACCTTCATCGGCGGCTGCTCCGGCTCCACCGCCGGCGGCCTGAAGATCTTCCGCTTCCAGGTCGCCTACGTGATGCTCAAGGCCAACCTGCAGCAGATGATCCACCCGCGCGCGGTGATCAAGCAGCAGTACAACAACCACCCGATCGACGAGGACATCGTCCGCTCGCTGATCACCCTGTCGTTCTTCTTCACCATCACCATCGGCGTGATCGCCCTCGGCCTCGCCCTGCTCGGCCTCGACTGGGTCACTGCGCTGACCGGCGCCGCCACCGCGGTGTGCAACGTCGGCCCGGGCCTGGGCCCGATCATCGGCCCGGCCGGCAACTTCGCCAGCCTGCCGGACAGCGCCAAGTGGCTGCTGTCGGTCGGCATGCTGCTCGGCCGCCTGGAGATCGTCACCATCCTGGTGGTGCTGACCCCGGCGTTCTGGCGCCACTGAGGCCGGAGCGCAGGACGCACGCCTCCTTTGCGCCCGGCGGGCGGCTCGGCTAATATCCGGCGTCCGCCATGCCCTTGCCCGCATGGCCTGTCCAGCCCGCAGCACCCAGCAGAGGTGCGGGCCCCTGTCAGGGAAGTCCCCGACCCGATGAAGTTCACCATTCTCGGGCGTTCGGTCAACAAGTTGCCGGACCCCCACCTGCGCGAATACCAGTCACGCACCCTGGCTTACCTGGCCGCCGCCGCCAGCATCGCCGCCGGCACCTACAGCCAGTTCTTCGGCTACGACATCCTCTGGCTGGTGCCCTACACCCTGCTCTACCCGCACCTGGCCCACCACCTCAGCCGGCGCTTCAGGCACAGCCATCCCGAGCAGACCGACCAGACCCTGCTGCTGATCGACGCCGCCCATGCCGGCATCGGCATGAGCCTGCTCGGCTACGCACTGGTGCCGAGCCTGATGTTCGCCCTGACCCTGACCTTCACCGCGCTGATCGTCGGCGGCCTGCGCTCGCTGGTCATCGCCGTGCTCGCCGCGCTGATCGGCGCGGTGCTCTCGGGCGTGGCCATCGGCCCGGAACTCAAGCTGGACACCCCGCCGCTGGTGGCCGGGGTCAGCATCCTGTTCACCCTCCTCTATGTCTGCATCGCCGCCTTCCTCGTCCACGAGCAGGGCCAGCGCCTGGCCCAGGCGCGCGAGGAGATCAAGAAGGAACAGGAGAAGGCCGCGGGGCTGGCGCGCAACCTGGCCAAGTACCTGTCGCCGCAGGTGTGGGAATCGATCTTCAGCGGCAAGAAGAGCGTGCGCCTGGAGACCCAGCGCAAGAAGCTCACCGTGTTCTTCTCCGACATCAAGGGCTTCACCGAGCTGTCCGAGGAACTCGAGGCCGAGGCACTGACCGACCTGCTCAACACCTACCTCAACGAGATGTCGAAGATCGCCCTCAAGTACGGCGGCACCATCGACAAGTTCATCGGCGACGCGGTGATGGTGTTCTTCGGCGACCCCACCACCCAGGGCGCCAAGAAGGACGCCGTGGCCGCGGTGTCCATGGCCATCGCCATGCGCAAGCACATGAAGGTGCTGCGCCAGCAGTGGCGCAGCCAGGGCATCACCAAGCCGCTGGAGATCCGCATGGGCATCAACACCGGCTACTGCACCGTGGGCAACTTCGGCGCCGACACGCGCATGGACTACACCATCATCGGCCGCGAGGTGAACCTCGCCAGCCGCCTGGAAAGCGCCTCCGAGTCCGGCGAGATCCTCATCTCCCACGAGACCTACTCGATGATCAAGGACGTGATCATGTGCCGCGACAAGGGCCAGATCAGCGTCAAGGGCTTCTCCCGCCCGGTGCAGATCTACCAGGTGGTCGACTTCCGCCGCGACCTCGGCGCCAGCTCCAGCTACCTGGAGCACGAGCTGCCCGGCTTCTCCATGTACCTGGACACCAACAGCATCCAGAACTACGACAAGGAGCGGGTCATCCTCGCCCTGCAGCAGGCCGCCGAGAAGCTGCGCGACAAGGTCATCTTCTGATCGACGCGCGCCTGCGCCATACTGCGCGCATGCCTGCCCCACTCCCCCTGCCCGCCTGCTGCAGCGCCCCGGTCACCGACTGGGTGCTGCCGCAGGCGCTGCCCGGCCTGCACCTGCACAGCTGCCGCTTCGACCCGGCGCAGCTCGCCGCGGACGACTTCGCCCGCTGCGCCCTCGCCGCGCCGGCCGGCATCGCCAGCGCCGCGCGCAAGCGCCAGAGCGAGTTCCTCGCCGGCCGCCTGTGCGCCGCCAGCGCCCTGCAGGCCCTCAGCGGCCAGCCCAGCTACCCCGCCCGCGGCGCCGACAACGCGCCCTGCTGGCCGGTCGGCGTCACCGGCAGCATCACCCACAGCCACGGCTGGGCCGCCGCCCTGGTCGGCGCCCGGAGCGCCTGGCGCGGCCTCGGCCTGGACGCCGAGCGCCTGCTGGGCAGCGACCGCGCCGAGCGCCTGGCCGGCGAGATCCTCACCGCCGACGAACTGGCGCACTTCCGCCGCCTGCCCGAGGCCGAGCGCGGCCTGCACCTGACCCTGTGCTTCTCGCTCAAGGAAAGCCTGTTCAAGGCCCTCTACCCGCTGGTCGGCCGGCGCTTCTGGTTCCACGCCGCCGCGCTGGTCGAGCAGGACGGCGACGGCCGGGTGCGCCTGCAGCTGCGCGAGGACCTGGACGGCGAATGGCGCCAGGGACGCTGCCTGGATGGCCAGTTCGCCGTCCGCGAAGAGCGCCTGCTGAGCCTGGTGGCGGTCGCCGCCGACTGAGGCGCATCGCACAATCGGGGCATTTTTCCAAGCCTGCCCACATACTAGATATTGTGTTAATTTGCGCGCCCTTCGCCACCTGAGCCGGCCTGCAGGACGGTCCACGGCAGGCGACGAACGGCGCAGAGACAGCACTGCCGCGGCCTGCACCGCAGGGCCTGGAGAAGCGCACAACAGCCCCACAGCTTATCCACAGCACTATCCACAGCTGCGATTTGCACCCTCGTAACGAGCGCACTATGCTGTGCCGCAGGCACACGAAGGACACTACATCTAGTGTCCTTTGGCTTTTTCAGGCACCACCAGGCGCCAGCTCTTTGACCCTCGTCACAGCCGCAGTGAGACAAAACCGCAGCCGCCCGGACGGCCGCTCTGCTAGCCTCACTGCCGCGCGCCGGATCGACGCCCCAAGGGGCGCTGGCAGACGAAGACGAAACACAAGATGTAGTAGTTGCAACAGCCTGCAGACAGACCGGCGCACCGCTCTGTCGCAGCCGGAACAGAGTCATTAACTGACGCTCGCCCCGTGCCGCCTGCCCGCCTGCCCACCGTGGTGTTGCGGCAGGTCGACCCGCCAAGGCGCACCGCGCGAGCGTCCGGTCCGAAACCCAAACTGCGGAGTCCCCGATGCACACCGACACCACTCGCGAGAACGCCCAGGCCGACGCCGGCCAGGATCTGGCCGCCACCGCTCCCGGCCAGCTGCGCGTGATCAAGCGCAACGGCACCGTCGTGCCCTACACCGACGACAAGATCACCGTTGCCATCACCAAGGCCTTCCTCGCGGTGGAGGGCAGCTCCGCTGCCACCTCGTCGCGCATCCACGACACCGTGGCGCGTCTGACCGAGCAGGTCAGCGCCACCTTCAAGCGCCGCATGCCGTCCGGCGGCACCATCCACATCGAGGAGATCCAGGACCAGGTCGAACTGGCCCTGATGCGCGCCGGCGAGCACAAGGTCGCCCGCGACTACGTGATCTACCGCGAAGCCCGCGCCCAGGAGCGCAAGCGCGCCGCCGCGACCAGCGAAGTGGCCCAGCCGCACCCGAGCATCCGCGTCACCCTGGCCAACGGCGAGAAGACCCCGCTGGATCTGGGCCGCCTGCAGACCATCATCGCCGAGGCCTGCGAAGGCCTGGCCGAGGTCGATGGCGCGCTGATCCAGCGCGAGACCCTGAAGAACCTCTACGACGGCGTGTCCGAGAAGGACGTCAACACCGCCCTGGTGATGACCGCGCGCACCCTGGTCGAGCGCGAGCCGAACTACAGCTACGTCACCGCCCGCCTGCTGATGGACACCCTGCGCGCCGAAGCCCTCGGCTTCCTCGGCATCGCCGAGCGCGCCACCCACCACGAGATGGCCGACTTCTACGCCAAGGCGCTGGCCGTCTACGTCGACAAGGGCATCGAGTTCGAGCTGCTCGATCCCAAGCTGCGCGAGTTCGACCTGGCCAAGCTGGGCGCCGCGCTGGATCACGAGCGCGACCAGCAGTTCACCTACCTCGGCCTGCAGACCCTCTACGACCGCTACTTCCTGCACAAGAACGACATCCGCTTCGAGCTGCCGCAGGTGTTCTTCATGCGCGTCGCCATGGGCCTGGCCATCGAGGAGCAGGACCGCGAGGCGCGCGCCATCGAGTTCTACAACCTGCTGTCGTCGTTCGACTACATGGCCTCGACCCCGACCCTGTTCAACGCCGGCACCCTGCGTCCGCAGCTGTCCAGCTGCTACCTGACCACCGTTCCGGACGACCTGTCGGGCATCTACAACGCCATCCACGACAACGCCATGCTGTCAAAGTTCGCCGGCGGTCTGGGCAACGACTGGACCCCGGTGCGCGCGCTGGGCTCCTACATCAAGGGCACCAACGGCAAGAGCCAGGGCGTCGTGCCCTTCCTCAAGGTGGTCAACGACACCGCCGTGGCGGTCAACCAGGGCGGCAAGCGCAAGGGCGCGGTGTGCGCCTACCTGGAAACCTGGCACCTGGACATCGAGGAATTCCTCGAGCTGCGCAAGAACACCGGTGACGACCGTCGCCGCACCCACGACATGAACACCGCGAACTGGATTCCCGACCTGTTCATGAAGCGCGTGTTCGAGGACGGCGACTGGACCCTGTTCTCCCCGTCCGACGTGCCGGACCTGCACGACCTGACCGGCCGCGCCTTCGAGGAGCGCTACGAGTACTACGAAGCCCTGACCCAGTACGGCAAGCTCAAGCTGCACAAGACCATCAAGGCCAAGGACCTGTGGCGCAAGATGCTGTCGATGCTGTTCGAGACCGGCCACCCGTGGCTGACCTTCAAGGACCCGTGCAACCTGCGCAGCCCGCAGCAGCACGTCGGTGTCGTGCACAGCTCCAACCTGTGCACCGAGATCACCCTCAACACCAACGCCGACGAGATCGCGGTGTGCAACCTGGGTTCGATCAACCTGGTCAACCACATCGTCGATGGCAAGCTGGACACCGCCAAACTCGAGCGCACCGTGAAGACCGCCGTGCGCATGCTGGATAACGTCATCGACATCAACTACTACAGCGTGCCGCAGGCGCAGAACGCCAACTTCAAGCACCGCCCGGTGGGCCTGGGCATCATGGGCTTCCAGGACGCCCTGTACCTGCAGCACATCGCCTACGGTTCCGAAGACGCCATCGCCTTCGCCGACCAGTCGATGGAAGCCATCAGCTACTTCGCCATCCAGGCCTCCTGTGACCTGGCCGACGAGCGCGGCGCCTACTCGACCTTCGACGGCTCGCTGTGGAGCCAGGGCATCCTGCCGATCGACTCGCTGGACATCCTCGCCGAGCAGCGTGGCGCCAAGTACATCGAGGTCGACCGCTCCAGCACCCTGGACTGGGCGCCGATCCGCGCCCGCGTGCAGAAGGGCATGCGCAACTCCAACATCATGGCCATCGCGCCGACCGCGACCATCTCCAACATCGTTGGCGTGTCGCAGTCGATCGAGCCGACCTACCAGAACCTCTACGTGAAGTCGAACCTGTCCGGCGAGTTCACCGTGATCAACCCCTACCTGGTCCACGACCTCAAGGCCCGCGGCCTGTGGGACCCGGTGATGGTCAACGACCTCAAGTACTACGACGGCTCCGTGCAGCAGATCGAACGCATCCCGGCCGACCTCAAGGCGATGTACGCCACCGCCTTCGAAGTCGAGACCAAGTGGATCGTCGAGGCCGCCAGCCGCCGTCAGAAGTGGATCGACCAGGCCCAGTCGCTGAACCTGTACATCGCCGGCGCCTCGGGCAAGAAGCTCGACGTGACCTACCGCATGGCCTGGTTCCGCGGCCTGAAGACCACCTACTACCTCCGCGCGCTGGCCGCCACCAGCACCGAGAAGTCGACCATCACCACCGGCAAGCTCAACGCCGTGTCCGCAGGTGTGGACGAAAGCCTGCCGGCCGCCGAGCCGAAGCCGGCTCCAGTGCCGCAGGCGTGCAGCATCGACAACCCGGATTGCGAAGCCTGCCAGTAAGCCGCACGCCCCTCTCCCGCCGGGAGAGGGGCTACCGAACACCTTCGACCGGCCTGCCCCGGTCCCCCAATCAGGAGCAAGCACCATGCTGAGCTGGGATGAATTCGATACCGAGGAAACCGTAGCCGCCAAGCCGGCCGCTGCCGCCAGCGAGAGCGCTGCGCCGATGACCCTCGACAAGCTGGACAGCGCCGGCGACGCCTTCGCCCACGACGCCCGCGCCGTCACCGCCGACGACTCCGCCGCCGTGGCCCGCGCCAAGGCCGCGCTCAACGAGCTGGACATCCGCGAAGGCCTGGAAGACCTCGAAGGCGCCGCCGCCCGCGTGCGCGTCGACGAGAAGCGCATGATCAACTGCCGCGCCGACCTCAACCAGCTCGTGCCGTTCAAGTACGACTGGGCCTGGCAGAAGTACCTCGACGGCTGCGCCAACCACTGGATGCCGCAAGAGGTCAACATGAACGCGGACATCGCCCTGTGGAAGAGCCAGGACGGCCTCACCGAGGACGAGCGGCGCATCGTCATGCGCAACCTCGGCTTCTTCTCCACCGCCGACTCGCTGGTCGCCAACAACCTGGCGCTGGCCGTGTACCGCCTGATCACCAACCCCGAGTGCCGCCAGTACATCCTGCGCCAGGCCTTCGAGGAAGCGATCCACACCCACGCCTACCAGTACTGCATCGAGTCGCTGGGCATGGACGAGGGCGAGATCTTCAACATGTACCACGAGATCCCGAGCGTCGCGAAGAAGGCGTCCTGGGGCCTCAAGTACACCCGCTCGATCTCCGACCCGCAGTTCAACACCGGCACCGTCGAGACCGACAAGCAGTTCCTCAAGAACCTGATCGCCTACTACTGCGTGCTGGAAGGCATCTTCTTCTACTGCGGCTTCACCCAGATCCTCTCCATGGGCCGCCGCAACAAGATGACCGGCACCGCCGAGCAGTTCCAGTACATCCTGCGCGACGAATCCATGCATCTGAACTTCGGCATCGACATGATCAACCAGATCAAGATCGAGAACCCGCACCTGTGGGACGCCGAGATGAAGGACGAGGCGACCCAGATGATCCTGCAGGGCACCCAGCTGGAGATCGAATACGCCCGCGACACCATGCCCCGCGGCGTGCTGGGCATGAACGCGGCGATGATGGAGGACTACCTCAAGTTCATCGCCAACCGCCGCCTGACCCAGATCGGCCTGCCGGAACAGTACCCGGGCACCACCAACCCGTTCCCGTGGATGAGCGAGATCATGGACCTGAAGAAGGAGAAGAACTTCTTCGAGACTCGCGTGACCGAGTATCAGACGGGTGGGGCGTTGGCCTGGGATTGATTCCCAAGAAAGAAAAGCCGCTGTCTGAGGGGTCAGCCTGGAAACTCCCCCTCAGACAGCGTTCACCCTCGGTGAGACGAGGGATGGGCGCGGATTCTATAGAATTTCTGCGTGCGAAGCTCGGCTGCTCGGAAAAATTCCGACGTTCTGCGCCTCCGTCCGTCTTCCTTCTCACCGTTTCCAACCTGCCTATACGGAGCTAATCCCATGGCAAACGGCAAGAAGCCCGGTGAAAACACCGGTAATAAAGGCGGTATTTTTCAAGAGCATGGCCCTCGAGGTGGTGCGAAAGACAATTTCGCAACAGTGGCTGACAACAAGGCTCTCCCACCAACGAGTCGACCCGGAAATGTTTGGGTTCCGGTAAAAACGACTCCCGACAGCTCTCGAAAATAAGGATTCCCCATGACAGCGTTCAACGCAGGTGACTTGGTCAAATTGAAGTCCGGTGGCCCCAGAATGACAGTGGAGCAAGTTGGCCAGAATGCCATGACAGGAGAAAACTCTGTGTGGTGTGTCTGGTTTGAGACTGTAGGTAACCGCCAGACGGTGAAGCGAGAGGTTTTCCTTCCTCTTGTTTTGGAAAAAACTCAGAAACTTGCTGTCTGACTCTGATCGCTCCCACGCTCCGCGCTCGTCGTTATACACAAGTTCAGTCACCATCTTAGGTTTTCCGAGGGAGTACAGGGATGTCATCCGCGAGCTGGGCTGAGGAAGAGATGCGCACGGCAAACCTGGGCGATGAGCGATTGAATGCGCGTGTCGCCAAGCTGCTGGAGCAGTTGGGTGCAGATCCACGCAACAGCATTCCTACCGCTTGCCGGAGCTGGGCGGAGACGATGGCGGCCTACCGTTTCTTCGATAACGAGAAGGCCACTTTCGAAACAGTTTTGGCCCCCCATCGGGATGCCACCTTGCAGCGCATGGAGTGCTGCCCCGTGGTGCTGTTAGCCCAGGACACGACCGAGCTAGACAAGTGGGTGAATCTGGGCCCCAAGGGAGTGGGCACCATCAAGGAGAGGCAGAAGCATCCCCGCCGACTCCATCCGACCGTGGCATTCACACCGGAGCGGGTTTGTCTGGGCGTGGTGGCGGCCGAGTGGTGGCAGCGTGATGAGCCAAGCCCACGCAAGGAGCGGCGCGGAAAAGGAGTGGACGAGAAGGAAAGTCGACGCTGGATCGACAGCTACCAGAGCAGTTGTGCGCTACAGGGGCAGCTCCCGCAAAGCCAGGTCGTCAATCTCGCCGACGCCGAAGGTGATCTGTACGAGTGGTTCGTCGAGTATGAAGACGTCGCTGCGACGACACGGGCGCAATGGATTGTGCGCGCAGCACAGGATCGCCGCGTGCTGGGCGGTGCTGCCGACAAGCTGTGGGCCTCTGTGGCGGCGACGCCAAGCCTGGGGCAAGTCGAGGTTGAGGTACGGGCGCGCCCGAAACGTCCCGCCCGCCTGGCGCAGGTCACTCTGCGCTCTGCCAGTCTCACGCTGCAACCACCGTCCCGCGTCGGGCATCGCTTGCCTGAGGTCATGATCAATGCCGTCCTGGCTTGCGAGGAGCACCCGCCGGAGGGCGTCGAGCCGTTGGAGTGGTTGCTGCTGACAAGCCTGCCGGTGGAAGGCCTGGCCCAAGCCGTTACAGTCGTCGAATGGTATGCCGTGCGCTGGTGTATCGAGGTTTACTTCCACGTTCTGAAGAATGGTTGCCAGATCAATCGACTGCAGCTGGAGACCGAAGAGCGACTACTGCCCTGCATCGGGCTTTACCTGGTCGTGACATGGCGGGTGCTGTACAGCCTGATGTTGGGGCGAAGCTGTCCAGGTCTGAGCTGCGAGCTGGTGTTCGAGGCTCGGGAGTGGCGGGCCGCCTACATGGTGGCCAAGCGTTGCATGCCGCCACAGACTCCCCCCTCGCTGGGTGAGGTCGTGATGCTGATAGCCAGCCTGGGCGGCTATTTGGGGCGCAAGCACGATGGGCCACCCGGGCCCAAGGCAATGTGGACCGGGCTGCAGCGGTTGCGGGACTTTGTCATCGCTTTTGAGGCCCGCGACGCGCTCACCGGGACTTGTGTATAACGACGAGCGCTCCGCGTGGGAGCGCATCCCTCGACGCTCCGCGTCCACCTCGAAGTCCTGCGCACAACCGCAGCCCCGTAGCGACGCGGAGCGTCGCCGGCTAGGCTCCCACGCAGAGCGTGGGAGCCATCAGCCAAGTACCACGCCAGCCCCACTAACCGATTCACGGACGAATCCCATGGGCCGCAGCCGCTACGTCATTACCGATCCCGCGCAACCGCACTTCCTCACCTGCACGGTGATGGAGTGGCTACCACTGTTCAGCCGCCCCGCCCTGGTCGACATCCTGCTCGACTGCTGGCGTTACCAGCAGGCACATCAGGGGCTGCGACTGTATGGCTACGTGGTGATGGAAAACCACCTGCACTATCTGGCGCAGGCTCCCGACTTGGGCCGATGTGTCAGCAGCTTCAAGTCCTACACGGCCCGCCGGATACTCGACGACCTACAGCAACGCGGTGCGGAGTCGGTCCTGCAGCGGCTGAGTTTCAGCAAGCGAGCGCACAAGCAGGATCGGGAATACCAGCTCTGGCAGGAGGGCAGCCATGCCGAGCTGGTCTGCAGCGAGGACGTCATGCGCCAGAAGCTGGATTACATCCACCAGAATCCGCTGCGGCGCGGTTATGTGGATCGGCCCGAGCACTGGCGCTACTCCAGTGCCCGTGACTATCAGGGACAGACTGGACTGATCGGTATCGACCGTTGGATCTGAGCTGACGCGGAGCATTGAGGGATGCGTTCCCACGCAAGAGCGTGGGAACTATCAGGACTGCCGCAATCAATGCGGAAAACAGCAGCGGCACGAAAATCTCAACCTCTTGGCTGAGCACCCCGCCGCCTTCGTGGATCGGCAGCGGCACTCAGCAAATCCCCCCTCCGAGGCGATTCAGGCCGTTACCTGGCGGCGCGTCTACCATCAACACAAGCCCGCCAGCCACGACCTGAACCTGCGAAGGTACGCCATGAGCCAGAAGATCGACCTGACGATCCAGCACGACTACCTGAATCCCTTTGCCTCGCCAGACAACCCCAGACTGTGCCCCGAACTGGCGGACTACCTGTCGGACAGCGCCTGGTATCACTCCGAACTGGAGCTGAAAATCAGCTGCCCGCAAGACGAGCGCGAGCGCCTGCAGCAGGCCATCGGCAATACCTTTACGGAAAAGAGCGAACAGCTCAGAGGCAATATCAGAGCCCAGCGGCTGGGCGGGGTGGTGCTGGCAGGGCTGGCGATCACCCTGGTGCTGGCGGCCACGGCGCTGGGCGTCGAGGGCACCATCCCCGTGGGGGTAGTCACCGTCACCGCGTGGATGATGATCTGGCGCACCTCGGAGATATTCCTGCTGGATATCCGCAACGGCCGACGGGAGCTGCGCAAGTACCAGCGCATCATCAACGCGCCCAAACACTTCGTCTGAGGCCATGCGCTTGCAGGACTCCGATCGTTACCACGCTCCGCGTGGGAATGCAGCCCTCGACACTCCGCGTTCACCCGCAGCGCCGCATGCTCCAGCGAAGTAGCCTGCACCTCGCTTGGTGGAAAATCGCTGCGCGAGTTTTCCACGGGGTGGCCATCCACCCTACGCCGGGCGATGCGGCGGCGAAAAGCGCCCCTACCTGGCTTGGAAAGCCTCAGTGCTTCACACAGGCAAACAGCGCATTCCCGGAACTGCCGTCCCAAGGAATCAGCTTCTGGTAATCATGCTCGAACACATGCACCTCGAAGTACGGCTCCAGCAGCGCCTGCAGCTCGTCGAAGTTCACCGCGACCATCGGGTGTTCGTCGTGCCAGACCTGGGTCTCGTCCGCCACGCGGCGTTCGATGCGCAGCCGCAGCGACTGGCGCTCGCCCTCGCCGGGGTAGTTCCAGCCGGAGCTGAAGTTGAACAGGCCGTCGGCATGCTGGGCGCTGTGGCTCACGCAGGAGGCGTTGTCGATCCGGCGCTTGTCGACCGCGTTGAAGCAGAACAGCCCGTCGCTGGCCAGCGCGCGGTGCGCGGTGGCGATGCAGGCCTGCAGGCGGTCGAGGCCGCCGCTGTAGTGGATCGAGTAGAGGAAGCAGGTGATCAGGTCCTGCGGCTCGTCCGCGGTGAAGGCGCACATGTCCTGGCGGGAGAACTGCGCCTCCGGGCAGCGCAGGGCGGCGCGGTCGAGCATCGGCTGGTTGATGTCGAGGCCGCTGCTGGCGTAGCCGGCGTCGATGAAGTGGCGGACATGCGGTCCGGTGCCGCAGGCCAGGTCGAGATGCCGGCGCCCGCCATTGCCGAACAGCTGCTGCAGCCGGTGCACGCAGTGGCTCTGCGCCGGGTAGTTGATATCGGCGCACATCAGGTCGTAATAACCGGACAGGTCGTTGTAGAGGGTATTGCCGGCCATGATGGTCTGATGTTCCAGGCGGAGCGTGGGGGCGCGCATCATAGCCCAAGCCGGGGATGGGGGCATGAAAAGCACGCCCGGCGGCGGGGCAGCCGCAGGGCAGACAACGGCGCAGGGCGGGGTGACGGGGAGCTGCCGCGCGCTCGGTCGGCGCCGCCCGGTGGAGGATCGCTGCGCGAGTCCTCCACCCTACGGAATCGGCCTGCCGCTCAGACGCAGTTGCCGGCGCAGCCGCCGCGGGCGCAGGCCGGGGGCTCGGGGTTCTTCAGGGCGCGGCTGCTGACCACGCCGGAGGCGCCGAGCAGCTTGGTCACCGGGGCGTCGTCTGGGATCGAGGCATCTTCCGCCAGGCTGCAGGCGGCGCGCAGTTCGCCCCAGGTCTTCGGGCTCAGGGCCATGGGGTGCTGGACTTCGTACACCTGGCCGTTGGCTTCGCAGCGGTAGTCGTAGGTCGGCATGGGGAATCCTCTCGCGGTGGTTGCGGGTGGCGATACTCTACCCGTTCCTATCGCCACGGAAAGAGGCCACGCGGCAGCGCGGCATGGCGCAGTTCGCAGGTTGCGCCATGGAACCCCGGCACGCCGGGCCGGTCAGTCTGTTACCGTGATGCGGCTCACCCGCAACGCCCCAGCGCAAGGAACTTGCCCATGATCGTTCGCCACCCCGCCCTGTTCGCCCTCGCCATCGGCTTGCCGCTGGCGGCCTGCGCCGCTACGCCCGAGGCACTCAAGCCGTTCCCGGCCGCCGCCGCGGGTTACCAGCGCCACGTGATCGACCTGCCGGCCCAGCCGGACGAGGCTGACTACAAGGTGGAGCTGATCGCCGGCAAGACCATGGAGGTGGACTGCAACCAGCGCCGCCTGGGCGGCCAGTGGCAGGAGAAGACGGTGGAAGGCTGGGGCTACGGCTACTACGAGCTGGAGAAGGTCGGCCCGGCGTTCGGCACCCTGATGGCCTGCCCGGACGACAGCCGCAAGCAGGCCTTCGTGCCGGTCGGTGGCGAGCCGATGCTGGTGCGCTACAACAGCAGGCTACCGCTGGTGATCTACGCCCCCGCCGACGTGGAGGTGCGCTACCGCATCTGGTCGGCCGGCAAGGACAGCAGGCCTGCGTTGCAGCAGTAGAGGGAATCCCCCCTAGCCCCCCTTTTGCAAAGGGGGGGATGGCTCGGTGGTGGACTGGAGAATGGTGTTCTGTGCCTGAACACCTGGAGCCCATACAGACCTACGCCCTCTTTGCCAATGCAGAGATGGTTCGGCAGCGTGTTGGCGAATGGCGTTCTGTGCCTGAACATCAGGAATCGCACCGCTCCACTCCCCCCTTTGCAAAAGGGGGGCCGGGGGGGATTCCGCCGCTGCGGGTGACGCCCCCGACCATCAGACCTCGCACCGTCCCACTCCCCCCTTTGCAAAAGGGGGGGCCGGGGGGATTCCGCCGCTGCGGGTGACGCCCCCGACCATCAGACCTCGCACCGTCCCACTCCCCCCTTTGCAAAAGGGGGGCCGGGGGGGATTCCCAGCACCTCCCGAATCACCTCCAGCACCCCCTCCAGCTCCCGCAGCACCTGCCGGTTGTCGAAGCGGATCACCCGCAGCCCCAGCGCCTCCAGCGTTCGGGTGCGCTGGCGGTCGTATTCGATGGCCTCCGGCGCATGGTGCTGGGAACCGTCCAGCTCGATGACCAGTTGCGCCGCGGCACAGTAGAAATCGACGATGTAGCCAGCCAGCGGTTTCTGCCGGTAGAACTGCAGACCGCCCAGCTGCTTGCGGCGCAGGCAGGCCCACAGGCGCCGCTCGGCGTCGGTCATGTCGTTGCGCAGCTGGCGCGAAAGCGGTTTCAGACGACGATCATAGGGCAGCATGATGGGACGCCTCCTTGCGTGCCTGCCGTGGGGCGCTCGGCGCCTTGTCAGCCCTGCCTCAGCGCCACCAGCGCGAAGCCGCAGACGATGCCGGCCAGGGCGATCAGCCAGCCGATCCGGTAGCCACGGTTCTTGTTCGCCTGGCGAACGGGGTCCACGGGTTTCTTCTTTCTCACAAGTCCACCTGTCTCTCGATCCGATCTGGGCGCCCGGCCGGCAGCCGGCCCGCGCGAGGCCGTCTTTGTAGGGGCCGCGAGCGCGCTTGTCCAGCCCGACGCGCCGGGCTGCATTATGATTGCCCGCCCCACTCTGCACAGGAACGCGCTCATGGCCAGATGGCTGGTGAAAACCGAACCCTCCGAATGCGGCATCGACGACTTCGCCCGCGCGCCGCAGACGCCGATCCGCTGGGACGGGGTGCGCAACTACCAGGCGCGCAACTTCCTCAGGGCCATGGCCGAGGGCGACGAGGTGTTCGTCTACCACGCGAGCTGCAAGGACATCGGCATCGCCGGCGTGGTACGGGTGGCGCGCACGGCCTACGTCGACCCGACCCAGTTCGATCCGCAGTCGCCCTACTTCGACGCCAAAAGCACGCCGGACAAGCCGCGCTGGGATGCGGTGGACATGGTGTTCGGGCGCAAGCTGGCGCGGCTGATCTCCCTCGACCGCCTCAAGGCCCTGCCCGGCCTGGAGAACCTGCCGCTGGTGCAGCGCGGCAGCCGGCTGTCGGTGATGCCGATCGGCGAGGAGGAATGGCGGATCATTCTGGGCGAGCGGCAGTAGGCGGGACGGACCCGCCTGGCAGGAGCACAGGCAGAATCAGGAAGGCAGACAGCACAAGGGGGAGCCCATGGGCTCCCCCTTCGAATCGGTCATGCTTTGTTCTTGTTGTGCTGACGGGCTTGTTGTTGTTTTTGGCAACCCGCCCGGCCGGAGGCCGGTGGTAGTCCCAAGTCGGGACCGCAAGAACAAACGTATTCCTTTGGACGCTGATGTTGCCGCTACCCTTGCGGGTCCTACCGGTGCTGGCCGCTGCCTCGGGGCAGTTTTATCGTTCTCGGTCCGGTCGGGGGGAGATCCCTGACGGGCAACTCCTCTCCAAAAGAATCTGTTTGTTGCGCCTCCACCCTGTTGTTCTTGTTGTTATGGAGTCGTTACGTCTTGTTTTTGTTGTGTTGGTTCAGCGTTGTTGTTTTTGTTGTGCCAGAGATAAAGCAGGTGCCGTGCCAACTCTTGAAATCCCTTTAAAATCAATGACTTATCCATTTAAGGCGCACCCGCGGGGCTGCCGGTGACGGCCAATCGGTTACCCGCCGACCCAGATGGCGTTACACCGGCACCGGTGCGGTAACACCCGCGCCCCACCTTCCCCAGCCGCGTCCGTGGCCGGCTCGCTACATCAGCGCGTCGATCAGCACCGCGTTGCTATAGATCAGGCTGCCGTCGCTGGCGCGATGGCCGACCAGGTGGAACTGGCCGCGCTGGTCCTCCTTGCGCAGGTAGACGCGCAGCTGGCAGTCGGACAGCGGCCCGCATTCCGGTGGGGTGACCAGCTCCAGGGTGCCGAGGTCGACGTCCAGCAGCTCCTCGGCTGCGCCGCTGCGCTGCAGGCGCTCTTCGGCCTGCTCGAGCTTCACGCGCTGGTCGCCGCCGATGTAGAAGTGGATCAGCCCCATGGGCACGGATTTCTCGGCGGGACTGGGCTTACACCAGCTCTCGATCTCGAAACTGCTCATCGCGGTTCCTCCCCTGTGGTGTGGAAGTCCGCCCTTGAGCATAGCCAAGCGGACGGCATTCTCCCGCCCGCTCGACGGCGCGCCGCTCAGGGCGCGCCGAACAGCGCGGTCCAGTAGATTCCCGCATCGCTCTTCGGGTCGATCGCATAGGCCGCGCCCAGTTCGCGGTACTGCGGGTTCATCAGGGTGGCGCAGTGGCCGGGGCTGGCCAGCCAGCCGTCGACCACCTTGCGCGCGCTGTCCTGCGCGGCGGCGATGTTCTCGCCGATCAGCCCGCCGCCGTAGCCGGCCAGCTCGGCACGATCGCTCGGGGTGCGGCCGTCACGGTCGCGGTGGGCGAAGAAGTTGCCGTTGGCCATCGCCCGGCTGTGGGTTTCCGCCACGCTGCCCAGGGTGGCGTTCCAGGCCAGCGGCGGCGCCGCGGCGAAGGCCTGGCCGCCGCACTGGCGGGCCTGGGCGCGGGCAGCGTTGATGCCGTCGAGCAGCTTCTGCCCTTCCGCCTGCCAGTCGCCCATGCGCCCGGCCAGCAGCGGCCGCGCCAGCACGATGCGCCAGTCACGCCCCGCGCGGCTGACGCCGATATCGACGAACTGCGGGTCCAGCAGCACCTGGCAGTAGCTGGCCTGCAGCGCCGTCATGACCGCCTGGGCGTCGCGCGGCCCGGACAGGCTGATGGCCTGGGCGGTCACCATCTGGTAGTCGGTGCGGGTCAGCGCCTGCTGCAGGTCGCCCACGGCGCCGGCCGGCAGGATCAGCCGCGGATCGGCCGCCAGCGGCGGCAGCTCCTCGGACACCTGGTTGGCACAGCGCTGCACCTGGCCGCGGTAGGCGTTGATCGACTCGAGCAACTGCGACTCTTCGCTCGCCCCGGCAGCGGCGGCGAACAGCACTCCCAGCGGCACCGCGGCAAGCCGCAGCACGGACGAAGCAATGGGCATGGAAACCTCCTTGGTCGGACTGCCGCCATGATGCGCGATTGCAGCCCTGTTGGGCACGCCCGCCAGCCCGGAAAGGCGGCTGGACGGGGCGCGCAGGGCGCGGCAGCTGTGCGCCTGCCGGCGGCGCGGCTATGATCGGACTCATGAGCACTCCGCCGCCACTCCGCCAGCCCTGCCCGCCCGGTGTCTGCATCTGCAGGCACCGAGAGCTGCTGGACGATCCGCACGGCGACCTGCGCATCCTGCTGCTGACCCGCCACGAGGAAAGGCGCCTGCTGGAGCGGCTGGAGAACATCCAGGAACTGGCCGACCTGGAGCGCCTGCAGCGGCGCATGTACGAGCAGCTGGGCATCCGCCTGACCGTCGCGCCCGGCCACAACGAGGTGCGCAGCATGCGCGGCATCACCATCCGCCTCGCCGAACAGGCGGGGCTGTGCCGCAGGACCCGCCGCGCCATTCCAGCGGCGATCCGCCGCGCCCTGGAGGCGCGCCCGGAAATCGCCTTCCGCCTGCTCGACTCCTTCGACCTGCTGGGTGACGCCTGACGGCCGCCGCCCCGGCCATCACGCCAGCGATCCAAACGCGTCCCGGCCCGCTACAATGCACGGCTTGTTTCGTTGCGCTCGCGAGCCCGCCCCATGTCCCTGCCCAAACACCACCTGGAACTGCTCAGCCCCGCGCGGGATGTCACCATCGCCCGGGAGGCCATCCTGCACGGCGCCGACGCCGTGTACATCGGCGGCCCCAGTTTCGGTGCGCGGCACAATGCCGAGAACAGCGTGGCGGATATCGCCGAGCTGGTGAAGTTCGCCCACCTGTTCCATGCGCGGGTGTTCGTCACCCTCAACACCATCCTCCACGACGACGAGCTGGAGCCGGCGCGCAAGCTGATCTGGGAGTTCTACGAGGCCGGCGTCGACGCGCTGATCGTGCAGGACATGGGCATCATGGAGCTGGACATCCCGCCCATCGAGATCCACGCCAGCACGCAGACCGACATCCGCAGCCTGGAGAAGGCCAAATTCCTCGCCGACGCCGGCTTCTCCCAGCTGGTGCTGGCCCGCGAGCTGAACCTGCAGGAAATCCGCCAGATCAGCGACAGCGTCGACGCCACGGTGGAGTTCTTCATCCACGGCGCGCTGTGCGTGGCCTTCTCCGGGCAGTGCTACATCTCCCACGCGCAGACCGGACGCAGCGCCAACCGCGGCGACTGCTCGCAGGCCTGCCGCCTGCCCTACACCCTCAAGGACGAGAGCGGCGCGGTGGTGGCCTACGAGAAGCACCTGCTGTCGATGAAGGACAACAACCAGAGCGCCAACCTGCGCGCGCTGATCGACGCCGGGGTGCGCTCGTTCAAGATCGAGGGGCGCTACAAGGACGTCAGCTACGTCAAGAACATCACCGCCTACTACCGCCAGCGCCTCGACGAGATCCTCGAGGAGCGCGGCGACCTGGCGCGCGCCTCCAGCGGCCGCACCGAGCACTTCTTCGTGCCTGATCCGGAGCGCACCTTCCACCGCGGCAGCACCGACTACTTCGTCAACGACCGCCTGGCCGACATCGGCGCCTTCGACTCGCCGAAGTTCACCGGCCTGCCGGTCGGCGAGGTGCTCAAGGTCGGCAAGCGCGACCTGATCGCCAGCACCACCGATCCGCTGTCCAACGGCGACGGCCTCAACGTGCTGGTAAAGCGCGAGGTGGTGGGCTTCCGCGCCAGCGTGGTCGAGCTGCTCAGGCAGTTCGAGGAAAACGGCGAGCCGCGCTGGCAGTACCGCGTCGAGCCCAACGAGATGCCGGAAGAGCTCAAGCGCCTGCGTCCCAACCATCCGCTCAACCGCAACCTCGACCACAACTGGCAGCAGGCCCTGCTGAAGACCTCCGCCGAGCGGCGCGTCGGCGTCAGCTGGCAGGCCGCGCTGAGTGCCGAGCGCGTCACCCTGACCGCCACCAGCGAGGAAGGCGTGAGCGCCTCGGCCAGCCTCGACGGCGCCTTTGGCGCAGCCAACAAGCCGGAGCAGGCGCTGGAGCAGCTGCGCGACCTGCTCGGCCAGCTGGGCACCACCATCTACCACGCCGATGCCGTGGAGATCGACGCGCCGCAGATGCCGTTCGTGCCCAACTCGCAGCTCAAGGCGCTGCGCCGCGAGGTGATCGAGGCGCTGACCAGCGCGCGCGTCGCCGCCCACCGCAAGGGCTGGCGCAAGCCGGTCAGCGTGCCGCCGCCGGTCTACCCGGAGTCGCACCTGAGCTTCCTCGCCAACGTCTACAACGAGAAGGCGCGCGCCTTCTACCAGCGCTTCGGCGTGCAGCTGATCGACGCGGCTTACGAGGCCCACGAGGAGACCGGCGAGGTGCCGGTGATGATCACCAAGCACTGCCTGCGCTTCTCCTTCAACCTGTGCCCGAAGCAGGCCAAGGGCTACACCGGGGTGCGCAACAAGGTCGCGCCGATGCAGCTGGTGCACGGCGACGAGGTGCTGACCCTGAAGTTCGACTGCAAGCCGTGCGAGATGCACGTGATCGGCAAGATCAAGGGCCACATCCTCAACCTGCCGCAGCCGGGCAGCCAGGCGAGCATCGTCGCCGAGATCAGCCCCGAGGACCTGCTGAAGACCATCAGGCGGCAGCCGCTGCACTGACCCCGGCAACGACCCGCGCCGCTATCGGCGTGGGGCATGACGAACGGTGGGCAAGCCTGGCTTGTCCACCGTTCGTCGTTTCTGGCCCGCGATCTGGCGCCGCGGGACTGCTGGCCGCGCCGGCTACCCGGCAGCCGGCGCATCCGCGCACTAGACTTGAGACGTCACTCCCCGGAGATCGCCGTCATGAGCAAGAGTCACGAAACCCACAAGGAAGGCCGCAAGAAGCCGCAGAAGAGCGCCCAGGAAAAACGCCAGGCCAAGCGCGTCAAGAAGTCCGGCGGCACCCTGCTGGGCAGCCACGCGGCGCCCTGAGCCATGCCATGCCCCGGCGTCGCACGCCGGGGCCGCTTGCATGCGCGCCGCGATCCGGTAGGCTGGACGGCCAATCACTGGAGGAATCCCCATGGCCCGAGCCACTGCCCGTCACATCCTGGTTTCCAGCGAAGCCAAGTGCCTTGAACTGAAAGCCGCCATCGAAGCCGGCGCCGACTTCGCCCAGGTCGCCCGCGACAACTCCACCTGCCCGTCCGGCCGCGACGGCGGCAACCTCGGCTCGTTCGGCCGCGGCCAGATGGTCAAGGAGTTCGACAGCGTGGTGTTCAGCGCACCGCTCAACGTCGTGCAGGGTCCGGTGAAGACCCAGTTCGGCTACCACCTGCTGGAAGTCACCAGCCGCCAGGACTGATCCCGGCGCACAAGCAAAAGGGGCTGCCCGATGGCAGCCCCTTTTGCATTGTCCGGCGTAAATCAGGCCGTACCGTCGCCCTGCAGCTGCCGGGCGATGCGTTGCGCCAGCGCGGCGAGGCGTTCCTCGGCCTCGCGCTGCTCCGCCTCCTGTCTGAGCAGCGGCACGCACAGGTTCAGCGCCGTGAGCACCAGCAGCTCGTGGCTGCCGGCGCGCGGGAAGCGCTGCTGGTTCTGGTCGAGCTGCTCCTGCAGCCTGGCCGCAGCCTGCTCGAGGATCGCCTCCTCGCCGGCCGGCGCCCTGACCGGGTAGCCGATCCCGAGGATCTTCAGGACACGGACGCCACTCTCGCTCATGCGGCGCTACTGGCACCGGCGCGCTGGATCAGCGCCTGCAGGCGGGCCAGGGTGGCGGCCTGCTGCTCTTCCTGCTCCAGCGCGGCCATCTGCAGGTTCTCGTTTTCTTCGCGGGCCTGGCGCAGCTGCTGCTCGAGCTGCTGGCAGCTGGCGCTCAGGGTCTGGTTCTGTTGCAGCAGATCGGCCACAAGGCCTTCGAGTTGCGCAAGGGTGGTTTCAAGCATGGGAACGCTCCGAGGGCTCGTGAATGGCGGCAGAGGATAGTTAAAAGCCCCGCCCCCCACAACCGCCGGACGCTGTGCGACAGGTGCCGGCGAGCGCCCGAGCCGCTAGAATCGGCCACTCCCCGTTCCCGGGCCGGCCCGGGGACCCAACCCTCGCAGCGAGAGAACCGACATGGGCGCCCAGTGGAAAGCCAAACCGAAAGAAGCCGCCGCCAACGCCAGGGGCAAGATCTTCGGCAAGCTGGTGAAGGAAATCATGATTGCCGCGCGCAACGGCGCCGACCCGGACATGAACCCCAAGCTGCGCCTGGCCGTGTATCAGGCCAAGAAGGCGTCGATGCCCAAGGACACCCTGGAGCGCGCGATCAAGAAGGGCGCCGGCCTGTCCGGCGAGGTGGTCAACTACGAGCGCACCGTCTATGAAGGCTTCGCCCCGCACCGCGTGCCGGTGATCGTCGAGTGCCTGACCGACAACCTCAACCGCACCGTGGCGGAAATCCGCGTGCTGTTCCGCAAGGGCCAGCTGGGCACCACCGGTTCGGTGAGCTGGGACTTCGACTACCTGGGCATGATCGAGGCGACCCCGGAAGGCGACGCCGACCCGGAGCTGGCCGCCATCGAGGCCGGCGCCCAGGACTTCGAGGCGGCCGAGGAAGGCGCCACCCTGTTCTACACCGAACCGACCGACCTCGACGCGGTGTGCAAGGCGCTGCCGGAGTTCGGTTTCACCGTGCAGTCGGCCAACCTCGGCTACAAGGCGAAGAACCCGGTGAGCCTGTCCGGCGCCGAGCTGGAGGAAGTCGAGGCCTTCCTCGAGGCGCTCGACAACCACGACGACGTGCAGAACGTCTACGTCGGCCTCAACGCCGAGTGACGCCCTGCCAGCAGTGTACCGCCGCCCGGCGGTGCACTCCGTCGCCATGACCGAACTGCAGTTCGCGCCGCTGGCGCCGCCGCTCAAGCCGCTGCTGGACAAGTTCTACCGCGCCCATCGCTCGTCGATGCGCGCCCCCAACGGCGCCCGGGTATGGGTGGCGCGCCGCCAGGAAATCCTCGCCGCGCTGTGCCTGACCGCCGTCGACGACGGGCACTGGCTGACCGGACTGCTGGTGGCGCCGGGCGAGCGCCGCCATGGCCTGGCCAGCCGGCTGGTCGAGCAGGCACTGGCGCGCACCCCGGGGCCGGTGTGGCTGTTCTGCCACCCGGATCTGGTCGGCTTCTACCAACGCCTGGACTTCGCACCGGCAACCCGGCTGCCAGCGGCTCTGGCCGAGCGCCTGGCGCGCTACCAGCGCAGCAAGGCGCTGGTGGCCCTGGCGTCCCCCGACGCGAGGACCTGACCGGGAAAAGGCACGCGACGGGCGGAGTCCGGCTCAGTACCTGCCCATCTCGATGCTCTGCTCGCCAAGCAGGCGCGACTCCTCGCCGGCCGCCCTGGCCTTGTACACGGCCTTCACCGTGGCGTAATAGCTGTGTCCACGCCCGCCCGAACAGGGCGGCAGGTAGGCGCCACCCTTGCCACGCAGCCAGCCCTGGTGCTTCTGCTCGACGAACATGCCGGCCGGCAGGTCGAGGCTTTCCCCGGCGACCGAGGGGATGGTCGCACTCGTCTGCCCCGGAGACAGCCACAAGCCCAGCTTGCCGTGGCCACCGTGATCCATCAGGAAATAACTGCGGTCGCTGAACTCGACGATCAGCGCATTGGCGCCGGCCGGAATGTTGCCGACCCGCAACAGCGGAGTCGAACCGTGGCCACCAGCCCACCGGCAGCGCTGTCCGGCTGGGACCGTCTGGCCATCCCACAGCGGGTCAGCCAAGGCCGCCTGCAACCTGGCCGGACGTTCCACCGGCGCATAGCCCGACGACGCGCAACCGCCCAGCAGGCTCAGGCCAGCCAGCACCAGCAGGATCGACTTCTTCATTGGCATTCCTCGCATGCTCGCCCCGGACGGCCGACAGCCGGACCACCGCAGCGGGGCAGCCAAGGCAGCAGCGGACCGACTGTTTTTACCACTTGGGACAAGGTCTCTGCAGCTGGCGCCAGGGGGGATCGGCGCCGTGCACGATCGGGGGAGTCATGCGCAAGGATTGCATACGGGTTTCCCGCGCCGCAGCACGGGAAACCTCAGGCAGGGAAAGCCGGCAGGATCAGACGAAATCCTCGTCGTCGCCACCACCGAAGAAGTCGCCACCGAAGAAACCGCCATCGGCTTCTTCCGCGGCCGGGGCTTCTTCCGCCACCTGCGGCTGCTCGGCCGGCGCCGCCTCGGCAACCTTCTCCGCCTCGTCGCCCTGGAACATGTCCATCAGCATGTTGCCCAGCACCATGCCGCCGGCCACGCCGGCCGCGGTCTGCAGGGCGCCGGACATGAAGCCGCCGCCCTGCGCCGGCATGCCGCGCTGGCCGAAGGCGGACTGCTGGGCAAAGCCCGGCTGCTGGCCGAAACGGCTGGCACCGGCCGGCTCGTGCCAGCCGGAGCGCGCCGGCTGGGCGCTGACCGGGGCACTGGCCGCCGGCTGCTGCGGCTGGGAGCGACCGCCGAACAGGCCGGAGAGGAAACCGCCGCTGCTCTGCTGCGGCTGGCTCTGGACCTGCCTGAGGCTCTCGACCTGTGCCTCCAGCTCCTTGACGCGAGCGTCGAGCTGCTGGATGGCGTTCTCCTGCACGATGATCGCCTGCGCCATGTAATAGGGTGCCGCCGGCTGGCGGGCGATGTGCTCGGTGATCAGCGCCTCGGCCTGGGCTTCGCGCGGGGCGGATTGCCCCTCCACGGTACGCAGGCGGGTGAACAGACCGTCGATCAGGTTCTTCTCTTCAGCGTGCATGCTTGTCTCTTCAGTGGTTGCAGCAAGATAGGCGCATCTTCTGAATCGCCCCGGACGATGTCAAAAGCGAGCTATTGCAAGAGTTTTCCTCACCGCCGCCACTGCGTTGCCGGCGACGCCTGCATGACCAGAGGTCATGCGCGAGGCGAGCCGCCGCGGCCGGCCAGGCGGGGCTCGGATCGGCGCCATCTGCCACACGGTTTACCGCCGCGGGAGCAAAACCTTATATAATCCACGGCCTTTCACTGTCCGAACATGAGGATCATTCATGAGCACTCTGCCGCCCTGCCCCAAATGCAGCTCCGAATACACCTACGAGGACGGTCCGTCGCTGATCTGCCCGGAGTGCGGCCACGAGTGGTCCGCGCTGGCCGGCGGCGAAGCCCAGGCCGAGGGCGAGAAGGTGATCCGCGACTCGGTGGGCAACGTCCTCGCCGACGGCGACACCGTCACCGTGATCAAGGACCTCAAGGTCAAGGGCTCCTCGCTGGTGGTCAAGGTCGGCACCAAGGTCAAGGGCATCCGCCTGTGCGACGGCGACCACGACATCGACTGCAAGATCGACGGCATCGGCGCCATGAAGCTGAAGTCCGAGTTCGTCAAGAAAGTCTGACCCCTGCGGTTTCCCGCGCTCCGGCGCGGGCCTCCCGCCCCGGCCACAGCGGGGCCGGCATGGGCGAGATGCGCAGGCACCGTCGGCCGGCGCCCATCGAGGATGCCGGCCTGCGGTTCCGAGGCGTGCCCTGCCGGCGCGCGCGGAGGTCGTGGTCTATGCTCCCTGCGCCCCTTCCCCACAGCAGGAGAGCACCGCCATGGGTCTGTTCAGCACGATTCTGGAAAAGCTCGGCCTTGGCGCCAAGGCGCAGGCCGCACCGGCACAGCCAGGCGCACCGGCAGGCGGAACCGCCCCCGGTCCGGTAGCCGAAGGCGGCGCGACGCCGGCCATGCCGCTGGTCGATGTGGTGGCCCGACTGGAAGGTCTGGCCGCCGCCCATCCGGAAAGGCTCGACTGGAAGGTCTCCATCGTCGACCTGCTCAAGCTGCTCGGCCTCGACAGCAGCCTGGCCGCGCGCAAGGAACTGGCCAGCGAACTGGGCTGCCCGGCGGACAAGATGGGCGACTCGGCGCAGATGAACATGTGGCTGCACAAGACCGTGCTGCAGAAGCTGGCCGCCAACGGCGGCAACGTGCCGAAGGAACTGCTGGACTGAAGCACCGTGCGTCGACCTGCCGCCGCACGGCGGCGGGCGACCGCAGCGGAGGGCACGGCAGACGCATCACGACCGGGTATAATGCGTGCCGCACCGAGGCCTGGCCGACCAGAGCCTCCCCAACGCCGAACCGGATACACCATGTCGAAGACCAACACCCCCGACACCCATGCACCCTGCGAAGCCCAGCCGACCGGCACCGAAGCCGGCCAGAGCGGCGGCATCCCCGCCTTCCGCTTCCCCTTCTCGCCGGAAACCTACGCGCCGAAGCAGGACGACGGTCAGCCCTGGCACCAGCGCAACAACAAGTGCAACCACGACAAACGCCCGGGCATGGCCCCGCGCGGTACGCGGCGGTCGATGGGGAAGAGGTGAGCAGCCCACTTGTCGGCGGCAGGCGGTGCAACTGTTCCCAGTTTGCATGGAATCCATCCCCTGCCCCGCAAGATCGACTCGAACCACCGAGTAACTCAGCCGTTCACCCACGAAAAGCACAGTAGTTCACTCCAGAAACCCACGCCTGATGGCCAGCCCTGATCGACCTTGCCGAGATACTTGCCAGCCGGTTCATCCTCACGGGCGTGGGTAACGCGGGTGAGGATCGAAAGGCGCTTGCGCCCGCCCCGGTTCATCCCCGCGAGCGCGGGGAACGCTTCTCAGCGGGATTCCTCGGCGTTGACATTTTCGGTTCATCCCCGCGAGCGCGGGGAACGCACGATCCAGAACGGAACGCCGGGCGGAACATCCGGTTCATCCCCGCGAGCGCGGGGAACGCTTTTGCATTAACTTGGCGAGAATCTCCTCAGGCGGTTCATCCCCGCGAGCGCGGGGAACGCGCTGCCCTGGGCGTGCTGATTGTGGCCGCCGGCGGTTCATCCCCGCGAGCGCGGGGAACGCGATACCCTGGCGCTTAAACTGGCGGTCGACGACGGTTCATCCCCGCGAGCGCGGGGAACGCAACGCCGTGCAAACTCTGTCGACTCTGGCCAACGGTTCATCCCCGCGAGCGCGGGGAACGCCAGCCGGTGGCCACGGGCGAAAGCGAAATCCGCGGTTCATCCCCGCGAGCGCGGGGAACGCGCGCGCCATGTCGATTAAACCCCACCCACTTTCGGTTCATCCCCGCGAGCGCGGGGAACGCTCGTAGTAGTAGAACACCGTGCCGGACGACTTCGGTTCATCCCCGCGAGCGCGGGGAACGCGCGGCATAACCGCCGAAGAACAGGGTGCCCGGCGGTTCATCCCCGCGAGCGCGGGGAACGCTCCAGCAGCAACTGTCCAAGTTGTCGACAAGCCGGTTCATCCCCGCGAGCGCGGGGAACGCCAGACTACGAGCGCGCTCATCCCGCTCTGACCCGGTTCATCCCCGCGAGCGCGGGGAACGCGCCGCCGCCCACTCGTTGTCGAACTCGCGGCCCGGTTCATCCCCGCGAGCGCGGGGAACGCTCGGCCAGCTGTGCGATGGTCGGCTCGGCCTTCGGTTCATCCCCGCGAGCGCGGGGAACGCCAGCCGTCGAGGTTCTTCCTCGCGTTGGCAGGCGGTTCATCCCCGCGAGCGCGGGGAACGCCTCAACTCCGCAGCACAGGCACTCGCTTCTGTCGGTTCATCCCCGCGAGCGCGGGGAACGCATCATTCGACCGCTTCCGGCGCGACCTGACGATCGGTTCATCCCCGCGAGCGCGGGGAACGCCCGGAAGGCGGCCGAAGTGGAAGGAATGAACAGCGGTTCATCCCCGCGAGCGCGGGGAACGCGCCACCGGCTCCTGCGCTACCTGCGCAGCAGGCGGTTCATCCCCGCGAGCGCGGGGAACGCATCGCGCGGTCGAGGTCCTCAAGGGCTGCCAGCGGTTCATCCCCGCGAGCGCGGGGAACGCGCTGGCGATGTTGAGCTGGGCGGCCCAGTCCACGGTTCATCCCCGCGAGCGCGGGGAACGCCTCCTGGTCGACGACGGACCTGGTGGAGTTCAGGGTTCATCCCCGCGAGCGCGGGGAACGCATCATCCCGAAAAATCGCGCGACTGCCCTTCACGGTTCATCCCCGCGAGCGCGGGGAACGCGCGATGCCCGCGCGCTCCAGAAGTGCTTTCATCGGTTCATCCCCGCGAGCGCGGGGAACGCCGCTCCATCTGCCACGGCCCCGGCGTTGCCGCCGGTTCATCCCCGCGAGCGCGGGGAACGCGTCATGCTGCCGTCGCTGCTCATGTGGTCTACCGGTTCATCCCCGCGAGCGCGGGGAACGCCTGTCTGTACGCGGGCGACTTCGGCCAGCAGGCGGTTCATCCCCGCGAGCGCGGGGAACGCGCCGTTCTGGCCGATCACGTCGATGCGCTGATCGGTTCATCCCCGCGAGCGCGGGGAACGCGCAGTCCATGCCGCGCGCGCTCTCGCGGAGCTTCGGTTCATCCCCGCGAGCGCGGGGAACGCGCCCGCAACGCTGCGGCGCGACTGGAGCGCAAGCGGTTCATCCCCGCGAGCGCGGGGAACGCCGCCTCTTGGGTCACGCCTTCCTTCAGCCTAGCCGGTTCATCCCCGCGAGCGCGGGGAACGCCCTTAGCGTAACCAATTGATCCAGAAAGGAAAAATCGACCGCTAAAAACCTACCAATTTTTTCTTGTTAAAGATCGGAGCTTTCCTGCGGATGGAAAGCGACCAGGTGCAGGCCATCAAACTCGACTGGCAGGCGTCGGTTAGCGCCGAGTGTCTGGAACTCATATCCAGACTCATGGTTGCTGGCCCAAGCCATGACCACATTGCCATCCTCATAGCCTTCGGCCAGTTGCTGCCAGATCATTTCTCGCGTGCGTCGGGAGACGTCGCCGATATACACACCGGCGCGCACCTCCAGCAGCCAGATGGCCATCCGGCCGCGCAGGCGCGGCGGAACGTTTTCCGTGACCACGACGACGAAGGCCATCACTGTGTCCTGTGTCCGGCTTCGCCGATGCTTTCGGGGTTGGGAATGGCTGGCAGAACCGACTCGGGAGGCGCTTCGGGCGGGGAGATGCCACCTGCGGACAGCACCTCCTCGATGGTCGGGATGATTTTTCCGAGCAATTTGCTGGAGCGGAAAATATCCCGGCAGGCCAGCCGCACCTCCCGCTCCGGCTGCCTCGGCGACTTGGCAGCGATGCGGAAGGCAACCGGCACCACAGTGTCGAACTTGAACAGATCGGCCACGTCGTAGACGAACGACAGCGGCTTGCCGGTATGGATGAAGCCCACCGCCGGCGCATAACCGGCGGCCAGCACTGCCGCCTCGGTGATGCCGTACAGGCAACTGGTGGCCGCCGACAGACAGCGGTTCGGCACGTCGGCGGCATCCCACTCCTGGCGGTCGTAGTTGCGCGCCCGCCAGTCGACGCCGTATTGCTTGGCCAGCAGCTTGTAGGTTTCCCTTACCCGGGCGCCCTCGATGCCGCGCAGTTGCTCCACGCTGCGCCGCTCGGGTGCCTTCTCCTGGAAGCGCAGCTCATACATCTTGCGCACCACCTTCAGGCGCAAGTCGTCGTCCAGTGCCAGCTTGGCCTGATACAGCAGACGATCCGCCCGGGCACCGCCGGGTTGACCGCTGGCGTACAGCCGCACGCCAGCCTCGCCCACCCAGACCAGCAGAGTGCCCACGGTCGAGGCCAGATGCACGGCGGCATGGGAAACCCGTGTGCCCGGCTCGAGCATGATGCAGGCCACCGAGCCGACCGGGATGTGCATGCGCACGCCGTTCTGGTCGATCACCACGAAGGCGCCGTCCAGCACGTCGATCTGACCGTACTGGACGAACACCATCGACACCCGGTCCTTCATCGGCAAGGGCTTTAGGGGCGGGAGCATCAGTTGCGCGCCACGCTGAGCAGACCGCAGCCGAAGGCTTTGGCCGGGCCGATGCCCGTTGTCAGCGCACGGCTGAAGGACTCCAGGCACTGCACCTTGAGCACGCCCTCGAAACAGGCCCGTTGCACACTGATGCGTCCCTCGCCCTTGCGACTGGTCAGCAGGTCGCTGGCCGTTACCAAGGCCGCCTCGACACTGAAGCCATGACGCTCGCCCTGCCGACCGAGCCAGGCCAACTGCTCGGCTTCCCCAGCCAAGCCGTAGCGCTTGCCATTGCGGGCAACGGTGGGATTGGCCTGCAGGCGGAAGCGGTAACGGCTGCCGCCCTCGATCCACTCCTCGAGCGCCAGCCGCTTGTTCTCGACAGGCCGCTGCAGGTAGTTGGGCAGTGCCTGCAATGCCGACCAGTCAGCCTCGGCAGCCGCCTGCACCAGTACCACTGGTGCAGTCCAGGCGTTGCTACCCGCCTCCAGTCGCCAGAGAAAACGTGCGGGCTGGCTCTGCGCATCCGTAACGAAGGCACGCGCCAGGGTGCGGTGCATTTCATAGGCATCGCTCAGGTCGCGACGGGCTTGGGCACTGCGTGGATCAAGCGTCAGTCTGGTCAGGTGCATGCAGCACTCCCGATTTCACGAAACGTGGGCCAAAGCGCCGTTCGGCGAAAGGCGCCACCGGTTGATCCAGGCGAATGGCGCCCTCCCCGTCGTCCTCGAGCAGGCAACGCAGCGGCAGCCCCTGGTCGGCCCACTGTGCCGACGCCAAGCGCGGGTAGCTGGCCAGAGCCTGTTCCAGGGACAAGGGCGAGAGGCCGTCCGCCAGCCAGACCGGCAGGCCCGGGACAAAACTCTTGCGCCCCAGGGCCAGGGGCCAGACCGGCACGCGCAGGGCGGCATGGATGCGCGCCAGCAGGCTTTCGTCTTCACCCTCCAGCCCGACCAGAAAAGCCGCATCCGCCAGGTAAAAGCGTGGGCTGACCACGGTACGGCGCAGATCGGCCTTGCCGGTCGAGATCAACACGCCGGTGGCAGTCTGGTAATCGCGCATCGGTACACCTTCGCGGTCGACGCGCACGCCCATGCGCAAGGCCGCCAGATCCTCCACCGGCTCGCTGCGATCACGTCCCAAGGCCGCGCAAACCAGGCCCAACACGCCGGACTTGGACGGCTCCAGTTGCGTATCCCGTTCGTCGAAACGGCTGGTGGTCCCCCAGGACTGCAGCGGCCCTTGCAGGCGCATCAGCAGGGTGGCCATGCTCAAGCCTCCAGCCGGGACGCAGCCTGCTCGCGCACCCAGGCCGCCAGCTCGCTCAGGTTCATCGCCCGCCGGCCCTTTTGCGCCGGCCAGGCTTCGCTCAGGTCGAGGTAGGCCCACTGGTCGCGGCTGTCGGCATAGACGGCCGCCAGCCTGTCTTCATGGCTGGCGAGCAGCTCGACCGACTGGCTGCTCAGCGACTTGTCGGCCCGCGGACTCACCGGCTTCTCGAAAGCGTTGGCCAGGCTCAGCGGACCGCCATGGCGCAGGCAGACTCCGACGAAGCTGGGCAGGTTGTGCGCGGCGAAGCTGTTCTGCTTACCCGTGGGAATGGCGCGCACCACGGCCTGGGTAAAGGCTTCCAGCGCCGACAGGGCCAGCTCGCGGTCCTGCTGCAGGTTGCCCAGCAGCTTGCGCGCATCAACCACCGCATAGCGGTAGAGGGTCGCGGAGTTGAACTCCACCTGGCCGATCATGCCGGCGCCGGTTTCGTCCGCACCACCCTTGTCGTCGACGGCGGTGAAGTAGTCGAACTCGCGCTCGACGCGGTGAGTGCTGATGGCATGCGCTACCTGGCAGGCCGCATCCTGGTTGACCTCCGGCAGGTCGGCCAGCATGCGGCCGAACAGCGCCACATCCACGGCCTTGCCGCCATCGAGCAAGGCCTTGGCCTTCTTCACCACCTCGGCCGGCGCACTGGCCTTGGCCTCCTTCTTGCCTTTCTTCTCCCCACCGACGGGCGCACCGGCCAGTTCGTCCCAGTGCTGCTCGATCAGCGCGGCGAAGCCGGCGATTTCCGCTTCGCCGAGGAACAGCAGATATTCGGTCTTGCCGTCATCCTTGAGTTTGAGGCCGGCTGCGGCCAGGGCGGTTTCGATCTTGCTCTTGGCTTCATCCAAGTCTCGACCTGGCAACTTTGCCAACAACAGATCACGCAGCTTTTTGGTACGGACGCCACGGTGCTCCAGAGCCACCAGTTCATGCTCCTGAGCGGTCAGGCGGATGGCGCGCTTGAAGCACTGGCTGCTCACCCGCGCCCGGCGATGGCCGCCGAATAATGCGTCCTTGGGCGCGCCGGTATCGTCGCGGTTGAGGTTGGACGGCGCGAAGTTCTGGATCAGGTGGAATTCGATAAACAGACTCATGATGTCCCTCTCAATCGTTGGCAGGTGTCGGCATTTTTTCGCTGGTGGCGGGCACCAGCGCCCGGTAGAAATCCCGCGCCCAGCGCTGGCGCACGGCGTCGCGCCGCTCGGGGTCGATCCGCGGGTTGAGCCAGAGGCTCAGATCCTTGAGCAAGCCGCCGTAGTCCAGCGGCAGGTCGCCGGCCGCCAGCAGGCTGACGATCTGGCGCAGGTAAACCGCCAGGTTCTCGGCGTCGGCGCCCAACAGGGCGACGAAGCGCTGCTCGATGCTGGCGCTGTCGCGTTGGCGCATCAGTTCGCCCAGGCTGCTGGCCAGGCTTTTCCCGCCCTGCCTGGGGTGCGTGGCGTAAAGGCCGGCCACCACATAGAGCGCCAGGCGAGAGGCGTCCTGAGCGTGCCGCTCGGCCGCGACAAAACGCTCCACGTAGGGGTAGGCCGGCGCATAGGCGCCGGGGGCGAAGCCCTGGCTGCGCCGCAGCACCGCCAGGGCACCACGGTCGCGCTCATGCAAAGATTCCAGGTACGCGATAAAGCTCTGCGCGTAGTCGCTCATGCTCGGGCCTCCTTGTCGGCGACGGCGGGGGTGTTCTCCGGGGGACGTAGCGGGCGCAGGCGTGCCAGCAGACGTGGATAAAAGCGGGCGTCGGCACGCAGCGCCTTGGGCGAGCGGCCCAAACCGTCGCGGACAACCTGCCAGGCAGACAGGGCTGCTGCCAGCAGGGTGCGCCGCCACAGGGCATCGGCCATGTCCAGATCGTCCGGGTTGCCGCTGCCGAGCAGGGCCATCACCTGGCCCAGGGCGCGCTCGGCCGAGGCGAAATAAAGCGCCGGCGCCGGTCCCGCATCGAACTGGCTGCGCGCCCTGGCCCAGGTGTCCTTGCTGGCGGGATCAGGCAGGGTGTCGGCCAGCATGCCGGAGGCGAGCTTGCGGATATCGCCGAACAGCTCTTCGGCCTCGCGCACCTGCCGGCGCAGTTCGTTCGCGCAGTCCGGCGCGGCCAGCAGTGCCGCCGGCAAGGTGATGCGCTCGGAGCGCCAGCGCAGCAACTTGGCTTGGTCGCTGGCCAACCCGGCCACCAGCAACGGCTGCTCGCTGCCACCCAACAGAAACTGCAGGTTGGCCGCCCAGCCCAGGACTGCCGCCGGCTGGGACGCCAAGCCTTCGGCATCAGGCAACAGCGCCGGAAGATCGCGCCAGAATGCGCGCCCCTCGCTGAAGCTCAAACGCACCAGGCCATTGCTGCCGGCCCGGTAGCTGGCCATGGGGTCGGGAGCCTGGGCGTCGTCGGCCAAGGCAATGCCGGCGGCAAAACGTATCCACTGCACCCGCCCCTGCGCGTCGGCTAGCAACAGTACCGCGCGGGCCTGACGGCTATAGCGATCATTGGGACCGGTGGCCAACTGCGGCTCGCCACGCAGTTGCGCGACGCTCGGCGGAGCCTGCTCCCAACTGGGCACATCCTCGTGGCCGACCTGGGTGGGCGAATGCAAGGCCAGGCAGAGACTTTGCGCCAGCGATGCACCAAGTGGCATGACCGCCGCGGTATTGGCCAGGGCGCCGGCCTTGTCGGCATCGCGAATGGTCTTGACCAGGCCACCGGGGGTGAACTGCAGAAAGCCCAGCAGGGTGCGCAGCGCATCCGCCGCCGCAATCGGCCGCGGCGCCAGATCGCAGGAGTGGTCGAACACCACCGGCGTGTTGCCGTTGGCACTGGCCAGGGAAATCTGCGACCAGGGCTTTTGCTTGTCGCGGGTTTCCTCGGCCTCGGCCAGCGCCGCCACCTGCATGAAGGGCTGCTCGGGATGGAACAGCCAGAAGCGCTCGCGCCAATGCTCCAGATAGTCGCGCACGACTTCGACCGGCAGCCCCTGCCGATACCAGCGCACCCTGTCGGTGTCCGTCCAGCGCCCCTGGGCGCGACTCAGCGCGCGATGGAGGATGGCCAGCAGCAGGCGGTACTGGGCGATCAGGCTGGGCGGCGCGGTTTCCGCCAGGGCACTGATCTCGCCGGCACGCTCGAACACCTCCAGCAGCCCTAGGTCGCAGACCTGCCCGTCCAGCAGGCGCACCGGCAACCAGGGCTCGTCGAGCAGGTTGAAACTCCTATTCATGCCTTGTCCTCGGTTGAAGAAAGAGGGCTCTGGTAAACCAGCCCCAGTTCGCTATCCAGACGCACCGTCAGCCGGCCGAGCGGCAGGCAGCCCTGCTCCAGCGGCAAGGGTTTGAGATGGCGCAACAACGGATGCTCGGCAAACGCCCGGGGTGCTTCCGCGGCCTGGAAGTGCTTGACCAGCGCCTTGCGCGAGGCCTTGAGCTGACGGGCATAGAGCGCCCTGGCCAGGGTATCGGTCAGCAACTGGTCGGGATCGAAGGCCGCGCCATCCGGAGTCAGGCTCCAGCCTCCCGGCACCACATGCACCGGCACCAGAGTGACCGAGTCCTCACCCAGGCGGGTGTAGTTGGGCAGCCCCAGGCCCTCCTCCCCATCCTCATAGCCGCGACACTTCTGCACATAGGCCGTCTGCGGCTCGGCATCCGGATCGATCGCCACATTGATGGCCATCATCCGCTCGGTCTGGCATTTGCCGAGGTGGCCTCCGTAGGCCTCGTCCTCGATAAAGGCGCGATCGGCCTCGGCGAGGTCGGCCGGCAGCTCGGCCTCGCCATACACCGCCTGTACCAGGCGGTCGATATCCTGCGGCAACTGCAGCTCCGTCTCACGCGACAGCAGCGCCCAGGTGCGGCCGAGGATGTAGGGCGCATAGATGTATTCCCATCCGGTGGTTTTCAGGTCGGGCAGCCGCTCGGGGGCAAGACCGGCGACGAACAGGCGCGCCTGTTCATGAGCCGCCGGGCGCGAGCGTTGATGACGATGCAGGCGGCCGGCACGCTGCAGGATCAGGTCGACCGGGGCCAGGTCGGTGAGCATGAAGTCGAAGTCGATATCCAGCGACTGCTCGGCCACTTGCGTAGCGACCAGCAGCGCCCTGCCTGGTCGCTCGCCGCCCGCGCCGAAAGCGGCCAGCACCTCGCGCTCCCGCTCGCCACGCTGGTCGGCAGGGAAGCGCGCATGGAACAGCAGCAGGCGCGTATCCGCTCCCAGGCGCTCTTTCAGCCTGAGGTAAAGAGTCTGGGCACGGTCCACTGTGTTGACGATCAACGCACCGCAACCGCCGCCCTGCAGGCACTCCAGAGCGCACGCGACCAGGCTGTCCAGATCCTCGCCTACCGCCTGCAGGCTGATCGGTGGCAACGGGCGCGAGGCGCAGGTAGCGCCTTGCAGGCCACGCTCGTCGGCCAGCAGCAGACGCGGATAGGGCAGCCCCGGGATGGCGTCGTTCGCGACGCCCCAGGCCCGCAGCAAGGAATCGCGCCGCTGCGCCGGCAGGGTCGCGCTCATCAGCACCACCGAGCTGCCCAAGACCTTGAGCCAGCGCAGCAGGGCCTCGATCAGGCCGCTGGTGTAGGTGTCGTAGGCATGTACTTCGTCGAGCACCACCACCCGGTTAGCAAGCCCCCACAGCCGGACGAAGTGGTGCTTGACGTTGAGCGCAGCGAACAGCGCCTGGTCGACGGTGCCGACGCCATAGGGCGAAAGCAGCGGCCGCCGGCGCTGCGAGAACCAGGTGGACGAAGTCACGCTTTCGCCGGGCGTGCCATAAATGCCACGCAGCTGCTGAACGTCGTCGTTCATCGCAGCCCCGCCATGCACCAGCTGCATGTCCAGCGCGCTATCGCCGGCGAATGCCTGCAGAAAGGTCAGCGCACGGCGAAACAGGGCATTGCCGGTGGCCTGGGTCGGCAAGGCGACATACAGGCCACGATGCTGGTTGGCCGCCTGCAGCCGCAAGTGGGCGAGAAAGGCCAGCTCGGTCTTGCCCTCCCCCATGGGGGCCTCGACCAGCAGCAGGGCCGGGCCACGCACGCCGTCGAGCAGCCGGTCGGCCTCGCCCTGCAGCGGACGGGCACGCAACTCCGGGCGTTGGACGATACGCCCGATCAGCTCGTCGACGGTTGCCGAATCGCGCAGCAAGGCGCCGCTGCGGCCCCAGCCGATAGCCGCCAAGGCCTGCTCTGCCAGCGTGCGAGCATCCGCGTGATGGTCGGCCAAGGCATCCCGACGCTCGCCAAGAGAAAACCAGGCGGGATTGGAGCCTATCCAGTCCGCCACGCTGGTAAGGCCTGCCAGCCACTGCACCGCCGGCAGGGACAAGGCCTCGACCTGTGGAGCCCCCTGCGGCGCCAGCACCGCCCAATAGGCCGCGAAGACCTCTCGGCGCGCTTCGCCCCACACCGCGGGCTCGAAAGCCGGCTTGGCGCGATTGAACTCCTGCTGACTGAAGTTGTAGCCGTGGTGGGCACTGATGGCCTGCAAGGCATGACGAATCCACAGCAGATGCGGGACTCCCCGGTCGGACAAGTGCTCCCACAACAGGGCCGCGCTGGCACAAGCATGGTCGGTCACGTTCAGCGAACGTGCAGGGAACGGCAGCCCCAAGGTTTCCTCGACCTTTCGCCCCTCGGGCCACTTGTCCTGAAAACCGGGAATGGCCTTGCCGAAGTCATGCAAGCCGACCAGGGCGGCAACCCAGCGGACCACCTGCAGCCGCTCCAGGCCCAGGGCCTGCGCCGCCCAGTCGAGACTACTCTCGGGCTCATGCTCCAGTAGCACCTCGGCCACTGCCGCCACATCCAGCATGTGCGCCAGCAGCCCATGCCCGACGGGGTCGCCACTTTTCGCCCAGAGAGCACGGGCATGTGGGGGAAATGCGGAAAAATGAAGGGCTGTCATCCTTGGCTGCCTCTGTTGCTCGATATCGAACTTGGCCGATCAAAACACAGCAAGCCGAGCAAACGAAACCCTGGCTGGAAACACAGGTAACCAAAGTTGACGGGGGGCACCCCCGGCATCACCTCGGCAACCGCCGCTGGCCAAAGGCAACATGACTAGCCTACAGACGGCACCACTCAAGGCTTGCAGCCCCTTGAACGGGTCGGACAGTGCCAATAAAGCCCCCCGGCGCCTTCTGCCGCCGAGCAAATAAAATATGCCTACTTTATTGACAGCAGAGCCCAGCAGACTCCGCGACACCGGCCTCGCACCAGAAGTGATACCGACGCATCACAATCTGCAGTGCACCGCTGTCGGCCGTTAGACCAGCCGATGCTCCTCACTGATACGACGCGACCAGAATCCGCTGGAGGGATTGCGCTGGACGTCGCGGCTCAGCAGATTGATACGCGCAGTTCATCCCCACATGCGCGGGGAACACGTCGTTGCCGCCCCTCGCCCGCCTCCCGGCCATGCCCTCACGGTTCATCCCCGCATCCGCGAGGAACACAGGTGCTTAGCCTGGCGCAGCGTGAGGAACATCTGCTCATCCCCGCATCCGCAGGGAACACGTAGCCGCAGCTCTCGAGGTCGACGCGATTCCACGGTTCATCCCTGCATCCGCGGGGAACACAGGCTCACACCCAGGCCTGCGCCGAGCGCCGGCGGTTCATCCCCGCATCCGTGGGGAACACTCGGCCGCCGCGGTCACCCAGCTGTCGGAGGTCGGTTCATCCCCGCATCCGTGGGGAACACGCCGACGAAAACAAAAATCCGCGCGAGCATTTCCGGTTCATCCCCGCATCCGTGGGGAACACCGGAAACGGTTGTCGGCACCCACAGCATCGAGCGGTTCATCCCCGCATCCGTGGGGAACACTCGGGGGCGGCCTGTATTGCGGCGCGCTTTTTCGGTTCATCCCCGCATCCGTGGGGAACACTCCTCGGAGACGTAGCTTTCACTAAGGAGACTCGGTTCATCCCCGCATCCGTGGGGAACACATCGCCGTCGGCCGCGCGGGCGCCGATGTAGTCCGGTTCATCCCCGCATCCGTGGGGAACACAACGCACAGGGATTTGAAGCGATTGTGTAGCTCGGTTCATCCCCGCATCCGTGGGGAACACGGGAAGCCTGGAAAAAGCAGGTCGGCCCCGACTGGTTCATCCCCGCATCCGTGGGGAACACACTTAGCCTAACCATCTGTTTTCAAAGATCAATTCAGACCATTGAAGTTCTACCGAGCCAACCGCCCCCTACAAACATCCCCCCACCACCCGCGCCAGCCTTTGCACGCGCGGGTCCATCAGCACGTACGGGCCGAGGGTGTTGGTGACGAAGCCGAAGGCCAGTTCGCGCTCGGGGTCGGCGAAGCCGATGGAGCCGCCGGCGCCGGGGTGGCCGAAGGCGTGGCGGCCGAGGCCGTAGGTGGCGTTGGGCACCTCGGGCTGCTCGAGCATCAGGCCGAGGCCCAGGCGGGTGTGGGTCAGCAGGGTGCGGTCGTCGCCCAGGCTGTGCTCGCGGGTCATCTCGGCGAGCAGGGCGCTGTCGAGCAGGCTGCCGTCGAGCAGTCCCGCGTAGAAGCCGGCCAGGCTGCGCGCGTTGCCGTGGCCGTTGGCCGCCGGCTGCGCCATGCGCCGCCACTCCGGCTTGTTGGTGCTGGTCATGATCGACGGCGGGTTGGTGAAGGCGCGGGTGGTCATGGCCTGCGGCTCGCGCATCATCGCGTTGAGCACGCGCTGGGCGGCGGCGTCGCCGAGGTTGCCCTTGCCGCGGGAGATGTGGGCGACGCGGTGGAACTCGCTGTCGGGGAGGCCGATGTGGAAGTCGAGGCCCAGCGGCCGCGCGGTGCGCTCGACGATCACCTCGCCGGGATTGCGCCCGGTGGCGCGGCGGATCGGTTCGCCGATCAGCCAGCCGTAGGTGATGGGCGCATAGCCGTGACCGTCGCCCGGCGTCCACCACGGCGCCTCGGCGGCCAGCGCGGCGGTCATCGTCTCCCAGTCGTAGAGGGCTTCCGGCGGCAGCGGCTGGCGGATCGCCGGCAGGCCGGCGCGATGGCTGAGCAGCTGGCGCAGGGTGACGTGCTGCTTGCCGGCGGCGGCGAACTCGGGCCACAGGCGGGCGACCGGCTCGTCCAGCGCCAGCTTGCCCTCGCCGACCAGCTGCAGCGCCGCGACGGCGGTGAAGGCCTTGGTGCAGGAATACAGGTTGAGGATGGTGTCGGTGTGCCAGGGCTCCTGGCCATCCCTGTCGGCCATGCCGGCCCACAGGTCGAGCACCGTCTCACCGCCGATCTGCACGCACAGCGCGGCGCCGCGCTCCTGCGGGTCGTTGAACAGCTCGGCGAAGGCGTCCTTCACCGCCTCGAACTGCAGGTCGAAATAGCCGTGGATGTGCATGGGGACTCCTGTGCCAGGTTTACGGTTGCGCGCGGCCATGGGCATGGATGGTGCGCATGGCGCACCCTACTACGCGCCGCACGGGTGCGCCGCGCGCACCGGCAATATGAACTCAGTCGATCTGCCGGCGGAACGGCGGCAGGGTGTTGAGGATGGCCTTGCCGTAGCGCTGGGTGACCACGCGGCGGTCGAGCAGGGTCACCGTGCCGGTATCCTGCTCGGTGCGCAGCAGGCGGCCGCAGGCCTGGATCAGGCGCAGGGAGGCGTCGGGCACGGCGATCTCCATGAACGGGTTGCCGCCGCGCGCCTCGATCCACTCCGACAGCGCCGCCTCGACCGGATCGTCGGGCACGGCGAAGGGGATCTTGGCGATCACCACGTGCTCGCACCAGGCGCCGGGCAGGTCGACACCCTCGGCGAAGCTGGCCAGGCCGAACAGCACGCTGGGCTCGCCGTCGTCGACGCGCGCCTTGTGCTTGTTGAGGGTCTCCTGCTTGGACAGGTTGCCCTGGATCAGCACGCGCTTGCGCCAGTCGCGCTCGAGCCCGTCGAACACCTCCTGCATCTGCTTGCGCGAGGAGAACAGCACCAGGCTGCCGCGCGCGCCCTCGAGCATGGCCGGCAGCTCGCGGACGATGGCCGCGGTGTGCTCGTCGGCCTTGCGCGGGTCGGCCTGGAGGTCGGGGACGTGCAGCAGGCCGGCCTCGGCGTAGCGGAACGGGCTGGGCACCACCGCGGTGACGGCGTTCTTCGGCAGGCCGGAGCGCATGCGGAAGCGGTCGAAGCTGCCCAGCGCGGTGAGGGTCGCCGAGGTCACCAGGGCGCCATGGGCGACGTTCCACAGGTGGCGGCGCAGGGTCTCGGCGGCGAGGATCGGGCTGGCGTTGACCTCGATGTCGTGGTAGCTGCCGTTCTCCACCAGGGTCAGCCAGCGCGCGGTCGGCGGGCTGTCCTCGGGGTCCTCGCTGGTGAAGGCGGTCCATAGCTCCCAGTTGCTCTGCGCACGCGCCAGCAGGCTGCCGAACAGCGGATACCACTCCTCGGCCTGGTAGCTGCTCACTCCGGCGCTGCCGTCGCCGTCCATCGCCTCCTTGAGGATGTCGCTCATCCGGGTGAACTGATCGGTGAGGCGGTTGAAGCCCTTCTTCAGCTCGATGCCCATCTCGCGCAGGTGCTCGGGCACCACGCCGCCGGGGAAGCGGTGCCGCGGCCGGTCGCGGCCTTCCATGTCCTCGCCGGGGCGGAAGTCGCCGAGTTCCTCGCAGGCGGCCTGGACGAACTGCTGCTGGGCGCGGATCTCGCGGGCCAGCTCCGGCACGCCCTCGACCAGCCGGCCGAAGTCGCCGGGCAGCGGGTTCTGCGCCAGCAGGCGGGTGAGGTTCTTGGCGATCTGCTCCAGCCACTCGGCGGTGGAGCGCAGGCGGGTGAAGTGGGCGAAGTGGCCGATGGCCTTGTCCGGCAGGTGGTGGCCCTCGTCGAACACGTAGAGGGTATCGCCGGGCGGCGGCAGGATGGCGCCGCCGCCGAGGGCCAGGTCGGCCAGCACCAGGTCGTGGTTGGTGACGATCACGTCGACCTTGGTCATGCCCTCGCGCGCCTTGTAGAAGGCGCACTGCTGGAAGTTCGGGCAGTGGCGGCCGGTGCACTGGGTGTGGTCGGTGGTCAGCCGCGCCCACTGGGCGTCGTCGATGGCCTCCGGCCAGGCGTCGCGATCGCCGTCCCAGCGGCTGCCGGCCAGGCGCTCGATCATGCTGTTGAACAGCTTCTGGCTGGCCTCGTCGACGTCGATGCGGAAGCCCTCCTCCTCGAACAGCTGGGCGGTGGCGCCCTGGGCGGCGCCTTCCTGCAGCAGCAGGTCGAGCTTGGACAGGCACAGGTAGCGGCCGCGGCCCTTGGCCAGGGCGAAGCTGAAGGACAGCCCGCTGTTGCGCGCCAGGTCGGGCAGGTCCTTGAAGACGATCTGCTCCTGCAGGGCGACGGTGGCGGTGGCGATCACCAGGCGCTTGCCGGCGGCCTTGGCGGCCGGGATCGCCGCCAGGGTGTAGGCCACCGTCTTGCCGGTACCGGTGCCGGCCTCGACCGCCACCACCGCCGGCTCGCCGAGACGCTTGCCCTCGTCGTCGACCGCGATGGCGCCGAGGCCCTTGGCCACTTCGGCGATCATCAGGCGCTGGCCGTAGCGCGGCTTGAGGCCCTTGGCCTCGAGGAAACGGGAGTAGGCGCCCTGGATCTGGGACTTGAGTTCGGTGCTGAGCATGGCGGGCGCGCTGGATATGCGTTCAGTGATCGGGACGGGCGCCATGATAGCGCGACCGCCCGGACACTGCAGGGTGGATCACCCGAAAGGTCGACGCCGGCTCAGGCAGCCTCGGCCTTGGCAACCGGCGGGTGCTCCGCCTGGCCCTCCGCCTCGTCCACCGCCACCTCGCGGGTGGCCTGCACCAGTTGCTCGACCACGGCGGCGGCCGGCGGCAGGCGGTCCAGCCAGAAGGCGCCGAACAGCAGCAGCAACAGGCGGTCGCGGGTCGGGCTGGCGCTGGCCTTGAGCCGATCGCGACAGGCGACCAGCTGCAGCAGGTGCAGGGCGAACACGGCGGCGGCGGCCACGTCGATCAGTAGGGCGAAGGGCGCGGCGAAGGGTGCGGCCAGGTTGACCAGCACCGCCAGCCAGAACGGCACGGCCAGCAGGCGGCCCAGGGTCGTCAGCAGTTTCATGGGCATGTCCGGAGGAAACCAGCGCGCACCTTAGCTGCAGGCCGCGGGGCTGCCAAGTACGGGCCGACGCAGCGGGCGCGGCGAGGGGCCGCATGTCCCTCGCCTGCGGCCGCTCCGTTCAGCGGTCGATCACGATCTCCACCCGACGGTTCTGCGCACGCCCGTCGTCGCTGGCGTTGTCGACCAGCGGCTGGCTCTCGCCGAAACCGCGGGTGCTCAGCCTGTCGGCCGCCACGCCGCGACTGGCCAGGTAGTTCGCCACGCTGGCGGCGCGCCGCTCGGAAAGCTTCTGGTTGTAGGCGTCGCTGCCGACGCTGTCGGTGTGCCCCTCGACGCGGATCGCCTGCACGTCAGGCGCGGCGAGCCTGTCCAGCAGCCCGTCGAGGGTCGCCATGGCCGCCGGGGTCAGCTTGGCCGAGTCGAAGGCGAACAGCACCTCGCCCTGATCGCTGAGCACGATCACCTCGTCCTGCGGGGCCGGCGGCTCGGCGACCGGGGCGGCGGCGGGATACTCCTTGAGCGGGCAGCCGTTGTGATGCACCGCGGTCCCCTCCGGAGTGTCCGGGCAGCGGTCGCGGCGATCGAAGACGCCGTCCTTGTCGGCATCGCCGTCCTGGACGTAGCACAGCAGGCCGCCGACGATGGCACCGGCGGCGGCACCGCCGCCGGCCATGGCCGCGCTTTCGGTGGCGCCCAGGCCGCCGCCGGCAAGGCCGCCGATCAGGCTGCACCAGGGCCAGTTGCGCTGGTTGAGCGGAGCATCGCCGGTACTGGTGGTGGAGGCGCAACCGGCCAGCAGGGTGCTGGCGAGGATCGCGGGCAGAGCGGCTCTTGCAAGTGCGTTTGCCATGATGCAGTTCTCCTTTGCATCGGTCCTTATTGCCGATAGGAGCAAGTAAAGACGCCCCCCGCCGCCACTGCCAGCTGGCACCGCAGCCCCCGACCGGACTACCCTAGCGCCCCCTGTCAGACTGCCGACGATACCGCCGATGTCCCACTCCTCCTGCCCCTGCGGCAGCGGCCTGCCGCTGGCCGACTGCTGCGCTCGCTACCATGCCGGCGGCGTGCCGGAAACCGCCGAAGCGCTGATGCGCTCGCGCTACAGCGCCTACGTGCTGGGCCTGATCGACTACCTGGTGGCCACCACCCTGCCCGCCCAGCAGGCCGGCCTCGAGCGCGAGGCCATGGCCGCCTGGAGCGCGCAGAGCCGCTGGCTGGGACTGTCGGTGGAAGCGCACCGGCCGCAGGGCGGCACGCCGGAACGCGCGCAGGTGACCTTCGTCGCGCGCTGGCAGGATGCGGCCGGCGAACACGCCCACCGCGAACGCTCGGATTTCGTGAGGGTCGACGGCCGCTGGTACTTCATCGACCCGACCGTGGCGCTCAAGGCCGGGCGCAACGACCCGTGCCCGTGCGGCAGCGGGCAGAAGTTCAAGAAGTGCTGCGGGGGCCTGGCCTGAGCGCGGCCCCCGCCAAAGCCGTCACTCGGCCAGGCGCAGGTGCGAGGTGTCCGGCGGCGGCGCGGTCGGCGCCGCCCTGGCCTGGCCCATGTCGCTGCCGACCGGCGCCACGCTGAGCTGGCTGAGGTCCAGCGCCGGGGCCACCGGCGCCGGGCGCGCGTCCTGCAGGTCGACGCCGACCGGCGCCAGGCCGAAGTCCGGCGCCGCCACTTCGCGGAACGCCGCCATGTACTGGTCGCGCGGGACCACCTTCAGCTCGGGGAAATCGCCGGAGACCGGCGCCGGGCGCGCGGCGGGCGCCACCGCTGCCGGAGTCGCAGCCACGCCGGGGGCCGGCGCCGCAGCCGGCTCGGCCTGACCGAGCGGGGCGACCTCGACCATCGCCCCGGCACGCGCCAGGGTCAGGCGGTACTTTTCCGCGCTCTCGGCATCCAGGCCGCCTTTGATCACGATGCGCCGTCCGGAGAACAGCGCGGCGATGCGCTGCGGGTCGGCCTGGAACAGCCGCGCCAGATTGGCCTTGACCTGCTCCGGCTCGGCTCCCGGCATCAGCTCGCCGGCGAAGGCCACTTCAAAGAGATTGCTCAACCGTCACACTCCTGTCCTTTTTCCTGCGCACTATGACGCTGGTTTTTTTACTGCAACATTCCCGCAACAACACGTTGCAGCCCGTCCGTCGATTGTTACACTCGGGCATCCAACGGAGTCATGGCATGCTTTTCCCGGCACATCCAACAAGAATCCTCGGCTTCCTCCTGCTCCTGCTGGCCGGCTCCGGCCTGAGCGGTTGTGCCACCTGGCTCGGTGGCGGCTTCAAGGATCCCGACGTGCAGCTGGTCAAGGTCGAGGTGATCCGCGCCCGCCTGCTCGAGCAGGAGTTCAAGCTGCGCTTTCGCGTCGACAACCCCAACGACGTGAGTCTGCCGATCCGCGGCCTGGTTTACACGGTTTTCCTCAACGACGTGAAGCTGGCAAGCGGCGAATCCGCCACCTGGTTCACCGTTCCGGCCAACGGCCGCGAGGAATTCGAGGTGCCGGTGAACACCAACCTCTGGCGGCACATGAAATACATCGTCAAACTGTTGGAGAAGCCCGACAAACCGATCCGCTATCGCCTCGAAGGCGAGGTGAAGACCGGGCTGATGTTCGGCCGCCGCGTCCAGCTGGCACGCAGCGGCCAGATAGTTCCCGGCGATTTCATTCCGGAGTGAGCGATGAATCAGCAAGCCCACGTGCATGGCCCCGACTGCAACCACGGCCATGACCACCACGAACCCCACGTCCACGGCCCGCACTGCAACCACGGCCACCAGGAGCCGGTGCGCAACCCGCTGAAGGACGTCGGCCGCAACGATCCCTGCCCGTGCGGCAGCGGCCAGAAGTACAAGAAGTGCCACGGCGCCTGAGTCGACCATGAGCACGCTGTCCCTCGGCCTGTTGCTGGCCGGAGTCCTGGTGGTGCTGGTGCTGGGCGGCTACGCCCTGCACCTGTGGCGCCGGGTGTGGGCCCAGCAGAAGGCCTACGCCACCGCCGAGAGCGAACGCCAGCAGCGCCTCAACGGCGACCTGCGCATCCTCGCCGGCAGCCTGCTCGACGGGCAGCTGCCGCTGATCGAGGGCGCCATCCGCATCAAGGTGCTGCTCGACAACTACGACATCGCCCTCAGCGGCCACGAGCACTGCCAAGTATTCCACACCCTGTTCGACGCCACCTCGGGCATCCCCACCCATGCCGCCTGGAAGCAGCTCTCCGCCACCGAGCGCCGCGCCCACGAGAAGCACTTCAGCGAGCTGGAACTCCGCCACAAGGCCGCCGCCCGCAAGGGTGCCCGCTGGCTGCTCGACGAAGGCCTGCCGCCGCCGCTCGCCCGGGCCGGCTGAGCCCGCCTGCACGGCGCCTGACGGCTCTTGTCAGGCGCCCTTTCGCCGCCTAACGTAGCGCCCTTTTCCGGCCCGGCGAACACGCCGGGCCGATCCCGTCCGCCCGTTTCCGGAGCCCCGTCATGCCGCTGCGTTCGTTCCGCCCCCTCGCCCTGCTGGCGGGCGCTTCCGCCCTGACCGCGCTGGTCAGCCTGAGCGGCTGCCAGACCTGGCTGGACAACCGCTACCAGGACAGCCTGCCGCCGAGCTCCGGGGTGCAGCCGCTCAAGGGCCTGGCCGACACGGTGTCGGTGCGCCGCAACCCGCTGGGCATGCCGCTGATCGAGAGCCGCAGCTACCACGATGCGCTGTTCGCCCTCGGCTACGTGCACGCCAGCGACCGCATCGGCCAGATGGTCGGCCTGCGCCTGATGGCCCAGGGCCGCCTGGCCGAGATGGCCGGCCCCGGCGTGCTGGAGATCGACCGCTTCATGCGCGCGGTGAACCTGCGCGAGAGCGCCGACATCGTCTGGAAGAACGCCTCGCCGCGCCTGCGCCGCTTCTTCGAGGTCTACGCCCGCGGCGTCAACGCCTGGCTGTTCCGCCACCGCGACAGGCTGCCGATGGACCTGGCCGCCTCCGGCTACCGCCCGGAATACTGGAAGCCCGAGGACTCGGCGCTGATCTTCTGCCTGCTCAACTTCGGCCTGTCGGTCAACCTGCAGGAGGAGATCGCCGGCCTGGCGCTGGCGCAGAAGGTCGGCACCGAGCAGCTGGCCTGGCTGCTGCCGACCTACCCGGACGAGCCGCTGCCGGTCGACGAGGCGGACAAGCTCAAGGGTCTCCGGCTCGGCGGGCAGATCCCCGGCCTGGCCGCCCTCGACGGCGCCGCCGGCCAGCTGGCGGCGCTCAACATGCTCGGCGTGGCGGCGTCGAACAACTGGGCGATCGCCCCGCAGCGCAGCCGCAGCGGCAAGAGCCTGCTGGCCAACGACCCGCACCTGCCGCTGACCCAGCCCTCGCTGTGGAGCTTCGTGCAGCTGCGCACGCCGAAATACCAGGTCGCCGGTCTTTCGGTGGCCGGCATCCCCGCGGTGGTCGCCGGCTTCAACGGCAAGCTGGCCTGGGGCATGACCATGGTCATGGGCGACACCCAGGACCTGTTCCTCGAGCAGGTGCGCCGCCAGGGCAACCGCCTCGAATACCTCGCCGACGGCCAGTGGCAGCCGGCGCGCGAACGCCAGGAAACCTTCTTCATCAAGGGCCAGCGGCCGATCCGCGAAACCGTCCTGGAAACCCGCCACGGCCCGCTGCTCAACAGCGTGCTCGGCGAGCGCAAGGATCCGCTGCAGCCGATCGCCCTGGCCAGCGGCTACGGCATCGCCCTGAAGAGCAGCCTGTTCGAGGCCGACCAGACCCTCGACGCCTTCTTCGACCTATCGCGCGCGCAGTCGGTGGACGAAGCCCACGAGCCGGTGCGCAACATCCGCGCCCTCGGCCTCAACCTGGTCTACGCCGACGCCCGCCACATCGCCTGGCAGGTCACCGGCCGCTACCCCAACCGCAAGGGCGGCCGCGGCCTGGTCCCCTCGCCCGGCTGGGACGGCCAGTACGGCTGGGACGGCTACGCCGACACCATGCTGCATCCCTACGACCAGGACCCGCCGCAGGGCTGGCTGGGCACCGCCAACCAGCGCACCGTGCCGGGCGGCTACGGCGTGCAGCTGTCCAGCTCCTGGTTCTACCCCGAGCGCGCCGAGCGCATCGCCGAACTGGCCGGCGCCAGCACGCGCCACGACGCGCGCAGCATGATCGCCATGCAGTACGACCAGCAGACGCCGTTCGCCGCCAAGCTCAAGGCGATGTTCGCCGATCCGGGTATGGCCCAGCCGCTGCAGCAGGCCATCGCCGCCCTCCCCGGTGGCGAGCGCGAGCGCGCGCAGGAGGCGCTCACGCGCCTGCAGGCCTTCGACGGCCGCCTTGCGGCGCAATCGGCCGACGCCGCGCTGTACGCCATGTTCCTCCAGGAAAGCGCGCGGCAGACCTTCCTCGACGAACTGGGCCCGGAGGACAGCGTGGCCTGGCAGGGCCTAGTGGAGATCGCCAAGCTCAGCTACTCGGCGCAGGCCGACCACCTGCTCGGCCGCCAGGACAGCCCGTTCTGGGACGACGTGCGCACGTCGCAGAAGGAAGACAAGCCGGCGATCCTCGCGCGCAGCCTGGCCGGCGCGGTGGCGCGCCTGGAGAGCGAGCTGGGCGGCAACCGCAGCGCCTGGCAGTGGGGCAAGCTGCATACCTACCAGTGGGACAGCGACGCCACCCGCCTGGCGCCGTACATGAGCGCCGGCCAGCGCGCCAGCCTGGCGAGCATCCGGGACTACCTGGACCGCGGCCCCTACCCGGCCGGCGGCGACCACAGCACGCTGAACGTCTCGGCCTGGCTGTGGGGCAAGGACTTCGACACCTGGCTGATCCCCTCCGCGCGCATGGTGGTCGACTTCGGCCAGGACGAGCCGCTGCAGGCGGTCAACAGCTCCGGGCAGTCGGGCAATCCGGCAAGCCCGCACTATGCCGACGGCATCGACGCCAGGTTCAAGGGCCGCTACCAGACCTTCCCGTTCCAGGAGCGCAACCTCGACCGCGCCTACGGCAGCCAGCGCCTGCTGCTGACCCCGGGGCGCTGAAAGCCAACATCCGCTGCAGGGGCGAATTCATTCGCCAAAGTGCCTCGTAACGGCGAATGAATTCGCCCCTACCGACGAAACGCGCCCGCACGGGCGCGCATCCCGGGACGCTCTGCGCCCCTTTCCCCATCCGGGCTAATCTCAGAGGGTGTTCCCGCAACGCCGAGGCCGCCCCATGCCCAGCGAACGCGAAGCCCACCTCGAACGCTACCGGCGCAACCTGCAGGGCGAGATCGACAGCTGCGCGCTGTACCGCGCCCTCGCCCGCTACGAGAGCCGCCCGGAGCTGGGCGAGCTGTACCGCCGCCTGGCAACCATCGAGGAGCGCCATGCCGAGTTCTGGCGCACGCAGTTCCGCCTGCTCGGCGCCAGCGCGCCGGAGCTGGCGCCGAGCTGGCGCACCCGCCTGCTGATCCGCATCGCCCGCCTGCTCGGCCCGGACTGGGTGATCGGCGCCGCCGCCTCGCTGGAGCAGATCGACCGCGGCCAGTACGACGGCCAGCCGGAAGCCTGCGATACCGGCATGCCCGGTCAGGAGCGCTCCCACGCCCGCCTGCTCAACGAACTGGCCCGCGGCCGGCGCAACACCTGGAACGGCCGCCTGTTCGCCAGCCTGGAAGGCCGCCACGGCGCCGGCGGCGGCAACGCCCTGCGCGCCGCGGTGCTCGGCGCCAACGACGGCCTGATCTCCAACTTCAGCCTGGTGATGGGCGTGGCCGGCGCCGCCTTCGCTGCCGACGCCCTGCTGCTCACCGGTCTGGCCGGCCTGCTCGCCGGCGCCTGCTCGATGGCCCTCGGCGAATGGCTGTCGGTGCAGAACGCCCGCGAGCTGTACGAGCAGCAGATCGCCACCGAGCGCGACGAACTGGAAATGGTGCCCGACGAGGAAGCCGAGGAGCTGGTGCTGATCTACCGCGCCAAGGGCCTCGACGAGGGCAAGGCGCGCGCCATGGCCGAAGGCATCATGGCCGACAAGGGCCGCGCGCTGGACACCCTGGTGCGCGAGGAGCTGGGCGTCGATCCCGACGACCTCGGCGGCTCGGCCTGGCTGGCGGCGATCACCTCCTTCGTGGTGTTCAGCCTCGGCGCGCTGATCCCGGTGCTGCCGTTCCTGCTGCTCGACGGCCAGGCCGCCGTCGTCGCCTGCGCCCTGTTCAGTGCCGGCGGGCTGTTCCTGATCGGCGCCCTGGTAACCCTGTTCACCGGCCGCGGCCTGCTCTACTCCGGCCTGCGCCAGGTGGCCTTCGGCCTCGGCGCGGCGGCGATCACCTACGGGCTGGGGCACTGGCTGGGGGTGACGGTGGGAGGCTGAGCCGCCAGTGAGTTCGTCGGCCCGGCGCACGCACACGCCACCGCTGGCTAGGCTTTCCCTGACGCACCGCAGCCCGGTGCGTCGGGAGGCCCACATGAAAGAACACGCCCACCGGCCAGGCGCCAGCGAACGCCTGGCCCTGCTGCGCCACTTCGCCGAGCCGCTGCCGGGCGTGGACAGCGCCGAGTTCGCCGCGCTGTTCGACCGCTACGCCGACGCCCGCGTGGTGCTGATCGGCGAGGCCAGCCACGGCACCAGCGAGTTCTACCGCGCCCGCGCGGCCATCACCCGCCGGCTGATCGAAAAACACGGCTTCAGCATAGTCGCCGTCGAGGCCGACTGGCCGGACGCCGCGCAGATCGACCGCCAGGTGCGCGCTCAGGAGCCGCCCGCCTGGACGCGCCAGGCCTTCCGGCGCTTCCCCACCTGGATGTGGCGCAACCGCGAGGTCGCCGGGTTCTGCGCCTGGCTCACGCAACACAACGCGGCGCTGCCCATGGCGCGGCGCGTCGAGTTCCGCGGCCTCGACGTGTACAGCCTGAGCGCCTCGATCAGCGCGGTGCTCGACTACCTGGACCGCACCGACGCCGAGGCGGCGCAGGCCGCGCGCCAGCGCTACGGCTGCCTGAAGCCTTGGGAGAATGCGCCGGCGCTGTACGGACGCAACGTCCTGCACGGCCAGCGCTCCTGCGAGGACGCGGTGGTCGAACAGCTGCGCGCCCTGCTCGAACAGCGCCTGGAGCACCTGGCCGAGGGCGGCGAGGCGTTCTTCGACGCCACCCAGAACGCCCGCGTGGTGCAGGCCGCCGAGCAGTACTACCGGGCCATGTACCACGGCTCGGTCGCCTCGTGGAACCTGCGCGACCAGCACATGTTCGACAGCCTCGAGCGTCTACTTGAGCACCGCGGCCCGGCAGCGAAGGCGGTGGTCTGGGCGCACAACTCGCACATCGGCAACGCCAGCGCCACCGCCATGGGCTGGGCCGGCGAGTTCAACATCGGCGAGCTGTGCCGCGACGCCTGGGGCCGCGAGGCGGTGCTGATCGGCATGGGCACCGACCGCGGCACGGTGGCGGCGGCCGACAACTGGGACGAGCCGATGCGGATCAAGCAGGTGCGCCCCTCGCGTCACGACAGCTGGGAGCAGGTGTTCCTGCAGGCCGGCATCCCCGCCTCGCTCACCGACTGGCGTGGCGACGCCCGCGATGAGTTGCGCGCCGCGCTGTCCGACACCCTGCTGGAACGCGCCATCGGCGTGATCTACCGCCCGGAGAGCGAGCGGCAGAGCCACTACTTCGAGGCGGTGCTGGCCGAGCAGTTCGACGCCTGGCTGTGGCTGGAGCAGACCTGTGCGGTCACCCCGCTCGACCGGGAAACCCCGCACGGCGGCGAGGACGAGACCTGGCCGTTCGGGGAGTAGCCGGAAACGAACGAGCCGCGACAGGCGCGGCTCGTTTTCGACAGCGGAGCGGCTCAGGCCTTGGGCAGGGTCACCCCGGTCTGGCCCTGGTACTTGCCGCCGCGGTCCTTGTAGGACACTTCGCACTCCTCGTCGGACTGCAGGAACAGCATCTGCGCCACGCCCTCGTTGGCGTAGATCTTCGCCGGCAGGGTGGTGGTGTTGGAGAACTCCAGGGTCACGTGGCCTTCCCACTCCGGCTCGAGCGGGGTGACGTTGACGATGATGCCGCAGCGCGCGTAGGTGCTCTTGCCCAGGCAGATGGTCAGCACGTCGCGCGGGATGCGGAAGTACTCGACGGTTCGCGCCAGGGCGAAGGAGTTCGGCGGGATGATGCAGACGTCGCCCTTGACGTCGACGAAGCTCTTCTCGTCGAAGTTCTTCGGGTCGACGGTGGCCGAATGGATGTTGGTGAACACCTTGAATTCGTCGGCGCAGCGCACGTCGTAGCCGTAGCTGGACACCCCGTAGGAGATGACCCGGTCGGAATCGGCACCGCGCACCTGACGCTCGACGAAGGGCTCGATCATGCCGTGCTCGAGGGCCATGCGGCGAATCCACTTGTCCGATTTGATGCTCATGGCGGGTGTCCTGCTCAGGCTGTGCGAGATAAAGGTCGGGCGCGCATCTTACCGGGGCGCAAAGCCCGGTTCAAAGGCTTGCCGACCACGAGTCTCGACCTGCCGCCGGTCACTTGCGGCAAAAAAATGAAAATAAAGCTCGCTTCCTGGCGCAAAACGCGTATGGTGGCTGCAGCTGCTGCATGTGTCACCGTGAATCGCTACAAAATGCCCGGATCTCGATCCAGTCATTGCTACGACTCCTAACTCCTTGCATTCAGTTCCCGGCCCGGAATTTCCAGGTCACCCACCTTTTAAAACTCATGCAAGGAGACATTCACATGTCCAATCGCCAAACCGGTACCGTCAAGTGGTTCAACGATGAGAAAGGCTTCGGCTTCATCACCCCGCAATCCGGTGACGACCTCTTCGTACACTTCCGCGCCATTCAGAGCGACGGCTTCAAGAGCCTGAAAGAAGGCCAGGCCGTTTCTTTCGTCGCGACCCGCGGCCAGAAAGGCATGCAAGCCGAGGAAGTCCAGGTCATCTGACCTGTTCTTTCCCGCAAAAGACCCCGCCCAGGCGGGGTTTTTTTAGGTTCATCGCATTTTCCCGGGGAAGGCGGCCTTGATTTTCAGGAAGAAGTAATCGGCGTCCCTGAAGCCATAGGCCATGCGCTTGATCACCTTGATCCGGTTGTTCACCCCCTCCAGCAGGCTGGTGTGCATGTGGAATCGTGCACTGGCGAGGATGCCCCGGGCATAGCGCTGGAGGTTGCGGGCAAAGCGTTGTAGCGGCGCCAAGCCGCTCTCCCGGACATGCCTCAGCCAGGTTCGCCAGCGCCGCCAGCCCTCCCGCACGCTGGGTGCGTACCAGACCTCCTTCAACGCATCCTTGAGCACATAGACCGTGGCCAGTGGCTGGTTGGCTGCCAACAACTCCTGCAGTCGAACGGCATGATCCTCCTTCAGGTTCTCCCGGTTGCGCAGCAGCAGCCAACGGCTCTGCTTGACCACTTGGCGAGCGGGCTTGTCATGGCGCAGGGCATTGGCCTGGTCTACCCGGATGCGGTCGATCACGTCACGTCCGTAGCGGGCGACCACATGGAACAAGTCGTACACAACCTCGGCCTGAGGGCAGTGCTGTTTCACTTCCAGGTCGAAGGCCGTATTCATGTCCATCGCCACAGCCTCGATCTGCTGGCAGCGCTCACCGAGTTGCTCGAAGAACGGGCGTATGGCCTTGCGGCTGTTACCCAGGCCAACCCACAGAACGCGGGTACGCTCGGCATCCATGATCACCGTCGCGTAACGATGGCCTTTGTGCAGGGCGAACTCGTCCATCACCAGACGGCGCACATCGCCCGGCTCGAAGGTGCCGAATGCGGCCTGGAGACGCCGCTTGTCCAGCGTCTTGATGGTGTGCCAGTGCAGCCCGGTGAGCTGGCTGACATGGCTGATGGGCATGAACCGCAGCAGGGTTTCGACCCAGGAACACAGCCGGCGGGTCAGCCGCGAGGCCGGGGCCAACCAGGAAATGTGCTCGGTAACTCGCCCACACGTCAGGCAGTCCACTCGGCGTATGGGGAGTCGCAACTGGACGCGCTGATCGAACAGATCCCGGTCGCGAACGAGGCGAATGCGTCGGTCATGGATCAGGGGGCTGGGCTGCTGACAGCGACCACAGCGTGGAAGGTCGGCCGCTCGGGGTTCGAGGGTCAGCGTGAGGTTTTTTTCGACGGAATGGCTGCAGGCTACAACGTCGTAGCCTGGCCAGAAAGCAGCAAGATCAATAGGATGCACGGTGACAGCAGGGGGCAGGCGTTGGCGTGTTTGGCGACTGCCAATTTACCTGCTTCCCTGTCTGTCAATCCGCTCTTCCCCACGATCCCGCGAAGAACCTTTTTTTATGCCTGCGATTTCTTCCCGAGACGGGCGACGGCAGCGCCGCCGCCCGTGCTCGCGGATCAATCCTCGCTGATGCTGATGCTCGGCATCGCCGGCGCCGCCTGGCGCACCAGCCGCGCGCCGACCTTGCGCGCCAGCTGCTGGTAAAGCAGCGCCAGCGGGCCGTCCGGCTCGGCCACCACGGTCGGCCTGCCGCCGTCGGCCTGCTCGCGGATGGCCATGGCCAGCGGCAAGGAGGCCAGCAACTCGACGCCGTACTGCGCGGCCAGCTTGGCCCCGCCGCCCTCGCCGAACAGGTGCTCGGCATGCCCACAGTTCGAGCAGATGTGCACCGCCATGTTCTCCACCACGCCGAGCACCGGGATGTTGACCTTGGTGAACATCTCCACGCCCTTCCTGGCATCCAGCAGGGCCAGGTCCTGCGGGGTGGTGACGATCAGCGCGCCGGCCACCGGCACCTTCTGCGCCAGGGTCAGCTGGATGTCGCCGGTGCCCGGCGGCATGTCCACCACCAGGTAGTCGAGGTTGTCCCAGGCGCTCTGGGTGATCAGCTGCAGCAGTGCGCCGGAGGCCATCGGCCCGCGCCAGACCATCGGCGTGCGCTCGTCGGCGAGGAAGGCCATCGACATCACCTGCACGCCGTGGGCCTCGAGCGGCACGAACCACTGGCCGTCCTTGACCTGCGGGCGAGTGCCGTCCTTGATGCCGAGCATCAGCCCCTGGCTGGGGCCGTAGATGTCGGCATCGAGGATGCCGACCCGCGCGCCCTCGCGGGCCAGCGCCAGCGCCAGGTTGGCGGCGGTGGTCGACTTGCCGACGCCGCCCTTGCCGGAGGCCACGGCGATGACGTTCTTCACCCCGGCCAGCGCCTGGGTCTGCGCCGGCACCTGGTGGGCCGGGATCACGCAGTCGACCTGCACCGATGCCTCGGTCACGCCCTCGAGGTTCTCCAGGCCGGACTCGAGCAGCTCGGCCCAGCCGGCCTTGAACAGCCCAGCGGCGTAGCCCAGCTCCAGACGCACGCGCACGCGACCGCCGTCGATGGCGACGTCGCGCAGGCAGCCGGCGCTGACCGGGTCCTGATCGAGATGCGGATCAAGGTACTGACGCAGAACCGCCTCGACGGCGGCGCGGGTGACGGCACTCATGGGTGACTCCCGGGAAGAATGGTTGAGTGGAACAGGGGGATATCCTACCCGAGCGCCAGCCCCACGGATGAAAAAAACCGCCCGGGCCTATATAGTTGCCGACTTCCCTCGTTTTGCCAGTGCAGCCGATCATCATGTCCGAGCCCCGCCAGATTCTCGTTACCAGCGCCCTGCCCTACGCCAACGGCTCCATCCACCTGGGCCACATGCTCGAGTACATCCAGACCGACATCTGGGTGCGCTTCCAGAAGCAGCGCGGCAACCAGTGCATCTACGTGTGCGCCGACGACGCCCACGGCTCGGCGATCATGCTGCGCGCCGAGAAGGAAGGCATCACCCCGCAACAGCTGATCGACGGCGTGCAGGCCGAGCACAGCGGCGATTTCGCCGACTTCCTGGTCAACTTCGACAACTTCCACTCGACCCACTCGATCGAGAACCGCGAGCTGGCCACCGGCATCTACCTGAAGCTGCGCGAGGCCGGACACATCGCCACCCGCTCGGTGACCCAGTACTTCGACCCCGAGAAGGGCATGTTCCTCGCCGACCGCTTCATCAAGGGCACCTGCCCGAAGTGCGCCGCCGAGGACCAGTACGGCGACAACTGCGAGAAGTGCGGCGCCACCTACGAGCCGACCGAGCTGAAGGACCCGCGCTCGGCGATCTCCGGCGCCACCCCGGTGCTGCGCGACTCCAAGCACTTCTTCTTCAAGCTCCCCGACTTCGAGGCCATGCTCAAGCAGTGGACCCGCGGCGGCGCCCTGCAGGACGCGGTGGCCAACAAGATCGCCGAATGGCTGGACGGCGGCCTGCAGGAGTGGGACATCTCCCGCGACGCGCCCTACTTCGGCTTCGAGATCCCCGACGAGCCGGGCAAGTACTTCTACGTCTGGCTGGACGCGCCGGTCGGCTACATGGCCAGCTTCAAGAACCTCTGCGCGCGCCGCCCGGAGCTGGACTTCGACGCCTTCTGGAACAAGGACTCCAAGGCCGAGCTGTACCACTTCATCGGCAAGGACATCGTCAACTTCCACACCCTGTTCTGGCCGGCGATGCTGGAAGGCGCGGGCTACCGCAAGCCGACCGCGGTCAACGTGCACGGCTACCTGACCGTCAACGGCCAGAAGATGTCCAAGTCGCGCGGCACCTTCATCAAGGCGCGTACCTACCTCGACCACCTCAATCCCGAGTACCTGCGCTACTACTACGCCAGCAAGCTGTCGCGCGGCGTGGATGACCTGGACCTCAACCTCGAGGACTTCGTGCAGAAGGTCAACTCCGACCTGGTCGGCAAGGTGGTCAACATCGCCAGCCGCTGCGCCGGCTTCATCCACAAGGGCAACGCCGGGGTGATGGTCGACGCCAATCCCGAGCCCGAGCTGTGGGACGCCTTCCAGGCCGCCGCGCCGAGCATCGCCGAGGCCTACGAGCACCGCGACTTCGGCCGCGCCATGCGCGAGATCATGCACCTGGCCGACCGCGCCAACGCCTGGATCGCCGACAAGGCGCCGTGGGCGCTGAACAAGGTCGAGGGCAAGCAGGCCGAGGTGCAGGAAATCTGCGCCTTCGGCGTCAACCTGTTCCGCCAGCTGGTGATCTTCCTCAAGCCGGTGCTGCCGAACCTGGCCGCCGCCGCCGAGGGCTTCCTCAACGTCGCCCCGCTGACCTGGCAGGACCACGAACTGCGCCTGGCCAACCACCAGCTGAATCCGTTCACCCCGCTGATGACCCGTATCGAACCTGCGAAGATTGACGCCATGATCGAAGCCTCCAAGGAAGACCTCGCCGCACAAAGCACCGAAGCCGCCGCCCCGACCGGCAATGGCGAGCTGGTCAAGGAGCCGCTGGCTGCGGAAATCAACTTCGACGCCTTCGCCGCCGTCGACCTGCGCATCGCCCTGATCGAGAAGTGCGAGTTCGTCGAGGGCGCCGACAAGCTGCTGCGCCTGACCCTGGACATCGGCGACGCCAAGCGCAACGTGTTCAGCGGCATCAAGTCCGCCTACCCGGACCCGAGCAAGCTGGAGGGCCGCCTGACCCTGTACGTGGCCAACCTGGCGCCGCGCAAGATGAAGTTCGGCCTGTCCGAGGGCATGGTGCTGGCCGCCGGCCCGGGCGGCGAGGAGATCTTCCTGCTCAGCCCGGACGCCGGCGCCAAGCCGGGCCAGCGCGTGCACTGACTGCTGGCACGTCGATGGTTCCCATGCTCCGCGTGGGAACCCCGCCTTGGACGCTCCGCGTCCAGCCGCAGGAGCGGCTCGGGCTGCATGCCCACGCAGGAGCGTGGGCATGACCGGAACCTCACGCGGGCACGCATCACCGATTTTTCCCGCCGCCGCGGTTAAACTTGGCGGCCTCGCTTTCTGAACCACGCAAGGACGCATGAAGAAATCCACCGTCGTATTCACCAGCGTGCTCACCGGCGGCGTGCTGATGTCCGTCCTCCACCACGACGCGGTCTACCGCGACCGCTACGCCAGCCAGGAGGAGTGCCAGGCCGACTGGGCCCAGCACGCCTGGGCCTGCGAGCCCGAGAGCAGCGGCGGCAGCGGTGGCTCCGGCTACGTCGGCGTCAGCCGCTATCTCGGCCCCAGCTACGAGGACGGCTCCCGCCCCTACACGGCCCGCCAGCACCTGGTGCAGACCCGGCAGATGGTCGCCCGTGGCGGCTTCGGCAGCTCCGGGGCGCGCTTCTCGGGGGGCGGCTGATGCAGCGCCGCGCCTTCACCCCGCGACCGCACTGGCGCGCCCAGTGCGAGCAGCTGGGTTTCACCTTCCACAGCATCGACGGCACCTACTGGGACGAGTCGGCCGCCTACGAGTTCTCCCTGGAGCAGATCGAGACGCTGGAAAGCGCCAGCGAGGACCTGCACCAGCGCTGCCTGGAGGCGGTGGACTGGATCGTCCGCCATGAGCACTTCGCGCCCTTCGCCCTGCCGCCGCGCGCCCGCGAGCTGATCGTCGACTCCTGGCAGCGGCAGGAGCCCAGCCTGTACGGACGCTTCGACTTCTCCTGGGACGGCACGGGCGCGCCGAAGCTGCTCGAGTACAACGCCGACACCCCCACCGGCCTGCTGGAAGCCAGCGTGGTGCAGTGGTTCTGGCTGCAGGACGTGCTGCCGGACGCCGACCAGTTCAACTCGCTGCACGAGCAGCTGATCGAGCGCTGGCGGGCGCTCGATCCCGGCGGTCCGGTGCACTTCGCCGCCCTCGCCGGCCATGAGGAGGACACCGGCAACGCCCTGTACCTGCTGGACACCGCGCACCAGACGGGCCTGGCCAGCGACTACCTGCCGATCGAGCGGATCGGCTTCGATGCCGCGCGGCACTGCTTCGTCGACGAAGGCGGCCGGCCGATCCGCCACTGCTTCAAGCTGTATCCGTGGGAATGGCTGCTGGAGGACGAATTCGGTGCCCACGTGGCGACCAGCGGCATCCGCTTCCTCGAACCGGCGTGGAAGCTGCTGCTGTCGTGCAAGGCGCTGCTGCCGATCCTCTGGCGGCTGTTTCCCGAGCACCCCAACCTGCTGCCGGCCAGCTTCGGCGACGACCTGCCGCTGCCCCACGTGCGCAAGCCGCTGTATTCGCGCGAGGGCGAGAACATCCGCATCGTCAGCGAGGGCGGCATCCTGGCCAGCGACGGCCCGCATGGCCAGGCGCCGTGCATCTGGCAGGCGTATGCGCCGCTGCCGGAGTTCGCCGGCAACTACCCGGTGCTCGGCTGCTGGATGGTCGGCGAGCGCGCCGCGGGCCTGGGCATCCGCGAGGATGCCGGGCCGATCACCCGCGACAGCAGCCGCTTCGTGCCGCACTTCTTCCGCAACGCCTGAGCCCACCGAATCCAAGGAGATCCCGTCGTGGACCTGCTGCAAACCCTGCCCAGCTTCCTCGCCTACTTCGCCACTGCGCTGGCCCTGTTCGGCCTGTTCGCCAGCCTGTACATCCGCCTGACGCCCTACGCCGAACTGGAACTGATCCGTGCCGGCAACCTCGCCGCCGCCCTGGCCCTGATCGGCGCGCTGCTCGGCTTCGCCCTGCCGCTGGCCAGCAGCATCGCCCACAGCACCAGCCTGCTCGACATGCTGGTGTGGGGCTGCATCGCCATGCTGGTGCAGGCGCTGGTCTACCTGGCGGTCGCCCGGCTGCTCCCCGAGCTGCGCCAGGGCATCACCGGCAACTGCCTGGCCCACGGCCTGTTCCTCGGCGGCAGCGCCCTGTGCGCCGGCCTGCTCAACGCCGCCTGCATGGTTTACTGACACCCCCGCAGGCGCCGGCGCCTCTGGCCCGCGCCTGCGACAAGGGCGCTCGCGACAATGGGACGCACCGCGCTCCGAGCCGGCTGCAAGCCACGCAAATAGCCGGACACGCAGTATTTATTCCAAAAAGAGCTTAAAAACGCCCAGCCCGCTCCGCTTGTACGCTATGAACGGGTTCACGATAATATGCGCCCCCTTTATCCACCGGCGCGAGTCTCCCTGCCCATGACCGAATTCGCCCTCATCCTGGTCAGCGCCATTCTGGTCAACAACTTCGTGTTGGTGCAGTTCCTTGGCCTCTGCCCGTTCATGGGGGTTTCGAAGAAGATCGAAACCGCCATCGGCCTGGCGCTGGCCACCACCTTCGTGCTGACCCTGGCCGCCATGTGCTGCTACCTGGTGCAGCAGTACGTGCTCAAGCCGCTGGATCTCGAGTTCCTCAAGACCATCACCTTCATCCTCGTGATCGCCGTGGTGGTGCAGTTCACCGAGATGGTGGTGAACAAGACCAGTCCCGTGCTGTACCGCGTGCTCGGCATCTTCCTGCCGCTGATCACCACCAACTGCATCGTGCTCGGTGTGGCCCTGCTCAACGCCAACAAGGCCGAGTTCACCTTCTTCACCGCCACCGCCAACGGCTTCGCCGCCGGCCTGGGCTTCTCCCTGGTGCTGGTGCTGTTCGCCGCCATGCGCGAACGCATCGCCATCGCCGACGTGCCCAAGCCGTTCCGCGGCGCGGCCATCGGCCTGGTCACCGCCGGCCTGATGTCGCTGGCGTTCATGGGCTTCACCGGATTGATCAAGCTATGAGTCTGGTCCTCATTGCCGTCGTTGCCCTGGCCGCGATCTGCCTGATCGCCGGCGCCATCCTCGGCTATGCCGCGGTGCGTTTCCGCGTCGAGGGCGACCCCATCGTCGAGCAGATCAACGCCCTGCTGCCGCAGACCCAGTGCGGCCAGTGCGGCTACCCGGGCTGCAAGCCCTACGCAGAGGCCATCGCCGGCGGCGACAAGATCAACAAGTGCCCGCCCGGCGGGCAGACCACCGTGCAGGCGCTGGCCGACCTGCTCGACGTCGAGGCCGAACCGCTCGACGCTGCCGGCGGCGAGAAGCCGCGCATGGTCGCCTTCATCCGCGAGGCCGAGTGCATCGGCTGCACCAAGTGCCTGCAGGCCTGCCCGGTCGACGCCATCGTCGGCGCGGCGCGGCAGATGCACACGGTGATCAAGGACGAGTGCACCGGCTGCGACCTGTGCGTGGAGCCCTGCCCGGTGGACTGCATCGACATGCTCGAGGTGGGCGGCAGCGTGCAGAACTGGAAGTGGGAGCGCCCGCTCCCGCCCGGCCAATTGATCGCCAGCGACCGGGAGCAGGCCGCATGAACGTACGCGCGAAGATCTGGGACATCCCCGGCGGCATCCATCCGCCGGAGCGCAAGGAACTGTCCAACCGCACGCCGATCCAGCCGGCGCCGCTGCCCAGGCAGCTGACCCTGCCGCTCAGCCAGCACATCGGCGCGCCGGCCGAGCCGTGCGTGGCGGTCGGCGAGCGGGTGCGCAAGGGCCAGAAGATCGCCGAGGCCACCGGCTTCGTCAGCGTCCCGGTGCATGCGCCGACCTCCGGCACCGTGACCTTCATCGGCCCGCAGCCCTACCCGCACGCCTCCGGCATGCTGGCACCGGCCATCGTCATCGAGGCCGACGGTCTGGACCAATGGTGCGAGCTGGCTCCCTGCGCCGACTTCCGCGCCCTGGCGCCCGAGGAGCTGCTGGAGAGGATCCGCGACGCCGGCATCAACGGCCTGGGCGGCGCCGGCTTCCCCACCGCGGTCAAGCTCACCGCGCGGCCGCAGCAGAAGATCCACACCCTGGTGATCAACGGCACCGAGTGCGAGCCGTACATCACCGCCGACGATGTGCTGATGCGCGAGAAGGCCGCCGAACTGGTGCTGGGCATCGACATCCTGGCCCAACTGATCCAGCCGGACGAGGTGCTGATCGGCATCGAGGACAACAAGCCCGAGGCCATCGCTGCGGTGCGCGCCGCCCTCGGCGAGCGCAGCTACCAGCTGCGCGTGTTCCCCACCAAGTACCCGTCGGGGGGCGAGCGGCAGCTGATCCAGATCCTCACCGGCCGCGAAGTGCCGGCCGGCGGCCTGCCGGCGGACATCGGCATGCTCTGCCAGAACGTCGGCACCGCGGTGGCGGTGCACGACGCCGTGGTGCTCGGCCGGCCGCTGATCGCGCGGATCGTCACCCTCACCGGCGAGGCCCTGGCCCGGCCGATGAACGTCGAGGCGCTGATCGGCACTCCGGTCGGCGAGCTGCTGGCCTTCGCCGGCCTCGACGCGAACAAGATGGACCGCCTGATCATGGGTGGACCGATGATGGGCTTCACCCTGCCGGCGCTCGACGTGCCGCTGGTCAAGACCACCAACTGCCTGCTGGCGCCGACGAGCAAGGAACTGCCGCCGCCGCCGCCGGCCATGCCGTGCATCCGCTGCGGCGAGTGCGCCCTGGCCTGCCCCGCCAGCCTGCTGCCGCAGCAGCTGCACTTCTTCGCCCTCGGCAGCGAGCACGAGCAGCTCAAGGCGCACAACCTGTTCGACTGCATCGAGTGCGGCGCCTGCGCCTACGTCTGCCCGTCGAGCATCCCGCTGGTGCAGTACTACCGGGCGGCCAAGGCGGAAATCCGCGAACTGGAGCAGAAGCAGCAGAAGGCCGAGCATTCCAAGCAGCGCTTCGAGCTGCGCCAGGAGCGCCTGCGCCGCGAGGAAGAGCGCAAGGAAGAGGAGCGCAAGGCGCGCGCCGAGAAAGCCGCACGCGCCAAGGCCGCCCAGGCCGAAACCGCCGCCAAGCCCGAGGAAGCTGCCGCACCGGCCGCCAGCGCGGCGAGCGAGGAACTCAAGCGCCTGAAGATCGAGGCCAGCATGGCCCAGGTGGCGCTGAAGAAGGCCGAGAAGCAGCTGGCCCAGCACGATACACCCGAACTGCACGCCCAGGTCGCCGAGCTGCGCGCCGCGCTGGAAGCCGCGCAGAAGGCCCTCGCCGCAGCCCAGGCCTCCGCTCCGGCCGCGCCCGCCGCCGCCAAGCCGGCCGGCGACGAAGCGCTGAAGAAGGCCAAGATCGAAGCCGCCATGCTCAAGGCGCAGATCCGCAAGCTGGAGAAGCTCGAGGCCCCTGACGAGGCCCAGCAGGCCGAACTGGCGAAGCTGCGCGAGCAGCTCGCCGCCGCCGACCAAGCGCTGGCCGCCGCCGAAAGCGCCGCGCCCGCTCCCGCCGCCGCCAAGCCGGCCGGCGACGAGGCCTTGAAGAAGGCCAAGATCGAGGCCGCCATGCTCAAGGCGCAGATCCGCAAGCTGGAGAAGCTCGAGGCCCCGGACGCCGAACAGCAGGCCGAGCTGGCCAGACTGCGCGAGCAGCAGGCGGCAGCGGAGAAGACCCTGGCCGCGCTGGAACAGCAGGCCGCCGCACCGGCGCCCGCAGCAGCTGCCGAGCCGGCCAAGGCCGAGATCGACCCGCTGAAGAAGGCCAAGGTCGAGCTGGCGATGAAGCGCGCCGAGCTGAAGAAGGCCGAGAAGGCCGGCGCCGACGAGAGCGAACTGGCCCGGCTGCGCGAGGCGCTGGCAGGCGCCGAGCAGGCCCTGCACGCCGCCGAGGACGCCTCGAACAAGCCGGCGCCGGAGCTGGTGCGCACCGACAAGCGCCCGGTCGACGAGGCCACCCGCGCCCTGAAGACCGAGGTCGCCTTCGCCCGCGCCGACCTGCGCAAGCTGGAGCGCGACGAGAACGCCGACCCGGCCGCGCTGGAGGCTGCTCGCGCGCGACTGGCCGAGGCCGAAGGCAGGCTGGCGGAGCAGCAGAGCACATGACCGTAGGGTGGGTTAGCCGCCTGCGGCGTAACCCACCAATGCCGGCGACAGCCGGCACACGCTGGCCGGCCTTGCAGCCGGGTGGTGGGTTACGGCCTTCGGCCTGCCCCACCCTACGAACCCCAAGATCATCGCCGGTCACCACCGGCAGGCGGAGGGCAACCTCCCCAGGCAAGCCCACAACGGAGCACCCATGGCCCTGCCCCGCATCACCTCGCCCCACGCCACGGGCCACAACCGTACCCAGAAGGTCATGCAGCTGGTGCTGCTGGCCACCGTGCCCGGCATCCTGGTGCTGACCTGGCTGTACGGCTTCGGCACGCTGATCAACCTCCTCTGGGCCAGCGCCGTCGCCCTCGGCTGCGAAGCCGCGGTGCTGCGCCTGCGCCGGCGCCCGGTGGCCTTCTTCCTGCGCGACTACAGCGCGGTGCTCACCGCCGTGCTGCTGGCCCTGGCCCTGCCGCCCTACTCGCCCTGGTGGCTGACCCTGGTGGCCACCGCCTTCGCCATCGTGTTCGGCAAGCAGCTGTTCGGCGGCCTCGGCCAGAATCCATTCAACCCGGCGATGCTCGGCTACGTGGTGGCGCTGATCTCCTTCCCGGTGGAGATGACCAGCTGGCCGGCGCCGCGCGGCTTCGAGGCGGTCAGCCCGACCCTCGGCCTGGTCGAGGGCCTGCAGCGCATCCTCGGCCTGACCGCCGGCCTGCCGGACGCCTGGACCCAGGCCACTGCGCTGGACGCGCTCAAGGTCAACAAGAGCCTGACCATCGCCGAGCTGTGGCAGAGCAACCCGGCGTTCGGCAGCCTCGGCGGCTACGGCGCCGAGGCGGTCAACCTGGCCTTCCTCGCCGGCGGCCTGTTCCTGCTGTACAAGCGGGTGTTCACCTGGCACGCGCCGGTCGGCATGCTCGCCGCCCTCGGCCTGATGAGCCTGCTGTTCTGGAACGGCTCGGGCTCCGACTCCAACGGCTCGCCGCTGTTCCACCTGCTCACCGGCGCCACCATGCTCGGCGCGTTCTTCATCGTCACCGACCCGGTGTCCGGCGCCACCAGCCTGCTCGGCCGGGTGATCTTCGGTGCCGGCGTCGGCATCCTCGCCTACGTGATCCGCACCTGGGGCGGCTACCCGGACGGCGTGGCCTTCGCCGTGCTGCTGATGAACCTGGCCGCGCCGACCATCGACTACTACACCCGTCCGCGCACCTACGGCCACCGCAAGCCGGAACGCGGCTTCAAGCTGGGAGACTGAGGCCATGCTGCCGGAAATGCCGCGCTCGATGCTGCGCAACGCCCTGATCCTCGGCCTGTTCGCCGTCGCCACCGTCGGCGTGGTAGCCGTCACCCAGCAGGGCACCGCCTCGCGCATCGCCGCTGCCGAACGCGAGGCGCAGGTGCGTGCGCTGGCCGAGATCCTGCCGCAGGGCAGCTACGACAACCACCTGCTGGACAACCGCCTGGACCTCGTCGACCCGCTGCTCGGCAGCGACAGGCCGTTGCCGGCCTACCTGGCGCTCAAGGGCGGCCAGCCCAGTGCCGTCATCCTCCAGGCCGTGGCTCCGGACGGCTACAGCGGCAGCATCCGCCTGCTGGTCGGCATCCACGCCGACGGCCGCCTGGCCGGCGTGCGCGTGCTCGCCCACAAGGAAACCCCGGGCCTGGGCGACAAGATCGAGCTGGCCAAGAGCCCCTGGGTGCTGGCCTTCAACGGCAAGTCGCTGGCCGACCCGGGCGAGGCCGGTTGGGGCGTGAAGAAGGACCAGGGCGTGTTCGACCAGTTCGCCGGCGCCACCATCACCCCGCGTGCGGTGGTCAAGGCGGTACACCACGCCCTGCAGTATTTCGACGGGCACAAGGCCGAGCTGTTCGCCCAGGCCGCCGCCCAACCGACGCCCGAACAGGAGCGCGCGCAATGAGCCAGAGCTACCGCGAAATCGCCGTCAACGGCCTGTGGAAGAACAACCCCGGCCTGGTCCAGCTGCTCGGCCTGTGCCCGCTGCTCGGCACCAGCAACTCGACGGTCAACGCCCTCGGCCTCGGCCTGGCCACCGCGCTGGTGCTGGCCTGCTCCAACGCCGCGGTGTCGAGCATCCGCAGCGTGACCCAGACCGCCGTGCGCCTGCCGGCCTTCGTGATGATCATCGCCGCGCTGACCACCTGCATCGAGCTGTTGATGCAGGCGTTCACCTACGAGCTGTACCAGATCCTCGGCATCTTCATCCCGCTGATCACCACCAACTGCGTGATCCTCGGCCGTGCCGACGGTTTCGCGGCGAAGAACGGCGTCGCCCGCTCGGCCTTCGACGGCCTGATGATGGGCACCGGCTTCGGCCTGGTGCTGCTGGCGCTCGGCGCCATCCGCGAGCTGCTCGGCACCGGCACGCTGTTCGCCAACATGGAGCTGCTGTTCGGCCCGATCGCCGCCAGCTGGGAACTCAACCTGTTCGGCAGCGACTACAAGGGCTTCCTGCTGGCCATCCTGCCGCCCGGCGCCTTCCTGGTGCTGGGCCTGCTGATCGCCGGCAAGAACATCCTCGACGAGCGCGCCGAAGAACGCGCCAGGGCCAGCCAGCCGGCTCCCGAGCCCGCACCGAGCCGCCGCGTGCGCGTCACCGGAGTGGTGGAATGAATGCGGCCAAGCGCGCGGAGATCTTCCGTCGCCTGAAAGAGGACAATCCCGAGCCGACCACCGAGCTGGAATACCAGAGCGTCTTCGAGCTGCTGGTGGCGGTGATCCTCTCCGCCCAGGCCACCGACGTCGGCGTCAACAAGGCCACCGCCAGGCTGTTCCCGGTGGCCAACACCCCGGAGGCGATCCACGCTCTCGGCGTCGAGGGCCTCGAGCAGTACATCAAGACCATCGGCCTGTACCGCAGCAAGGCGAAGAACGTCATCGAGGCCTGCCGCCTGCTCATCGAGCGCCACGACAGCGTGGTGCCGAGCACCCGCGAGGAGCTGGAGGCGCTGCCCGGGGTCGGCCGCAAGACCGCCAACGTGGTGCTCAACACCGCCTTCCGCCAGCCGGCCATGGCGGTCGACACCCACATCTTCCGGGTCAGCAACCGCACCGGCATCGCCCCCGGCAAGACCGTGCTGGAGGTGGAGAAGAAGCTGGTCAAGTTCGTGCCGAAGGAATACCTGCTCGACGCCCACCACTGGCTGATCCTGCACGGCCGCTACGTGTGCAAGGCGCGCAAGCCGCAGTGCGGCAGCTGCCGGATCGAGGATCTGTGCGAGTACAGGCACAAGACTTCCGATGATTGATCCGATATAGGATTCCTTCTCAGGCGATAAATAAATTCTTTTTTACCCTCCAGAATTTTGCCGCTATAAGGTGCGCAAAACGGTCCTCTGATCTCTGGAGTAGCAGTCATGGCCCAAGCCAAACCCGACCTCGACCTGGATGAAGACTTCGTCGTCGACGCCGAAGCGGATGACACCGACGCCAAGGATGCACCGACCAGCAAGAGCAACCTGGCCAAGCGCCGCGTGATCGACAACCTGCTGGAAGAGCGCCGCCTGAAGAAGCGGCTCGCCGACTACGACTTCGATCTGTAACCGCCCTCGCGTGCGGTCCGCGCCGCGCCCCTACCCTTGTCCTGCTTGCCAGCGCCCGGCCTCGCGCCGGGCGGGACTGTCCCTGCCGGCCGGCACTTTGCCACGCCCCTCGCGCGCCGTACAATCGCCCCCCTCTCGCACGAGGCCCCGCCCCGTGCCCTGCAGCATACGGACGGCGCTGCGCCGCCGTCGAAGACTGCAGCGCAGCGGTGTCCGGAACCACCGCGAGACAGTCCATGAGCAATGCCACCACCTCCCCACGCCCGCTACTGCAGCGGCTCGCCCGCACCAGCCTGGTCACCCAAATCGTCATCGGCCTGATCGCCGGCATCCTGCTCGCGCTGATCTCCCCGCAGGCAGGCCAGTCCGTCGGTTTCGTCGGCAACCTGTTCGTCGCGGCGCTCAAGGCCGTGGCGCCGCCACTGGTGTTCCTGCTGGTGACCTCGGCCATCGCCAGCCACAAGCGCGGCCAGCAGACCCACATCCGCCCGGTGCTGGTCCTCTACCTGATCAGCACCCTGGCCGCAGCCCTGGTCGGCGTGAGCGCCAGCTTCCTGTTCCCCTCGACCCTGGTGCTGAACGGCACGGGCGCCGAGGCCAGCGCTCCCGGCGGCATCGGCGAGGTGCTGGCCGCGCTGCTGGGCAGCCTGCTCACCAACCCGGTGCGCGCCCTGCTCGACGCCAACTTCATCGGCATCCTGGCCTGGGCCATCGGCCTGGGCATCGCGCTGCGCCACGGCAGCGACACCACCCGTACCGTGCTGCACGACCTGTCCCACGGCGTGTCGGAGATCGTCCGCGTGGTGATCCGCTTCGCCCCGCTGGGCGCCTTCGGCCTGGTCGCCGCGGCGCTGGCCGAGGCCGGCCTCGACGCGCTGCTCGGCTACGCCCGCCTGCTGGCGGTGCTGGTCGGCTGCATGCTGCTGGTCGCCCTGGTGGTCAACCCGCTGATCGTGTACTGGAAGATCCGCCGCAACCCCTACCCGCTGGTGCTGACCTGCCTGCGCGAGAGCGGCATCACCGCCTTCTTCACCCGCAGCTCGGCGGCCAACATCCCGGTCAACCTGCAGCTGTGCGAGCGCCTGGGCCTGCACGAGGACACCTACTCGGTATCGATCCCGCTGGGCGCCACCATCAACATGGCCGGCGCGGCCATCACCATCAGCGTGCTGACCCTGGCCGCGGTGCACACCCTGGGCATCGCCGTGGACATCCCCACCGCCCTGCTGCTCTGCGTGATCGCCTCGATCAGCGCCGCCGGCGTCTCCGGCGTGGCCGGCGGCTCGCTGCTGCTGATCCCGCTGGCCACCAGCCTGTTCGGCATCCCCAGCGAGATCGCCATGCAGGTGGTGGCCATCGGCTTCATCATCAGCATCGTCCAGGACTCCACCGAGACCGCGCTGAACTCCTCCACCGACGTGCTGCTCACCGCTGCCGCCTGCATGGCGAAGCGGGACTGACCGCCCGCCCCCCGTGCCTCCGCGCAGGCTGCACGGGCTCCGAACTCAGGCGCCGGTCGAAGGGAACACCAGGACGAAGCAGGTACCGTCGGCATCGCTGCTCACCCGCACGCTGCCGCCGTGCAGCTGCATGATCGAGCGCACGATGGCCAGGCCGAGGCCGCCGGTGTCGCCCGGCTGGGCGCGCGAAGGGTCGCAGCGGTAGAAGCGCTCGAACAGCCGCGGCAGGTGTTCGGCGCCGATCGGCTCGCCCGCGTTGTGTACGGCGATCTCCAGCGCCGTCGCCGTGCGCCGGCTGTCGATGCTCACCGCCGTGCCCGGCGTGGCGTGGCGCAGGGCGTTGGCCAGCAGGTTGGCCAGCGCCCGGCGCAGCAGCTGGGGATCGGCCTGCAGGCTGCCCTGCGCGCGGTTGAGCAGGCGCAGCTCGCGCTCCTCGGCCATGCCCTCGAAGTACTCGCAGAGCTGCTCGGCCAGCCCGTGCAGGTCGACCGCCTCGCGACTGACCGAGGCCTGCGGCTGCTCGGTGCGGGCGAGGAACAGCATGCTGTCGATCATCCGCGCCAGCCGCTCGTATTCCTCCAGGCAGGAGGCCAGCAGGTTCTCATACTCCTCCGCCGTGCGCGGCTGGCGCAGGGTCTGCTGGGTCTGGCCCATCAGGTTGCCCAGCGGCGTGCGCATCTCGTGGGCTAGGTCCTCGGAAAAGCGCGACAGCTGGGCGAAGCCGTCCTCCAGGCGGGCGAGCATGCGGTCGAGGGCGACGCTCAGGCCGCGCAGCTCGCTGACCTGCTCGCCGCCGGCCAGGCGCAGGTGCAGGTGCTGCACGTCGATGCCCTCGGCGCGCGCCGCCAGCCGGCGCAGCGGACCCAGGGCGCGCTGGCTGACCGCCCAGCCGAGCAGGAAGGCCAGCAGCGCGCCGACCGCCAGCGCCAGCCACAGCTTGAGGCGGTAGGCGGCGAGCATCTGCCCACGCTCGGCGAGCAGCTTGCCGGCGACCAGGGTCAGCGCGCCGTCCTCGCCGGCCACCTGCAGCCAGGCCAGTCGCGCGCTGCCGTCGGCGCTGTCGGCCAGGCGCACCTGCGCCGTCGCCGGCAGGCGCGGCAGCGCCAGTTGCGCCGGGTTGACCTCGATCAGCGCGCGACCCTCGGCGTCGAGCAGCCACAGCAGGCTGTCGCGGTTGCCGAGCATGTTGCCGTACAGCTGCGGACGCTGGCGCAGCGCATCGATGCTGGCGCTGTCGTCGAGCAGCCCGCGCATGCGCTCCAGGCGGCCGAGCAGCGCCTGGTCGTCGCGCCAGGCGATCTCGCGCTCCAGCGAGGCGTACAGGTAGAAGCCGATGACGCCGAGCAGCAGCACGCCGACCAGGGCGAACAGCAGCGCCAGGCGCAGGCTCAGGGCGCGCGGCCACAGCCTCACTGCGCCACCTCCAGCACGTAGCCCATGCCGCGCACGGTGTGGATCAGCTTGCACGGATAGGGATCGTCGACCTTGGCGCGCAGGCGGCGGATCGCCACGTCGACCACGTTGGTGTCGCTGTCGAAGTTCATCTGCCAGACCTGCGAGGCGATGAAGGCGCGCGACAGCACCTCGCCCTCGCGGCTGAGCAGCAGGTGCAGCAGGGCGAACTCCTTGTTGGTCAGGTTGAGGCGCTCGCCGCCGCGGGTCACCCGGCGGCGCAGCAGGTCGAGCTCGAGGTCGGCGACCTGGAAGCGCTCGACCTCGCGCGGCGGGCCGCGGCGCAGCAGGCTGCGTACCCGCGCCAGCAGCTCGGCGTAGGAGAACGGCTTGACCAGGTAGTCGTCGGCGCCCAGCTCCAGGCCGCGCACCCGGTCCTCCACCGCGTCGCGGGCGGTGAGGAACAGCACCGGGGTCGGCGCGCGGCGGCGGATTTCCTGCAGCAGCTGCCAGCCGTCCAGGCCCGGCAGCATGACGTCGAGGATGATCAGGTCGAACTCGTTCTCGCGGATCAGGTGCAGGCCGTCCAGGCCGTCGCGCGCCACCTCGACCAGATAGCCGTCCTCGCTCAGGCCCCGTCCCAGGTAGTCCGCCGTCTTCGCCTCGTCTTCCACCACCAGTATGCGCATCGTCGCCTCCTCCTCGCTGGCGCATAGGCTAGGCCTTCGCGCGTGTTTCGCCCATTACAAAGCGGTAATCCGCCGGCAATCGGTTTGAGCGGCAGCGCCTGCGAGGATGGCGACCGTTCCCAGCACAGCCACGGAGAAGCCCATGTCCCAGCGTATCGCCCTGTTGCCCCTGCCCGGCCTCGTCCTGTGCGTCGCCAGTGCGCTGGCCGCACCGGCCGGCGTCGCCGAACGCGCCGACGTATCCCTCGAGCTGGCCAACCGCCTGCTCGACGCCACCCTCGCCGCCTGCCATGCCGACGGCCGCACCGCGGTGGCCGCGGTGCTCGACCGCGGCGGCAACCTGGTCGCCCTGCAGCGCGACGACAACGTCGGCCCGCACAACACCCTGGCCGCGCAGCGCAAGGCCTACACCGCGCTGTCGACCAAGACCCCCAGCGGCCTGCTCGCCGAACGCGCCCGCAGCAATCCCGAGGCGGCCAACCTCAACACCCTGGACGAGCTGCTGCTGCTCGGCGGCGGCCTGCCGCTGAAGGTCGGCGACCAGGTGATCGGTGCCATCGGCGTGGCCGGCGCCGGCGGCGCGGCCAACGACGAGGCCTGCGCCCGGCAGGCCATCGACCGCGTCCTTACGCAAACCCTCTGAACCCTGCCAATCCACTGACCGAGGAGATCCTCCATGACCCTGTTCAAGCAACTCTGCGCCGGCGCCCTGCTCGCCAGCCTGTCCTCCCTGGCGCTGGCCGCCGGCAACCCGCTCAGCGTGCACGTGCTCAACCTGGAGAACGGCCTGCCCTCGCCGGGCGTCGAGGTGACCCTGGAGAAGCAGGCCGGCAACGCCTGGCAGGCACTGAACAGCGCCACCACCAACGAGCAGGGCCGCATCCCCGCGCTGTTCCCGGAAGGCAAGACGCTGGAGAAGGGCACCTACCGGGTGACCTTCAAGACCGGCGAGTGGTTCGCCGAGCACAAGGCCGCGACCTTCTTCCCCGAGGTGCCGGTGATCTTCAGCGCCGATGGCAGCGTGCCGCACTACCACATCCCGCTGCTGCTCAGCCCCTACGGCTACTCGACCTATCGCGGCAACTGATCCCTTCCACCACCGCACCTGCCCCGTCGAACGCCGACGGCGGCAGGTGCCCCGCCTCATACAGGTTCGACCATGAACATGCGCCTCATCGCCCTGCCCCTGCTGCTGATCGCCGGCCTAGCCCAGGCCGAGGACAGCAACGTGCAGCCCTACCGCTATGGCAGCCAACCGGACATCGCGCGGGTACTGCGGATCGACAAGCCGGCCAGCCCGCGCTGCGAGGTCGTCACCGCGGTGATGACCTACCGCGACTCGACCGACGACCTGCGCCGGCTGTCCTACCTCACCACCTCCGAGGCCTGCACGCGGCAGAACTGAGTGGCCGCCCCGAAACGACGAAGCCCCGCACATCTGGCGGGGCTTCGTCGTTGCGGACGTTTCAGTCCTTGCGCTGCGGCGACAGCAGCTCGATCTTGTAGCCGTCAGGATCCTCGACGAACGCCAGGATGCTCGAGCCGTGCTTCATCGGCCCCGGCTCACGGGTGATCCTGCCGCCGCGGGCACGGATATCCTCGCAGGCCTTGTAGACGTCCTCGACTTCCAGGGCGATGTGGCCGTAGCCGGTGCCCAGCTCGTAGCTGTCGACGCCCCAGTTGTAGGTCAGCTCGATCACGCTGTTCTCGGCCTCGTTGCCGTAGCCGACGAAGGCCAGGGTGAACTGGCCGTCCGGGTAGTCCTTGCGGCGCAGCAGGGTCATGCCCAGCACTTCGGTGTAGAAGGCGATCGACTTGTCCATATCGCCAACCCGCAGCATGGTGTGCAGCAGTCTCATCGGGATTCTCCTTGGTCGGTTGCGCAGGAGCCGGATTCTACCCTGTTGTCGCGCTGCCCATGCAGTGCCGCTGGCGTCAGCGGCCGCCGAGCTGCCGCAGACGCTCGGCCGTGGGCGGATGAGTGGAGAGGTAGCTCGACCAGCCATCCTCCGTCGCCTCGCAGCGCCCGGGCTGCGGGCATTTGCGCACGTCCTGCTCCAGGCGCATCAGCATGCTGCCCAGCAGGGCCGGATCGATACCCTGGCTGACCATAAGCTCGGCGGCGAAGCGGTCCGCCTCGTGCTCGAAATCGCGCGAGTAACCGAGCTGGGTCAGAATCACCGGTATGCCGGCGATCAGCGACGATACCGAAGACAGGTCGCCGGTCACCGTCATCGCCAGCAGGCCGAGTGCCGAACCCTGCAGGACCTGACGCAGGCCGTGACGACGCTCGATGTGGCCGATCTCGTGGGCCAGCACGCCGAGCAGTTCCTCGTCGCGCTCGGCCAGCCTCACCAGTTGGTCGGTGAAGACCACCGTGCCCGAGGGCAGCGCGAAGGCGTTCGCGCCCAACTCGGCGGCCGCCTTGCGGAACTCGAGGCGGATCGGCAGGCCGCTGCTCGCCATCATCGCCGCGAAGCGCTGGCGCAGCCGCGCCTGCTCCCCGGCGGGCAACTCGGAAGGAAACAGCAGCTCGTCGTCGAGCAGCTCGAGCACCCCCTCGCCGACCTGCCGACTGACCGTCGCCGGCAGGGCGAAGGCGGTGGCTTCGGCCAGTTGGGGGATGCCATGACGGACGCCGCCCCAGACGAAGGCGACGGTCACCAGCAGGCCGAGCAGCACGTAGCGCAGGCTGGACTCCAGGCGATGCACCAGGCCATGCCGGCGGCCCTGGCCGGCGAGCAGCCGGTCGACGCCGGCGTTGTCGGCGGTCTCGAAGCAGGCGCCGTCGGCGAAGCGCAGCATGCGCGGCGTGCTGCCCAGCCGCGAACTGACCACCACCTCGGCCAGCGGCAGCGGCCCGGCCAGCAGCTCGTCACCTGCGGTCACCCGCAGGCGACCGGCGGCGCACAGCAGCCTGGCCGCCACCGGCCGTGACGAGGTTCCGGCGAACCAGGTACCGGCCAGCACGTGCTCGGCCGCTGCGCTCACAGGGCCAGTTCCACGTCGAACATCTCGCCGAGTTCGCCGCCGAGGGAGGACACCTCCTCGCGCCGGGCGGCGACAAAGCCGTCGAGATCGTCGCAGGCGACCAGCGTCATGTGCTCGGCGGCGTAGCGCGCGGTGCGCACCCTCGCCCATGGATAGAACAGGCCCAGCGTCAGCAGCGTACCGAGCATGTTGCCCAGCATCAGGCGGATGAAGCTGCCCAGCTCGTAGCGCGCGGCCAGGCGGTTGTCGCCGAGCACCAGGTTGCCGTAGACGAGGTTGGTGAACCTGACGCTGAAGAAGGCGAACATCAGCAGATAGCCCGTCACCGCCACGACCGGCACCAGCACCGGCACCAGACCGCGTACCACGCCCAGCAGCAGAGCGGTCAGGACGCCGATGCCCAGCATCGCCAGGAAGGCCATGTAGAACGGACGCGCCCCGACGTCGAGCTCGAAACGCGCGGTGCCATAGCGGCTGTTGCCAGCGATGAAGCTCTGCTGCTTGTGCATGGTCAGCGGCGTCAGGATGCCCAGGGTCAGCGCGCTCAGCAGCGGCCACACCAGGAAGACCATCGCCGCTTCGCCATAGCGGCCATCGAAGCCGAAACGCACCCCGCGCCAGGCGCTGTTGCTGTTGCGGAAGCTCAGCCCGCGCACGACGATCCACGGCAGCGCGGCGATGAACAGCAGACTCACCAGCAGTCCGAGCGCCACCGAGAACTCGCCGACGACGGAGTAGATCAGCAGGCAGGCGAAGGCGATCAGCCGTCCCTTGAGGATCTTCAGCGGATCGGCCAGGTAATCGAAGCTGCTGCCGTCCAGCTGGGTGTTGCCGTAGAAGTAGCGCTGCGTGCGCACCTTGGCCCAGGCCGAATAGATGCCCAGGGTGACGATGGACAGCAGGATGTTGACGATCCAGATGCGGAAGAACTCGAAGCCGTTGCCGTTGAACTGGAAGGGCAGCTGCCGCCGCGCGGCCGGCCGGTCCGCCGGGGCATCCACGCCGGCCTTGAGCGGCGGAATGTCCGCAGCGCGTGGCGACACGCCATCGAAGACCACCCTTTCGCGCGGGCTGCCCGCCCGCCCAGACCCGGGCCGCTCGTGCGGAGCGTCGTCGTCCGGCCTGACGATCGCAAGCTGCACAGCCGCCGGCCGCACTCCCGCGCCGGCGCCCTGCGCTGGCGGCGGCGCAGCGGGCCGGACTGCGCTCGGCGGCTGGCCGGCCATGCGCTCCACGCCCGTGGCCGCACCGATGCGCTGCAAGGCACTGCTGTAGCGCCTGGCCTCGTCCTGGCCGAGCCCCTTCTTCAGCACCACGCGTGGCTGGGTGAACAGTTGCTCCAGGCGCTCGCCGCTCAGCCCGAACAGGCGGGCGAAGCTTGCCTGCACCTGCTCCCTGCTGAACCCCTCGAGCACCTCGCCCTTGAATACGACTGCATAGACCGCGTCCGTCATCGGCACCTCTCCCCGGAGGCCAGATCCCTTGCCACTCATCGAGTGCCGGAAGAAGGCCGCCCCTCCCCAGTGCCGACGAGCGCGCCGCCCGGTCGGGGACTGCGTCGCATGTCGGGGGGAAAAGGTCGGAAAGCTTCCATTCGACACCGATTCCTTGCTGGTGCGCTTGCGCCATGTCGGCAGCCCGCACGCAGCGACGGCCCATCATACGGCCAGTGGCGCAGTCCTCCAAACACCGGAAGTCCCGCACAGGCAACCCCGTGGCGGCCAACCGCCCGGCCGGCCCCCCTGAAAACAAGAACCCCGGCGCGGGCCGGGGTTCTTGTGCAGCAGACGCAGTCGCTTAGTTCAGCGGGCTGCGGCCCTTGCCGGCGGCGATGCGCATGCGCAGCGCGTTGAGCTTGATGAAGCCCGCGGCGTCGGCCTGGTTGTAGGCGCCGGCATCGTCCTCGAAGGTGGCGATGTTGGCGTCGAACAGCGAGTCGTCGGACTTGCGGCCGACCACGATGACGTTGCCCTTGTACAGCTTCAGGCGCACCACGCCGTTCACGCTGGCCTGGGAGGCGTCGATCATCTGCTGCAGCATCAGACGCTCCGGGCTCCACCAGTAGCCGTTGTAGATCAGGCTGGCGTACTTGGGCATCAGCTCGTCTTTCAGGTGGGCCACTTCGCGGTCGAGGGTGATCGACTCGATGGCGCGGTGGGCCTTGAGCATGATGGTGCCGCCGGGGGTCTCGTAGCAGCCGCGCGACTTCATGCCGACGTAGCGGTTCTCGACGATGTCGAGACGGCCGATGCCGTTCTCGCCGCCGACCTTGTTCAGCTGGGTCAGCACCTGGGCCGGGGTCAGCTCGACGCCGTCGATGGCAACGATGTCACCGGCGCGGTAGGTCAGCTCGATGTAGGTCGGCACGTCCGGAGCCTTCTCCGGGGACTTGGTCCAGCGCCACATGTCCTCTTCGTGCTCGGTCCAGGTGTCCTCCAGCACGCCGCCCTCGTAGGAGATGTGCAGCAGGTTGGCGTCCATGGAGTACGGCGACTTCTTCTTGCCGTGGCGCTCGATCGGGATGGCATGCTTCTCGGCATAGTCCATCAGCTTCTCGCGCGACAGCAGGTCCCACTCGCGCCAGGGGGCGATGACCTTGACGCCCGGCTTCAGCGCGTAGGCGCCCAGCTCGAAGCGCACCTGGTCGTTGCCCTTGCCGGTGGCGCCGTGGGAGATGGCGTCGGCGCCGGTGGCGTTGGCGATCTCGATCAGGCGCTTGGCGATCAGCGGACGGGCGATGGAGGTGCCCAGCAGGTACTCGCCTTCGTACACGGTGTTGGCGCGGAACATCGGGAACACGAAGTCGCGCACGAACTCTTCGCGCAGGTCGTCGATGAAGATTTCCTTGACGCCCAAGGCCTGGGCCTTGGCACGCGCCGGCTCCACTTCCTCGCCCTGACCCAGGTCAGCGGTGAAGGTCACCACTTCGCAGTTGTAGGTATCCTGCAGCCACTTGAGGATCACCGAGGTGTCCAGGCCACCGGAATAGGCCAGAACTACCTTTTTCACGTCCGCCATTCGTTACTCCACGGGGGGTTGCTACGAAAAGAGGCATTCTAGCCCCGCCTCCGGCGAATTTACAGGGGAACGGGCCGCCCAGCGGGGCGCCGCGTGACCGTCCGGCGGCTTTTCGGTAGCATCGTGCCCCACGAGTCATCCCGCCTGGAATTCCCCGCATGTCCGACCGCCTGACCCTGCTGCGTCCCGACGACTGGCACATCCACCTGCGCGACGGCGCCGCCCTGGCGCACACCGTGCCCGACGCCGCGCGCACCTTCGGCCGCGCCATCATCATGCCCAACCTGGTGCCGCCGGTGCGCAACGCCGAGCAGGCCGCGGCCTACCGCGAGCGCATCCTGGCCCAGCGTCCGGCCGGCAGCCGCTTCGAGCCGCTGATGGTGCTCTACCTCACCGACAAGACCAGTCCCGAGGAGATCCGCGCGGCCAAGGCCGGCGGTCTGGTGCACGCCGCCAAGCTGTACCCGGCCGGCGCCACCACCAACTCGGATTCGGGCGTCACCAGCATCGACAACATCTTCCCGGTGCTGGAGGCGATGGCCGAGGTCGGCCTGCCGCTGCTGGTGCACGGCGAGGTGACCCACGCCGACATCGACGTGTTCGACCGCGAGAAGCGCTTCATCGACGAGAACCTCAGCCGCGTGGTGCAGCGCTTCCCGACCCTCAAGGTGGTGTTCGAGCACATCACCACCGGCGATGCCGCGCAGTTCGTGCTGGAGGCGCCGGCCAACGTCGCCGCCACCATCACCGCCCACCACCTGCTGTACAACCGCAACCACATGCTGGTCGGCGGCATCCGTCCGCACTTCTATTGCCTGCCGATCCTCAAGCGCAACACCCACCAGCAGGCCCTGCTGGACGCCGCCACCAGCGGCAACCCGAAGTTCTTCCTCGGCACCGACTCGGCGCCGCACGCCCGCCACGCCAAGGAAGCCGCCTGCGGCTGCGCCGGCTGCTACACCGCCTATGCGGCCATCGAGCTGTACGCCGAGGCCTTCGACAGCCGCGGCGCGCTGGACAGGCTGGAAGGCTTCGCCAGTTGCTTCGGCCCGGACTTCTACGGCCTACCGCGCAACAGCGACCGCATCACCCTGGTGCGCGAGGACTGGGTGGCGCCGACCGAGCTGCACTTCGGCGAGCAGCAACTGGTGCCGCTGCGCGCCGGCGAAAAGATCCGCTGGCGCGTGCTGGAGGGCCAGGCATGAGCGAGCAGATCGACTACGAGGACTTCGAGCAGGAACCCCACGCCGGCGGCTTCAAGCCGCCGATGGCGCGGCGCTTCCGCGGCTTCCTGCCGGTGGTGGTGGACGTCGAGACCGGCGGCTTCAACAGCGCCACCGACGCCCTGCTGGAAATCGCCGCCACCACCATCGCCATGGACGACGACGGCTTCCTCTATCCCGAGCACACCTACTTCTACCGGGTGGAGCCGTTCGAGGGCGCCAACATCGAGCAGGCCGCGCTGGACTTCACCGGCATCAAGCTCGGCCACCCGCTGCGCATGGCGGTGAGCGAGGAGCAGGCGCTTGGCGAGATCTTCAAGGGCGTGCGCAAGTCGCTGAAATCCAGCGGCTGCAAGCGCGCCGTGCTAGTCGGCCACAACGCCAGCTTCGACCTCGGCTTCCTCAATGCCGCGGTCAACCGCACCGGGATCAAGCGCAACCCGTTCCACCCGTTCTCCAGCTTCGACACCGCGACGCTGGCCGGCCTCGCCTACGGCCAGACCGTGCTGGCCAAGGCCTGCCAGGCGGCGGACATTGCGTTCGACAACCGCGAGGCGCACAACGCCCGCTACGACACCGAGAAGACCGCCGAGCTGTTCTGCGGCATCGTCAACCGCTGGAAGGAACTGGGCGGCTGGATCGACTTCGACGAGTGATCGATACCCAGTCCAGCGATATGGAGAACCCGGCCCCGGCCGGGTTTTTCATGCCCGCAATCCGGATGCCAACCCGCTCGGGCGGGCGACAAATGGTCATCTCTCGTGTTTGACAATACTTCTCATTAAAACTAGGATCGACGCATCAACCACTTGCCGCAGGTAGCGCCATGTACGTCTGTCTTTGCTTGGGTGTGACCGACCACCAGATTCGCGACGCCATCTACGAGGGCTGCTGCAGCTACCGTCAGGTGCGCGAGGCGACCGGCGTCGGCACCCAGTGCGGCAAGTGCGCCTGCGAAGCCAAGAAGCTGGTGCGCCACACCATCCATGACGTGCACCAGGCCCAGCTCGCCCTCGCCCATCCGGTCGCCTTCGCCGCCGCCTGAGCGCGCCCGCTCCCGCCGCATCCCCTCCAGCGCCGCCACCCGGCGGCGCTTGCAGACTCCTGCATTTGACAGCCTCCCGGCCCCGACACAGACTGATGCGTCAGTCATCACAGTCAAGGCGGACCCCCGGCATGAAAGGCGACAAGAAGGTCATCCAGCACCTGAACAAGATCCTCGGCAACGAGCTGATCGCGATCAACCAGTACTTCCTGCACGCGCGTATGTACGAGGACTGGGGCCTGGACAAGCTTGGCAAGCACGAGTACCACGAGTCCATCGACGAGATGAAGCATGCCGACAAGCTGACCAAGCGCATCCTGTTCCTCGAGGGCCTGCCCAACCTGCAGGACCTCGGCAAGCTGCTGATCGGCGAGAACACCAAGGAAATGCTCGAGTGCGACCTCAAGCTGGAGCAGAAGGGCCTGGTCGACCTCAAGGAGGCCATCGCCTACTGCGAGAGCGTCGGCGACTACGGCAGCCGCGAACTGCTGGAAGACATCCTCGAGTCCGAGGAGGAGCACATCGACTGGCTGGAAACCCAGCTCGGCCTGATCGAGAAGGTCGGCCTGGAGAACTACCTGCAGTCGCAGATGGACGAGTGATTCCCCGCCCCAACGAAAAGGCCCCTCGAACGAGGGGCCTTTTCATTTCCGGATATGTCGGACGCTCACTCGCCCTTGTGCACCGCGGCCTTGATCAGCGGCTGCAGTTCGCCCTTCTGGTGCATCTCGAGGATGATGTCGCTGCCGCCGATCAGCTCGCCGTCGACCCACAGCTGCGGGAAGGTCGGCCAGTTGGCGTACTTCGGCAGGTTGGCGCGGATCTCCGGGTGCTGCAGGATGTCGACGTAGGCGAACTTCTCGCCACAGGCCATCACCGCCTGCGAGGCGCGCGCGGAGAAGCCGCACTGCGGCGCGTTGGGCGAGCCCTTCATGTACAGCAGGACGGGGTTGCTGGAGATCTGCTCTTTGATGGTTTCGATGATGTCCATGGTCTACCTCGGCTGAAGTTTCCCGGCCCGGGGCCGGCAGGATGGGCCGATTGTAACCAAATCCCGTGCACGGCGCTCGGTCTTGCGCGCCGGCGGCAACTGCGGCGAAATGCCCGTGAGTGGCGCATTGCACAAGCCGTGCTGACGCCCCGTGCAGCCGGGCGTACCGGTTTGCGCAGCCGCGCAATTTCCTTATAAGATCGGTTTCTTTTCTCGAGTACCGCACAGTGCGGTCCCGCCGCAGTTCTCGTCCGTTTTTATTCGAAGTCGGTCATCTCTGCGGCCTGTCTTGACCAGGTAGTGAATAATGAGTGTACGGCACTTTCTCTCGTTGATGGACTGCACGCCCCAGGAGCTGGCCAGCCTGATTCGCCGAGGCATCGAGCTGAAAGATCTGCGCAACCGCAGCGTACTCTACGAGCCCCTGAAGAACCGCGTGCTGGGCATGATCTTCGAGAAGGCCTCGACCCGCACCCGCCTGTCCTTCGAGGCCGGCATGATCCAGCTCGGCGGCCAGGCCATCTTCCTGTCGCCGCGCGACACCCAGCTCGGCCGCGGCGAGCCGATCAGCGACTCGGCCATCGTCATGTCGCGCATGCTCGACGCGGTGATGATCCGCACCTACGCGCACCAGAACGTCCTCGACTTCGCCGCCTACTCCAGCGTGCCGGTGATCAACGGCCTGACCGACGACCTGCACCCCTGCCAGCTGCTGGCCGACATGCAGACCTTCCAGGAGCACCGCGGCTCCATCCAGGGCAAGACCGTGGCCTGGGTCGGCGACGGCAACAACATGTGCAACACCTACGCCCAGGCGGCGGTGCAGTTCGACTTCCAGCTCAGGGTCGCCTGCCCGGAGGGCTACGAGCCCAAGCAGGAATTCCTCGACCAGGCCGACGGCCGGGTGACCATCCTGCGCGACCCGCGCGAGGCGGTGGCCGGCGTCCACCTGGTGAGCACCGACGTGTGGGCCTCGATGGGCCAGGAAGAGGAGGCCGCGGCGCGCATGCAGCGCTTCGCGCCCTACCAGGTCAGCCGCCAGCTGCTCGACCACGCCGCCAGCGACGTGCTGTTCATGCACTGCCTGCCGGCGCACCGCGGCGAGGAGATCAGCGTCGACCTGCTCGACGACCCGCGCTCGGTGGCCTGGGACCAGGCGGAGAACCGCCTGCACGCGCAGAAGGCGCTGCTCGAGTTCCTGGTCGAACACGCCTACCCCGCCTAACGCACAAGGACCCGCCGGCGATGCCCCACAGACTGCTGCTGCAACTGCGCGACCTGGCCTGCGGCTACCACGGACAGCAGGTGGTGCAGCAGCTCAACCTGCACCTCAACGCCGGCGACATCGGTTGCCTGCTCGGCCCCTCGGGCTGCGGCAAGACCACCACCCTGCGCGCCATCGCCGGTTTCGAGCCGGTGCACGCCGGCTCCATCGCGCTGGCCGGCGAGGTGATCTCCAGCCCCGGCTTCACCCTGGCCCCGGAGAAGCGCCGCATCGGCATGGTGTTCCAGGACTATGCGCTGTTCCCGCACCTGACGGTGCTGGAGAACATCGCCTTCGGCATCCGCCAGCACCCGGAGCGCGAGCGCATCGCCACCGAGATGCTCGAACTGGTGCAGCTCGGCCCGCTGGGCAAGCGCTACCCCCACGAGCTGTCCGGCGGCCAGCAGCAGCGCGTCGCCCTGGCCCGCGCGCTGGCGCCCGAGCCGCGCCTGCTGCTGCTCGACGAGCCGTTCTCCAACCTCGACGTCGAGCTGCGCCGCAGCCTCAGCCACGAGGTGCGCGAGATCCTCAAGTCGCGCGGCACCAGCGCCATCCTGGTCACCCACGACCAGGAGGAAGCCTTCGCCGTCTGCGACCAGGTCGGCGTGTTCAACAACGGCCGCCTGGAGCAGTGGGACACCCCGTTCAACCTCTACCACGAGCCGCTGACCCCTTTCGTCGCCAGCTTCGTCGGCCAGGGCTACTTCGTCCGCGGCCAGATGCTCACCCCCGACACGGTGCAGACCGAGCTGGGCGTGATCCGCGGCAACCGCGCCTACCAGTGGGCGCCGGGCAGCGCGGTGGACATGCTGCTGCGCCCGGACGACATCGTCCACGTGCCGGACAGCCCACTCAGGGCGTGCATCGTCGGCAAGTCGTTCCTCGGCGCCGCCACCCTGTACCGCCTGCAACTGCCCACCGGCACCCGCCTCGAGGCGCTGTTCCCCAGCCACGAGGATCACCGCATCGGCGAGGACGTCGGCATCCAGATCGCCGCCGAGCACCTGGTCGCCTTCCCCGCCCAGGGCAGCATCGCCACCCAGCAGGCGCGCGCGGAAGCCTCCGCCCAGCTCTGACCCGCCAGGCAGTCCCGATTCCCGGCAGCGGCGCGCTCAGCCGGCGTCGCCGCTGCGCACCCGGCGCACCGCATCCTGCCAGCCGGCGTACAGCGCCTGGCGGCGCTCCTCGGCCATGCCCGGCACGAAGCGCCGGCTGGCCTGCCAGCGCGCCGCCAGCTCGTCGAGCCCCTGGTACACCCCGCTCTGCAGGCCGGCCAGGCTGGCCACGCCGAGGGCGGTGGTCTCGATCACCTGCGGGCGCTCAACCGCCACGTCGAGGATGTCGGCGAGGAACTGCATCAGCCAGTTGTTGGCCACCATGCCGCCGTCCACCCGCAGCGCGGTGAGCGCGCCGGCGCCGTCCAGGCGCATGGCCTCGAGCAGGTCGCGGCTCTGGTAGCACACCGCCTGCAGCCCGGCGGTGACGATCTCCTTGATCCCGGTGTCGCGGGTCAGGCCGAGGATCGCCCCGCGCGCCTGCGGGTCCCACCAGGGCGCGCCGAGGCCGGTGAACGCCGGCACCAGGTACACGCCGCTGGCCGCGTCGGTCTGCTCGGCCAGCGCCTCGCTGTCGCTGGCGTGCTCGATCAGGCGGATGCCGTCGCGCAGCCACTGCAGCGCCGCGCCGGCGACGAAGATGCTGCCCTCCAGGGCATAGGTCGTCTGGCCCTGCAGGCGGTAGCCGACGGTGGTCAGCAGGCGATGGCGCGACACCAGCGGCGTGGCGCCGGTGTTGCGGATCATGAAGCAGCCGGTGCCGTAGGTGCTCTTGAGCATGCCCGGCGCGAAGCAGGCCTGGCCGAACAGCGCCGCCTGCTGGTCGCCGGCCATGCCGCGGATCGGGATGGCCGCGCCGAACAGCTCGCGGTCGCTGCTGCCGAACTCGGCGGCGCAGTCCAGCACCTCCGGCAGCAGGCTCGGCGGGATGTCGAACAGCGCCAGCAGTTCGGCATCCCACTGCTGGCGGTGGATGTCGAACAGCAGGGTGCGCGCCGCGTTGCTGGCATCGGTGCGGTGCACCCGGCCGCCGGTGAGGCGCCAGAGCAGGAAGCTGTCCACCGTGCCAAAGCGCAGCTCGCCGCGCGCGGCACGCTCGCGGGCGCCGGGCACCCGGTCGAGAATCCAGCGCAGCTTGGTGGCGGAGAAGTACGGATCGAGCAGCAGGCCGGTCTTCGCCGCCACCATAGGCTCATGGCCGGCGGCCCTGAGCGCGGCACACTCGGCGGCGGTGCGGCGGTCCTGCCAGACGATGGCCGGATGGATGGGCACGCCGCTGGCGGCGTCCCACACCAGGGTGGTCTCGCGCTGGTTGGTGATGCCGATGGCGGCGATCTGCCGGGCGTCGAGGCCGGCCTGGCGCAATGCCGCGCGGCACACCGCCAGCACCCCCTGCCAGATCTCCTCGCCGTCGTGCTCGACCCAGCCGGCGCCGGGGAAATGCTGGCGGAGTTCCTGCTGGGCCTGGGCCAGCACCCGGCCGGCGGCGTCGAAGACGATGGCGCGGCTGCTGGTGGTGCCCTGGTCGATGGCGAGCAGATGGGCGGGCATGGGGCTACCTCCGTGCGGAGCGGGCGCGGGTCACCGGCGGGCGTGACACGCCCCTACAGCATCGCAGACAACCGGCGGTTCAGCCGCGGCCGATGGCGGCGAAGCTCGCCCGGGTGTGCTCGGCGAGCACCGCGGCGGCCAGCTCCACCTCCAGGCCGCGGCGGCCGGCGCTGACGAAGATGGTCGCAAAGCCCTGCGCCGATTCGTCGATGAAGGTGCGCAGGCGCTTCTTCTGCCCCAGCGGACTGATGCCGCCGAGCAGGTAGCCGGTGGCGCGCTGCGCCGCCGCCGGGTCGGCCATGTCGGCCTTCTTCACCCCGGCCGCCTGCGCCAGCGCCTTGAGATCGAGAGTGCCGGCCACCGGCACCACCGCCACCAGCAGCTCGCCCTTCTCGCTGGCGGCGAGCAGGGTCTTGAACACCCGCGCAGGCTCCAGGCCGAGCTTCTCCGCCGCCTCCAGGCCGTAGGACGGCGCCTTGGGGTCGTGGGTGTAACTGTGCACCGTGTGCGCGGCGCGAACTTTCTTCAACAGATCTATGGCCGGGGTCATGCTGGCTTCACGAAAAGGGTCGAGAATGAAATCGGGAGTGCACAGGAAAAGTTGCCGGAAACCAGCAGCTTGCGTGCCGAACCCACGATAACGCAAAAGCCAACAGTCGGGCATCCAGGCCCAGGAAAGGGCGATGGATCAGGGACACACAAGAAAAGGCGCAACCATCATGACAGCATCCCAGCAAGGCACCGCCCCCCTGGCCGAGGTCTACGACCTGGCGGTGATCGGCGGCGGCATCAACGGTTGCGGCATCGCCGCCGACGCCGCCGGCCGCGGCCTGTCGGTGTTCCTCTGCGAACAGCACGACCTGGCGGCGCACACCTCCTCGGCCAGCAGCAAGCTGATCCACGGCGGCCTGCGCTATCTGGAGCACCACGAGTTCCGCCTGGTCCGCGAGGCGCTCGGCGAGCGCGAGGTGCTGCTGGGCATGGCGCCGCACCTGGTGCGGCCGCTGCGCTTCATCCTGCCGCACCGCCCGCACCTGCGCCCGGCGTGGATGATCCGCGCCGGGCTGTTCCTCTACGACCACCTCGGCGTGCGCCACAGCCTGTCCGGCTCGCGTCACCTGCACTTCGGCCCCGGCTGCCCGCTCAAGGCGGAGATCGAGGAAGGCTTCGAATACTCCGACTGCTGGGTCGACGACGCGCGCCTGGTGGTGGCCAACGCCATCAGCGCCCGCGAGCACGGCGCGCACATCCACACCCGCACCCGCTGCATCGGCGCGCGGCGCAGCAAGGACCTCTGGCACCTGCAGCTGGAGCGCGAGGACGGCAGCCGCCTGTCGCTGCGCGCCCGCGCCCTGGTCAACGCCGCCGGTCCGTGGGTCGAGCAGGTGCTCGGCGACTGCCTGCACCAGCGCAGCGAGCAGCACCTGCGCCTGATCCAGGGCAGCCACATCGTGGTGCCGCGCCTGCACGACGGCGAGCAGGCCTACATCCTGCAGCACACCGACGGCCGCATCGTCTTCGTCCTGCCGTACCTGCAGCGCTTCAGCCTGATCGGCACCACCGACCGCGAATACAGCGGCGACCCGGCGGCGGTGCAGATCAGCGACGAGGAGATCGACTACCTGCTCGGCGTGGTCAATGCGCACTTCCGCCGGCAGCTGGAACGCCGCGACATCGTCAGCCACTTCGCCGGCGTGCGCCCGCTGTACGACGACGCCAGCGGCAACCCCTCGGCAATCACCCGCGACTACCGCCTGGTGCTGGCCGACGAGCACGGCGCCGCCCCGCTGCTGTCGGTGTTCGGCGGCAAGCTGACCACCTACCGCAAGCTGGCCGAGGCCGCCCTGGCCCAGCTGGCGCCGTACTTCCCGCACATGGGCCCGGCCTGGACCGCGCACAGCAAGCTGCCCGGCGCCGAGGAGCTGGATTCGGTGAGCCAGCTGGCCGAGGCGCTGTGCGACGCCCACGGCTGGCTGGCCGGCGACCTGGCGCGGCGCTGGGCCGCCAGCTACGGCACCCGCGCCTGGCGCCTGCTGGAGGAGGTGCACTGCCTGATGGACCTGGGCGAGAACTTCGGCGCCGGCCTGTACGCCCGCGAGGTGGACTACCTGCGCGAGGAGGAATGGGCGCTCAGCCTGGAGGACATCCTCTGGCGGCGGACCAAGCTCGGCCTGCTGCTCGGCCCGATGCAGCAGCAGAAGCTGCAGCGCTACCTGCAGGGCGCCCAGGCCAGCGGCGCCGGGCCGACGATCATCCACGGGCGCCTGCTCGGCAATCCCGTCGCCCGCCTGCCCAACAGGGATGCCGGCACTCCGCAGCGCCCGGCGCGCTGAACGCCAGACAGCAGGAACCCCCGACCGCGCTGCGGACGGGGGTTCGGTTGCGCGGCAGCTGCCGCCGGAGGCGTCAGGCCGCCTGGCGACGCGAGCGCACGAACAGGTAGAACACCGCGATGCCGGCGACTACCAGGCCCGGCGCCGAGGCGGCCATCACGCCGACGGTGCCGGTGCCCAGGGCGAGCATCTTGCCGGCCACCAGCGGGCCGCTCATGGCGCCCAGGCGACCGACCGCCACCGCGGTGCCGACGCCGGTGGCGCGCACCTCGGTGCGGTAGAACAGCGGCGCCAGCGCATACAGCACACCCTGGCCACCGGTGGCGAACACGCCCGCGGCGAAACCGGCGAACAGCATGCCGACGAAGCTCTCGACGATGCCGAGGGCTGCCAGCGCGGCGAGCAGGCCACCATAGATCAGCGCGGCGATCGCCAGCGGACGCAGGGTGTTCATCAGCACGCCGAGCATCAGGGTGCCGACGGCGGCGCCGATCTGCAGGGTGAACACCACCCAACTGGCCTGCACGCCAGTGAAACCCTGGCCGACCAGCAGGCTCGGCAGCCAGCTGATCAGCATGTACACCACCATCAGGGTGAAGAAGTAGGCCACCCACAGCAGCGCAGTCGGCAGCATCGCGCCGTTGCGGAACAGGCCGTCCATCACCGGCACCCGCGGCTCACTGGACACTGCAGCCTGGCGAGCCTTGAAGGCAGCAGACTCCGGCAGCCACAGCAGCAGCAGCGGCAGCACCAGCAGCGGCAGCACGCCACCGACGTAGAACGGCACGGTCCAGTCGTCGAAATAGCCGACGATGCCGATCATCGCCGCCAGCGCCGCACCGATCGGCACGCCGCAGTACATCAGGCTCACCGCGGTGCCACGCAGGCGCGGACCAGCCCCCTCCGAGCACAGGGCGATCAGGTTGGGCAGCGCGGCGCCGAGGCCGACACCGGTGAGCAGGCGCGCCAGCATCAGGCTGTACAGTTCCCAGGCATGCGCCGTGGCGATGGAGAAGATGCCGAACAGCGCCACCGAGGCGATCAGCACGCCCTTGCGGCCGATGCGGTCGGCCAGCCAGCCGCCGACCAGTGCACCGGGCAGCAGGCCGAGGATGCCGGCGCTGAACACCCAGCCCATCTGCAGCTTGTCCAGGCCGAAGGCGAGGCCCATGCCCTTGGCGGCGATACCCGGGGCCTGGAAGTCGATGCCTTCCAGCACCGCGACGGTGAAGCACAGGGCGATGGTCAGCCAGGTGCGGCGGCTGTCGTGTGACGTCTCGGCAGCGGTGTGGGTAAGGGTTTCCGCAGTGCAGGTTTTCATATCGGTCTACCTGATTGTTTTCTTATTGGAGTACACGAAACGGCCAGTTTCTCGAAGGAAACTGGCCATTGGTCAGGGAACGTCTCAGTGGTTCTTGCCCGCCGCCAGCAGGTCGAGGGCCACGTCGACGATCATGTCTTCCTGGCCGCCGACCATGCGGCGCTTGCCCAGCTCGACGAGGATGTCGAGGGTCTTCAGGCCGTACTTGGCCGCGGCCACTTCGGCGTGGCGCAGGAAGCTCGAGTAGACGCCGGCGTAGCCGAGGCCGAGGGTCTCGCGGTCGACGCGCACCGGGCGGTCCTGCAGCGGGCGCACCAGGTCGTCGGCGGCGTCCATCAGGCGGTACAGGTCGGTGCCGTGGTTCCAGCCCAGGCGCTCGGCGGCGGCGATGAACACCTCCAGCGGCGCGTTGCCCGCGCCGGCGCCCATGCCGGCCAGCGAGGCGTCGATGCGGTCGCAGCCCTCCTCCACCGCGGCGATGGAGTTGGCCACGCCGAGGGACAGGTTGTGGTGGGCGTGCATGCCGGTCTGGGTCTCGGGGTTCAGCACCGCCTTGAAGGCGCGCATGCGGTCGCGGATGTCGTTCATGTTCATCGCGCCGCCGGAGTCGGCCATGTAGATGCACTGCGCGCCGTAGCTCTCCATCAGCTTGCCCTGCTTGGCCAGCTCTTCGGCGGTGATCATGTGGCTCATCATCAGGAAGCCGACGGTGTCCATGCCCAGGCTGCGCGCGTATTCGATGTGCTGCCTGGAGACGTCCGCCTCGGTGCAGTGGGTGGCCACGCGCACGCTGCGGGCGCCGGCATCGTAGGCGGCCTTGAGATCGTGCACGGTGCCGATGCCGGGCAGCAGCAGCACGGTGATCCTGGCGTGCTTAATGACGTCGGCGGCGGCCTCGATCCACTCCAGGTCGGTGTGCGCGCCGAAGCCGTAGTTGAACGAGGAACCCTGCAGGCCGTCGCCGTGGGTCACCTCGATGGAATCGACGCGCGCCTCGTCCAGGGCGCGGGCGATGTCCTGCACGTTCTGGATCGAGTACTGGTGGCGCACGGCGTGGCTGCCGTCGCGCAGGGTCACGTCGGAGATGTACAGCTTCTTGCTCGGGTCGAAGGTCATGGCGCTTCTCCTCAGCCGTTGATCATGGAAAGCGCCATGCGCTCGGCGGTGGCCAGCGCGGCGGAGGTCATGATGTCGAGGTTGCCGGCGTAGGCCGGCAGGTAGTGGGCGGCACCTTCGACTTCGAGGAACACCGAGGTCTTGAGTCCACTGAACTTGCCGTGGCCCGGAATGGTCAGCGGCTTGTCCTCGGGGATCACGTCGAACTGCACCTTCTGCTTGAGGCGGTAGCCCGGCACGTAGGCCTGCACGGCGGCGGCCATTTCCTCGACCGAGGCCTCGACCTTGGCCTGGTCGACCGCTTCGGACAGCACGAACACGGTGTCGCGCATGATCAGCGGCGGCTCGGCCGGGTTCATGACGATGATCGCCTTGCCCTTGGCAGCGCCACCGATCACCTCGATGGCTTTCGACGTGGTCTCGGTGAACTCGTCGATATTGGCGCGGGTGCCGGGACCGGCGGATTTCGAGGCGATCGAGGCGACGATCTCGGCGTAGTGCACCTTGGCCACCCGCGACACCGCGGCGACCATCGGGATGGTGGCCTGGCCGCCGCAGGTGACCATGTTGACGTTGGTCGCGGCGAGGTTTTCTTCCAGGTTGACTACCGGCACGCAGTACGGGCCGATGGCCGCCGGGGTCAGGTCGATCAGGCGGATGCCGGGCTTCAGGCTGCGCAGGAAGGCGTCGTTCTTCACGTGGGCGCCGGCCGAGGTGGCGTCGAACACGAAGTCGATGTCCTGGAACACGTCCATGCGGGTCAGGCCCTCGACACCCTCGTGGGTGGTGGCCACGCCCAGGCGCGCGGCGCGGGCCAGGCCGTCGGAGGCCGGGTCGATGCCGACCATGGCGCCCATTTCCAGATTCTGGCCGTGACGCAGGATCTTGATCATCAGGTCGGTACCGATGTTGCCGGAGCCGATGATGGCGACTTTGAGTTTTTTCATGTTTGGTCTCACTGCTGCACCCGGATCGGGCGAGGAAATCACTCGGCGCTGAAGCTGACGCCGACCTGGCCGAGGCCTTCGATCACCGCCTCGAAGCGGTCGCCGGCGGCCACGCCGACCATCGGGCCGAGGGCGCCGGTGAGGATCAGGTCGCCGGCCTTGAGCGGCTCGCCCAGGCGGGCCATGGTGCGCGCCAGCCATACCGCGGCGTTCAGCGGATGGCCGAGGCACTCGGCGCCGCTGCCGCTGGAGACTTCCTCGCCGTTGCGGGTCATGCGCATGGCCGCCTGACGCAGGTCGACGTCGGCAATGCGCCGCGCCGGACCACCGAGCACGTAGCAGCCGCTGGAGGCGTTGTCGGCCACGGTGTCGACGAAGCGGATGTTCCAGTTCTGCACACGGCTACCGACGATCTCCAGCGCCGGCAGCACCCAGCCGGTGGCATCGACCAGTTCGGCGAAGGTGGTGTCGACGCGCGGCAGGTCGCGCTCGAGGATCAGGGCGATCTCGGCCTCGATCTTCGGCTGCAGCACGCGGCCGAACGGCACCACCTCGTTGTCGCCGTAGCCCATGTCGGCGAACAGGGTGCCGAAGTCCGGCTGGTCGACGCCGAGCTGGGCCTGCACCTTGGGATTGGTCAGGCCGATCTTGCGGCCGACCACGCGGCGCCCGGCGGCGACGCCGTGGGCGACGTTGAGGCGCTGGATGGCGTAGGCCGCCGTGCCGTTGTCCTCGCCGATCAGAGCGCGCAGCGGCTCGACGGCCTCCCCGCTCGCCTCGGCGCCGCGCAGGGCGGCGGCCAGTTGTTCCAGGGTCTGTTGGGTCACGCTCATGACTTAACCTCGGGTGCGCGCAATTCGGGGGGCCGCCGGCGACTCGCATGGCTAATCGAGGCCGGAAGCTGTCGGTGGCCGACAGGAAGGCCGCGGTCAGACCTGCTCAGGTTGTCCGCAGCAGCCGTGGGGCCTTTGTTGTCGCGCCGAGTATAGGAACGGCCGAAAAACCCCGACAATGAAAAACCGCCCGAACGTGCACTATGTGCACATCGTTGTTTTAAAAGGATTTTTCACAATAAAAAGCCTGTACCGGCCCGCGCCCCGGTGTGCCGGCGGACGGGTGGTACAGGCAGGAAACCCGGCTTCAGCCAGAGGCCGGGTAGACCGATAACCGTGGCCGGCGGCGAGGCGCCGGCGAGAAGCGGATCAGTGGCTCAGGAAGTCCAGCACCATGCGGTTGAACTTGTCGGCGTGCTCCCACTGCGCCCAGTGGCCGCAGCCGTTGAACACGTGCAGCTGCGAGTTGGGGATGCCGGCGATCAGGCGCAGGCCGGTGTCCATCGGCACGAAGCGGTCGTTGCGGCCCCAGATGACCAGGGTCGGCGCCTTGATCTCGGCCAGGCGCGGACTGAAGTCGGGGAACTGCTTCGGGTTGGCGTCGAGGCTCTTGACGAAGTTTTCCAGGTGGTCGCGACGCGCCAGCATGTTGTCCAGGCGCGCCTGGAACAGTTCCTCGGTGAGGTCGCTGGGGTCGTAGACGAAGATGTTCATCATCTTCTTCAGGTTGTCGATGGTCGGCTCGCGGTACAGGCCCTGCAGCAGCTTGATGCCTTCGGTCGGCATCGGCACGAACGGGCTCATTCCGCCGGTACCACCCCCCATCAGCACCAGCTTGCCGACGCGCTGCGGGTTGGCCAGGGCGAAGGCCACGGCGCTGTGACCGCCCATCGAGTTGCCGAGGATGTGCACGCGGTCCAGATCCAGCGCATCGACCAGGCCCTTGAGCACGCGGGCGTTGAGGTCGGAGCGCGAGCCGGTGCAGACGATCGAGTCGCTCTTGCTCCAGCCCGGGCAGTCCATGAGGATCACCCGGTAGCCGGCGGCCACCAGCGGCTCGATGTTGCGGTTGAAGTTGGCCCAGCCGCTGGCACCGGGACCGGAGCCGTGCAGCATGACCACGGTTTCCGCACCGGCACCGCAGTCGTTGTAATGGATGTTGAGGTCGAGCTCGCCGTCCTGGATGCGCACGAACTTGCTGGTGGAGGCTTCGCTCAGGGTGGTGCTGGTCATCAACTGATTCCTCGAATTCAGGCTTGGGGGGCGAGACGGCGGAAGGCGCCGTTCAGGTACAGGAGCGGCTCGCCGCCCTGCTGGCCGCGGGTGGCCAGCACCTCGCACAGGAAGGCGTGGTGGGTGCTCTCGTCGAACACCTTGACCACCCGGCAATCGAAGTTGGCCAGGGCGCCGTCGAGCACCGGCACGCCGCTGGCCAGGTCGCGCCACTGGCCGTGCTGGAAGCGCGCCTCGCCGTGCACGCTCTCGACCATGCCGGCGAACACCTTGGCCTCGTGCTCCTGCTCGGCGGACAGCACGTTCACGCACAGCGCGCCACTCTTCAGGATGGCCTCGCTGGCGGCGACCTTCTTGTTGACGAACACCACCAGGCGCGGCGGTTCGGCGGTCACCGAACACACCGCGGTGGCGGTCAGGCCCAGGTGGGTGTCGCCGTCGCGGGCGGTGATGATGGTCACCGCGGCGGCCAGGTTGCGCATGCCGACGCGATGGTCGTCGGGGCTGACCACCGGCAGGCCGGCCAGCTCGGCGTTGGGCACCCAGTCGAGCAGTTGGTTGATCTGTTGGCTCATGATCGGTTTCTCACGCAGCAGGCAGAAGTGGGCGGGGTCGCTGCCCCGCCCTTCTTTGACAAATCAGACCTTGACGCCGAACGGGTTGGCCGCCGGCATCGGGTTGCCGAGCAGCTGGCCGCCGAGCAGGTCGCCGATGTTGTCCTGGTTCTGGGTGATGTGGTTGGCGCCGACCAGGATGTCGCGCATCTGCCGCTGCATCGGGCTGCTCAGCCACACGCCACGGGTGGCGGTCTTCTTGAAGATCATGTGCGCCGCGTCGAAGCACTCGCCGCCGGTGAACTGGTTGGTGGCGAAGTGGCGCACGCGCACGTCCAGCGGCACCAGCTCGCCGCGCGAGGCGTACTGCCAGGCCTCGTCGGTGTTCTGCAGCACGCGTGCCTGGCAGGCGACGATCTTGGCGTAGGCCTCGCCCAGGCGGTTCTTGATGAACGGGTCGTTGACCGCGGCGCCGACCGCCTGGTTGAGGTTCTGCCGCGGCATCATGTGCTCGATGTACAGGTCGACCATGCCGCGCGCCATGCCGATGATCACCGAGGACACCGCGGCGTAGAACACGAAGAAGAACGGCATCTTGAACAGGTTCTCGACGTGGCCGTGGGACTCCTGGTCGTAGGCCGCGATCACGTGGCTGCGGTACTCGGGTACGAAGACTTCCTTGATGATCAGCTTCTTGCTGCCGGTGCCGGCCAGGCCGACCACGTGCCAGTCGTCGACGATCTCGAAGTCGCTGCGCTGCACCCAGAAGGAGCGGAACTCCAGCTCGCCCTTGTCGTTGGCCACCCGGCCGCCGAGGAAGGCGCCGCCGGCGGCGTGGTCGCAGCCGCTGGAGGTCAGCCACTCGCCGTTGAGCACGTAGCCGCCCTCGGCGCGCTTGACGGTGCCGAACGGCGCGTAGGAGGAGGACACCAGGCGGGTGTTGTCCTCGCCCCACAGCTCGTCACCGCAGCGCGGATCGAGCAGGCCCACCTCGAAGGGATGCACGCCGAGCACCATCACGTTCCAGGCGCTGGACGGGCAACCGCGGGCCAGTTCCATCAGCACCCTGTTCAGCACGTTGGGGCTCATCTCGTAGCCGCCCCAGCGCTTGGGCTGCAGGATCTTGAAGAAGCCGGCTTCCTGGAAATCGGCGATGGTTTCCTTCGGCACCATGCGCGCCTTCTCGCAGGCCTCGGCACGCTCGCGCAGGCGCGGGATCAGCGCTTCGGCGCGGGCGACGATTTCGGCTTCGCTGGGGATCTGGGTTTCGATGTGGCTCATGTCTCTGACCTCTTTCGCGCCGCGACACACGCAGCGGCTGACGCACTCTTGTTGTGGATGGCGTTGACCCGGCGGGGTCAGGCCTGCTCGGCGCTCACCACGCCATAACCGGCAATCCATTCGTTGATCGCCCGGTAGTAGTCCAGGCGGGCGGTGTAGGCACCGGTGGCGGCCAGTGCGGCGAAGGCGGCGACCCAGGTGCGCACCTCGTGGGCCGAGCGGCCGGCGGCCCTGGAGATCTCCTCGATCCTGAACTCGTCGATCTCCTCGAGGCGGCCGCTGAGCAGCAGGTCGACGAAGCCCAGGTCCCAGTCGGCATTGAGCGGGGTCTGCTGCGACAGCTCGGTGCCGTAGATCTTGCCGGCGGCGATGGTGCGTTCCTGGCGGGCGGCACGCGCCTCCGGAGTCGGATTGCGGCCGGCGATCAGGAACTCGGCGATGGCTTCCGGGGCGCTATCCAGCAGCGGTACCGGCGGCTCGTGGGACAGCCCGCCGGTGCCGAGGATCAGCACGCGCTTGTTCAGCGTGGTGAGGAAGCGACCGACCACCTCGCCCAGCTTGCGCACGCGGCGATAGGGGGCGAACGGCGGGGCCACCGAGTTGATGATGATCGGGATCACCGGGTAGCGGTCGATGGCGCCGGTCATCTCCTCGAGGGTCTGCGTGCAGCCGTGGTCGACCTGCAGGCGGTGCGACAGGGCGATGTCCACGTCGTTGTCGAGGATGAAGCGGGTCAGCTCCATGGTCAGGTCACGCGGGATCGACAGCGGACCGGCGAGGCTCTGGTAGTCGCCGACGCCTTCGGCGGCGGTGGCGATCACGAACGGAGGCATCAGGTCGTAGAACAGGCCGTTGTAGTGATCGGGGGCGAAGATCACGATCAGCTCGGGATCGAAGGCCTCGACCTCGGCGCGCGCCTTGGCCAGTGCGGCATCGACTTCGGCGACCACCTCGGCACCCGGATCGTTGAGACCGCGCAGGGGGGTGTGCGACAGGCATTTGAGTTTTACAGTCATGAAACCTCCGTGATCGCGGGAGACCAGGGCGTCTCCGCAGACCAAAGCGCAACGAGTCAGGTGGGTTGCCGTGGCTGGCCGCGCTTGCCCGCTGGGCTGCGCCGCTGCCACTCGCCGGCTGGCAGGCAGCTCACCTGGTTGTTTTTTGTTCAGAACCTACGGCGGCCATTCTAGGGGCGTGCCCCGGGAAGGAAAAAAACTATCTGCCCTTGTGTGCACTATGTGCACGTTATTGTTTTGAAAGGATTTTTCATCGAAAGGCGGGGATTTTCGCGGCCTGCAGCCCCGGGCGCGGCGCCTGCCGGCGGCGCAAAGCCCCTTTTTTGGCTGGGGAAATCCGCCGGCGCGACGCGCCCGGACGCTGGGCCGGCACGCGGCCGGCGTGGTTGAATATCGGCAAACCGGACCGGCCTCCTGGTAACCGCAAGATGAGCAGCACGCGCGAAACCGAATACAAGACCGTCCGCGGCCTGACCCGCGGCCTGCAGATCCTCAACGCCCTCAACCGGGTGGACGGCGGCGCCAGCCCGGCGAAGCTGGCCGAGCTGACCGGCCTGCACCGCACCACCGTGCGCCGCCTGCTGGAGACCCTGCAGGACGAAGGCTACGTGCGGCGCAGCGAGTCGGACGACAGCTTCCGCCTCAACCTCAAGGTGCGCGAACTGAGCGAGGGCTTCCGCGACGAGCAGTGGATTTCCGAGCTGGGCGCGCCGCTCTTGGCCGAGCTGCTGCAGGAGGTGCACTGGCCGACCGACCTGTGCACCCTGGACGTCGACGCCATGGTGGTGCGCGAGACCACCCACCGCTTCAGCCGGCTGTCGTTCCACCGCTCGATGGTCGGCCGCCGCCTGCCGATGCTGATCACCGCCACCGGCCTGGCCTACCTGGCGTTCTGCCCGGAGGCCGAGCGCGAGCGCATCGTCGAGCTACTGGCCAAGCGCGACGACGAGGAAAGCTGTCTGGCGCGCAACCCGGTGGCGCTGGACAACCTGCTGCGCCGCACCCGTCACCGCGGCTACGGCGAGAACTATGGCAGCTGGAACACCGAGGAGCGCATCGCCTCCATCGCCGTGCCGATCTGCGGCGAACAGCGGGTCTACGGCTGCCTCAACCTGGTCTACGTGCTCAAGGCGATGACCATCGAGCAGGCCGCCCAGCGCTACCTGCCGGCGCTGCAGCGGGTCGCCGCCACCATCGAACAGGGCATCCGCGAACGCGAGCAGGCCGGGCCGGTGCTGTCCTGAGCCCAGCGCTGGAGACTGGTAGAAGATCGCTGCGCGAGTCTTCTACCCTACGAATCGGGGCCAGGCGCAGGCTGGACAATCGCGCAGCGTTGTCCACCATCAGCCGGCGCGTGCATCCGTCGTGATCGACCGGGGCGCAGGAGCGCCCGGCATGTCGTTCCCACGCTGGAGCGTGGGAACGATCGAGTCGGCTCCTACGCCGCCGCCTGCGCCTTGCCGCGCAGCTGCTGCGCCGCACTGACCATGTGCTCCAGCGCCTTGAGGGTCTCCGCCCAGCCGCGGGTCTTCAGGCCGCAGTCGGGGTTGACCCACAGCCGCTCGGCGGGGATGCGCTCCGCCGCCTTCTCCAGCAGCGCGACCATCTCCGCCACCGTCGGTACCCGCGGCGAGTGGATGTCGTAGACGCCCGGGCCGATCTCGTTGGGATACTCGAACGCCTCGAAGGCCTCCAGCAGCTCCATCTGCGAGCGCGAGGTCTCGATGGTGATCACGTCGGCGTCCATCGCCGCGATGGCCTCGATCACGTCGTTGAACTCGCTGTAGCACATGTGGGTGTGGATCTGCGTGGCGTCATCCACCCCGCTGGCGCACAGGCGGAAGGCCTCCACCGCCCAGTCCAGGTAGTGCTGCCAGGCACCGCGGCGCAGCGGCAGGCCCTCGCGGAACGCCGCCTCGTCGATCTGGATGATCCGGATGCCGGCCGCTTCCAGGTCCTGCACCTCGTCGCGGATCGCCAGCGCCAGCTGGCGCGCCTGCACCTCGCGGCTGACGTCCTCGCGCGGGAACGACCACATCAGCATGGTCACCGGGCCGGTCAGCATGCCCTTCATCGGCTTGGCGGTCAGGCTCTGCGCGTAGCGGATCCACTCCACGGTCATCGGCCGCGGCCGGCTCAGGTCGCCATAGATGATCGCCGGCTTGACGCAGCGCGAGCCATAGCTCTGCACCCAGCCGAAGCGGGTGAAGGCGTAGCCGTCGAGCTGCTCGGCGAAGTACTCGACCATGTCGTTGCGCTCGGCCTCGCCGTGCACCAGCACGTCCAGCCCCAGCTTCTCCTGTACGCTCACCGCATGGCGGATCTCGGCCTGCATGGCCTCGGTGTAGTCGGCCTCGCCGAGCTTGCCCAGCTTGTACGACTGGCGCGCCAGACGGATCGCCGCGGTCTGCGGGAAGGAGCCGATGGTGGTGGTCGGGAACGCCGGCAGATCGAGGCGCGCACGCTGCTGCACGATGCGTTCGGCGAACGGGCTGGCGCGGCGGCTGTCGGCCGGCACCACCTGCGCCAGACGGGCCTGCACCGCCGGATCGTGGATGCGCGGCGACTGGGCACGCGCCTGCTGCACCGCGCGACTGTCGCCCAGCGCGGCCTGCACCAGGGCATCCTCGGGATGGTTGATGGCGCGGGCCAGCAGCGCCACCTCCTCGCACTTCTGCACGGCGAAGGCCAGCCAGCCCTTCAGCTCGGCATCCAGGCGGTCCTCGCGGTTCAGATCCACCGGGCTGTGCAGCAGCGAGCAGGACGGAGCCACCCACAGGCGCTCGCCCACTCGCGCCTGCGCCTCGCGCAGCACCTCAAGAGCTTGCTCCAGGTCGCAGCGCCAGACGTTGCGGCCGTTGACCACGCCGAGCGACAGCACCTTGTAGGCCGGCAGGCGGTCGAGAATCGCCGGGAACTGCTCGGGTGCGCGCACCAGGTCGATGTGCAGGCCGGCCACCGGCAGGTTGGCGGCCAGGCCGAGGTTGTCCTCCAGGCCGGCGAAGTAGGTGGTCAAGAGCTTCTGCGGAGTCGGCGCCTGCAGCAGGTTGTAGGCGCGCTCGAAGGCGCTCTTCCAGTCCTGCGGCAGGTCGAGACCGAGGATCGGCTCGTCGATCTGCACCCACTCCACACCGAGGCCGGCCAGGCGGCCGAGCACCTCGCCGTACACCGGCAGCAGGCGCTCGAGCAGTTCCAGCTTGTCGAACTCGTCGCCGCGCACCTTGCCCAGCCACAGGTAGGTCAGCGGGCCGATCAGCACCGGCTTGACCGCATGGCCCAGTTCACGGGCCTCGGCGACCTCCTCGAACAGCTGCTCCCAGCTCAGGCGGAACTCTTGGTCGCGGCTGAACTCGGGGACCAGGTAGTGGTAGTTGGTGTCGAACCACTTGGTCATCTCCAGTGCCTGCGCACCGCCACCGCCGCAGCAGCCGCCACTGGCGCCGCGGGCCATGGCGAACAGGGTGTCGAGGGTGACGCGGCCGTCGGCGCCACGGAAGCGCTCGGGCACCACGCCGAACATCAAGGAGTGGTTGAGCACCTGGTCGTACCAGGCGAAGTCGCCGACCGGCAGCAGCTCGATGCCGGCGTCCTGCTGCAGCTGCCAGTGCGCGGCGCGCAGCTGGCGGCCCACCGCGCGCAGCCCGGCCTCGTCCAGCTCGCCCTTCCAGTAGGCCTCGAGGGCCTTCTTCAGCTCGCGGTCGCGGCCGATACGCGGGAAGCCGAGGGTGTGCGCCAATGCCATTTGTCTGTCTCCGTGTTGGTGATGACGGTCATTGTCGACAGCCACCACCACATGAGACAAACTCAATATATTCGTGATGATCTACAATTTTACTCACGACACCCACAGGTCAGACTGGTGCGCATGGCGCACCCTACGCCCAACGCCGCCACTCTGTAGGGTGCGCCGTGCGCACCTCCCACCCCGCCGAGGCCGCCATGATCGAACTGCGCCACCTGAAGACCCTGCACGCCCTGCGCGAATCCGACAGCCTGGTGGAGGCCGCCGAGCGCCTGCACCTGACCCAGTCCGCCCTCTCCCACCAGTTCAAGGAGCTGGAGGAGCGCCTCGGCCTGCCGCTGTTCGTGCGCAAGACCAAGCCGGTGCGCTTCACCAGCGCCGGCCTGCGCCTGCTGCAGCTGGCCGACGCGGTGCTGCCGCAGCTGCGCAGCGCCGAGCGCGACCTGGCGCGTCTCGCCGGCGGCACCGCGGGTCGGCTGCACATGGCCATCGAGTGCCACAGCTGCTTCCAGTGGCTGATGCCGACCATCGACCAGTTCCGCGACGCCTGGCCCGAGGTGGAGCTCGACCTCGCTTCGGGCTTCTCCTTCGCCCCGCTGCCGGCGCTGGCGCGCGGCGATCTGGACCTGGTGGTCACCTCCGATCCGGTGGAGCTGGCCGGCATCACCTACGTGCCGCTGTTCACCTACGAGGCGCAGCTGGCGGTGGCCAACCAGCACCCGCTGGCCGGCAAGCCGTATGTCACCGCGGAAGACCTGTCTGGCGAGACGCTGATCCACTACCCGGTCGAACGCGACCGCCTGGACATCTTCACCCGCTTCCTCGACCCGGCCGACGTCGAGCCAGCCGGGGTGCGCACCGCCGAGCTGACGGTGATGATGCTGCAGCTGGTGGCCAGCGGCCGCGGCGTGTGCTGCCTGCCCAACTGGGCGCTGCACGAGTACAGCTCGCGCGGCTACGTGACGGCGAAGAAGCTCGGCGAAAAGGGCCTGTACGCCACCCTCTACGCCGGCATTCGCGCCGACATGCTGGATGCGCCGTTCATGCGCGATTTTTTGCTCACCGCCAAGGACACCTCGTTCGCCACCCTCGAGGGGGTGAGTGCGGCGCGCGGCTGAGGCGGGTCAGAAGACCAGCATCCCCACCGCCATCAGCAGCGGCGTCGCCACGCTGACCGCCACGTTCAGCCCCATCGCCGGCAGCAGGCTGTCCGGGGACTCGGCATCGCGGCGCAGCAATCGCCAGGCGCGCAGCGCCGGCACGGCGCCGAGCAGACCGAGGGCGGCGCCGGCCGGCACCCATCCGGCCAGCACACAGCCCAGCAGGCCGGCGAAGGCCAGCAGCCACTGCGCGCCGAGCACGTTCACCGCGCGCTGGCGACCGAGCAGCATCGGCAGGGTCAGGCGGCCGACGCTGCGGTCGGCGTCGATGTCGGGGAACTGGTTGAGCAGCAGCAGGTTGTTGCACAGGCAGAACGGCACCAGCGCGAGCAGCGCGGCGCTCGTGCCGAGCTGTCCGGCGAGGACACTCTGGGTGCCGAGCACCATCAGCGGGCCGAAGCCCAGGCCCGGCGCCAGCAGGCACAGCCAGGGCCGGCGGGTCAGCCAGGGGGTGTAGGCGAGCACCAGCGCCAGGCCCACCGCGCCGAGCGGCGCCAGCTGCCAGAGCAGCGCCGGCTGGCGCAGCAGGAAGTACAGGCCGATGGCGGCGCTCAGCGCCACGCCGCCGAGGCCGAGGCCCAGCGCCCGGCCCAGGTGCTGCGGAGCGGCGACCAGGGTGCCGCTGCCGCCGCTGAACGGGGTGCGTTCGGTGCGCAGGTCGAGGCCGCTGCGGTAGTCGCCGTACTCGTTGAGGGCGTTGACCGCGGCATGGGCGGCCAGGGCGCCGAGCAGCACCAGCAGGGCGTCGACCACGAAGGCGCCATCCAGCATGCGCGACTGCAGCGCCACGGCGATGCCGAGGGCCACGCAGGTCAGCGCCAGGACCAGGAAACGCCCGCGAATCACCCCCAGCCAGTCCCACCTGCCTGCCATCCCTGCTCTCCTGTCGGTCGATAGGCTCCCGGCCCGGCGAGGCCGCCCGGGATGCCAGAAGGCCGGCATCATAGCGTGCTGTGCCGCACCTCGCAGGCGCATGGTGGCGAATGCGACTAAGCTTTTGCTCGTACGCGATATAACCTCTTCACGGACAGTACCGCCATGGGTGCCCCCGAGCAGTCCTCATCCGCAGTTGCTGAAGTTGCAGACGCGGTGGCGTCGCCTCAGCGTTACCGGGCCCCGGCGGCGAGCAGACGCCGCATCTGGCGCGTACGCGCAGGCTTTTCCGTGCTGCTGCTGGCCGCGGCTGTGGGTATCGGCTGGCTGGCGGCGCGCGAGGCGCGCACCTCCGAATGGCAGGCGCGCCTGCTCGGCGACTGGTCGGCGCGACTCAAGTATCAGGTCGAGCCCGGCCCCAGCGACGCCATCCGCTTTCCCTCGCAAGGCCCCTTCGACCAGCGCCTGGGCTACGTCGGCCTGCCCGAGTTCATCCGCCGCCTGAGCGCCCAGGGCTTCGTGGTGGAGCGCCAGGCACGCTTCTCGCCGGCGCTGCTGGACTACACCGACCGCGGCCTGTACCCGCCCTACCGCGAGAAGACCCACGCCGGGCTGGACATCACCGACTGCCGCGGCCAGCCGATGTTCGGCTTCCGCCACCCGCAGCGCCACTATGACCGCTTCCGCGACATCCCGCCGCTGGCGGTGGCCAGCCTGCTGTTCATCGAGAACCGCCACCTGCTCGATACCGACCAGCCGCAGCAGAACCCGGCGGTGGACTGGCCGCGCTTCGCCATGGCGGCCTGGACCCAGCTGGCCAGCCGGCTGCACGCCGACACCGACAGCGCCGGCGGCAGCACCCTGGCCACGCAGATCGAGAAGTTCCGCCACTCGCCGGAGGGGCGCACGCCCAACGCGCCGGAGAAACTGCGCCAGATGCTCTCGGCGAGCATCCGCGCCTACCGCGACGGCAGCTCGACCCTGCCGCTGCGCCGGCAGATCGTCCACGACTACATCAACAGCGTGCCGCTGTCGGCCGCCGCCGGCTACGGCGAGGTGCACGGGCTGGGCGACGGGCTGTGGGTATGGTTCGGCGCCGACTTCGCCCAGGCCAACCGCGCGCTGGCCGGCGGCGAGGACGTCACCCTCGCCGAACAGGGCCTGGCCCTGCGCCAGGTGCTGGCCCTGATGATCGCCCAGCGCCGGCCGTCCTGGTACCTCACCGACGGCCGCGCCGAACTGGCCGAGCTGACCGACAGCCATCTGCGCGTGCTGGCCGGCGCCGGGGTGATCACCCCGGCGCTGCGCGATGCCGCGCTGGGCCAGCAGCTGAGCTTCCGCAATCCGGCCACCGACCCGGCGCTGCCGCCGGTGGCCTCCGACAAGGGCATCAACGCCATCCGCACCCGCCTGGTGCGCAGCCTCGGCCTGCCGCTGTACGACCTCGACCGCCTCGACCTGTCGGTCGACGCCACGCTGAATCAGCCGCTGCAGCAGGCGGTCAGCGACTACCTCGAGAAACTCGCCGACCCGGCCGTCGCCGAGCAGGTCGGACTGTTCGGCGAGCGCCTGCTCAGCCCCGAACTGACCGCCGACGTGCGCTACAGCTTCACCCTGTTCGAGCGCGGCGCCAACGGCAACCGCGTGCGCGTGCAGACCGACACCACCGGCCAGCCGTTCGACATCAACGAGGGCAGCAAGCTGGAGCTGGGCTCCACCGCCAAGCTGCGGGTGCTCGCCACCTACCTGGAGATGGTCGCCGAACTGCACCAGAAAAATTCCGGCAAGACGCCCGCCGAGCTGCGCCGGCTGTACCAGGAAGCCAACGAGCGCGACAACCTCAGCCTCTGGGCGCTGGACTGGCTGCGGGCCAATCCGCAGGCCAGCCTGACGCAGATGCTCGACGCCGCACTGGATCGCAAGTACTCGGCCAGCCCCGGCGAGACCTTCTTCACCGGCGGCGGCGCCCATGTGTTCAGCAACTTCCGCCGCGAGGACAACGGCCGCATGGCCACGGTGCGCGAATCGCTGCGCGAGTCGCTCAACCTGCCGTTCGTGCGCATCCTGCGCGACGTGGTGCGCTACAGCACCTACCAGATGCCCAACAGCGTGCAGATGCTCACCGACGACCAGTACCCGCCGCGCCAGGAATACCTGACCCGCTTCGCCGACAAGGAGGGCACGGTGTTCCTGCTGCGCTTCTGGCGCAAGTATCGCGACAAGGCGCCCCAGGAGATGTTCGACACCCTGATCGAGGGGCTCAGCCTGTACCCGTCGCGCCTGGCCGCGATCCACCGCTACCTCTACCCCGATGCCAGCCTGGAGGAGTTCCGCCAGGTGATGAAGACCCACCTCGGCAAGCAGATGCCGCCGCCGAAGAAGCTCGAGGAACAGTACTACCGCTACGGTCCGGACGCCTTCAACCTGCCGGACCAGGGCTACATCGCCCGGGTGCACCCGCTGGAGCTGTGGCTGATCAGCTATCGCATGCAGAACCCGCAGGCCAAGTTCGACGAGGTGGTCGCCGCCAGCCGCGACGAGCGCCAGGAGGTCTATGGCTGGCTGTTCAAGAGCCGCCACCGCAGCGCCCGCGACAGCCGCATGCGCACCATGATCGAGGTCGAGGCATTCACCGACCTGCACCAGCGCTGGGCCAGGCTCGGCTTCCCGTTCGACCACATGGTGCCGTCGCTGGCCAGCGCGCTGGGCAGCTCGGGCGACCGCCCGGCGGCGCTGGCCGAACTGATGGGCATCATCCAGAACGACGGCATGCGCCTGCCGACCGTGCGCATCGACAACCTCGACTTCGCCATCGCCACGCCCTACGAGACCCGCCTGGAGCGCCAGCAGACCAGCGGCGAACGGGTGATGCGTCCGGAAGTGGCCGCCGCCCTGCGCAGCGCACTCGCCGACGTGGTGGAGAACGGCACCGCTCGCCGGCTCAAGGGCGTGCTGCAACAGCAGGATGGCCAGCCGATGGTGGTCGGCGGCAAGACCGGCACCGGCGACAACCGCATCGAGACGGTGACGCGCAGCGGCTGGGTGACCAGTTCGACGGCACGCAACCGCACCGCCACCTTCGTGTTCTTCCTCGGCCCGCGCCACTTCGGTACCCTCACCGCCTATGTCGCCGGCGAGAAGTCCGCGCGCTTCCGCTTCACCTCGGCGCTGCCGGTGCAGGCCCTCAAGGGCATGCTGCCGCTGCTGCAGCCCTACCTGCTGGCCGAGGCCACCGCCTGCCACGCACCGGAGCGAGAGGCCAGCGTCGAACCGCGCCTGCACGCCCTGCAGAACCACCGATAAGGAAGCCTCCGTGATCCCCAGCCTTCCCGGGCTGCGCCGTGCGCTCGGCCTGAGCCTCGGCCTGCTCGTCGCAGCCTGCACCCACCAGCCGAGCCCCGAACCCTTGCCCCGCCCGTCCCAGCCGGAGGCGGCCAGCGGCTGGCAGGCCAAGCCGGGCTGGCAGCTGCAGCGCCAGGCGGTGGCCGCCGCCAACCCGCTGGCTGCCGAGGCCGGCCGGCAGATCCTCGCCGCCGGTGGCAGTGCGCTGGACGCCGCGATCGCCGTGCAGATGGTGCTCGGCCTGGTCGAGCCGCAGTCCAGCGGCCTGGGCGGCGGCGCCTTCCTGCTGCACTGGGACGGCCAGCGGCTGGACGCCTGGGACGGCCGCGAGACCGCCCCGCAGGCCGCCGACGAGGCACTGTTCCTGACTGCCGGGGGCCGGCCGATGGCCTTCATGGAGGCGGTGGTCGGCGGCCGCGCGGTGGGCGTGCCCGGCGTACTGAAGATGCTCGAGGCGGCGCACCGCGCCCATGGCCGCCTGCCCTGGGCAACGCTGTTCGCGCCGGCCATCGAGCTGGCCGAGCAGGGCTTCGCGGTCAGCCCGCGCCTGCACCAGTTGCTCGCCGCCGACGCGCACCTGCGCCGCGATCCGGCCGCGGCTGCCTTCTACTACCGGGCCGACGGCTCGCCGCTGCCGGTCGGTCACGTCCTGCGCAATCCGGCACTGGCCGCGGTGCTGCGCGACATCGCCCGCGACGGCAGCGCGGCCTTCTACCAGGGGGCGGTCGCCCGCGACATCGTCCGGCGGGTGCGCCAGCATCCCGGCAACCCCGGCCGCCTGCAACTGGCCGACCTGCAGGCCTACCGGCCGCTGCGCCGCGAGGCGCTGTGCCAGCTGTGGCTGGCGCAGTACCGGGTGTGCGGCTTTCCGCCGCCCTCCTCCGGGCTGATCACCCAGATGCAGATCCTCGGCCTGCTCGAACAGTTGCCGAAGCCTGTTCCGCCGCTGGAAGACGGCCGCCCCTCGGCCGAATTCCTGCACCGCTACAGCGAGGCGGCCAAGCTGGCCTTCGCCGACCGCGCCCAGTACCTCGCCGACCCCGCCTTCGTGCAGCCGCCGGCCGGCGACTGGCGCAGCCTGCTGGCCCCCGCCTACCTCAAGCAGCGCGCCAGCCTGATCGGCGAGCGCAGCATGGCCAGCGCCAGCCACGGCGTGCCCGGCGGCGCGCCGCTGGCCTGGGCGCCGCAGGCGGATCAGGAGGAGTACGGCACCAGCCACATCAGCATCGTCGACGCCCGCGGCAACGCGCTGGCGATGACCAGCAGCATCGAACAGGCCTTCGGCGCCCGCCTGCTCAGCGACGGCGGCAGCGGCCTGCCCGGCGGCTTCCTGCTCAACAACCAGCTCACCGACTTCGCCCTGGCCCCGCGCGACGGCGAAGGCCGGCCGGTGGCCAACCGCGTCGAGCCGGGCAAGCGCCCGCGCTCGAGCATGAGCCCGACCCTGGTGTTCGACGCGAAAGGCGGCCGACTGCTGGCCAGCCTGGGCGCACCTGGTGGCGCGGGGATCATCCACTTCAATGCCAAGACCCTGCTCGGCCTCTACCAGTGGCGGCTGGACGCCCAGCGCGCCATCGACCTGCCCAACTTCACCAACTTCAACGGCCCGACCGTGCTGGAGGCCGGGCGTTTCCCCCCGGCCACCCTCGACGCCCTGCGCGCCAGGGGCCACCAGGTCAGCGAAGGCGAGCTGCCCAGCGGCCTGCAGGCCATCCAGCGCAATGCCCGCGGCTGGTTCGGCGGCGCCGATCCACGCCGCGAGGGCGTGGTGCTGGGCGAGTGAGGCGCCTTCAGGCCTGCGTGGTGGACGACTGCCGCGCGCCGGCCGTCTCGACCCGGTTGCGACCCTGCTGCTTGGCGCGGTAGAGCATTTCGTCGGCGCACTTGAGCACCTGATCGATGCCGCTGCCGTCCTGCGGCCAGTGCGCAACGCCGAGAGAGATGGTGATCCGGCCGACCGGTTCGATCAGCGTTTGCTCGACCAAGGCACGCAGGCGCTCGGCCACCTGCGTGGCCACCTCGACGCTGGCGTTGGGTAGCAGCATCAGGAACTCCTCGCCGCCGACCCGGCACAGCACGTCGCTCTCGCGGGAAGACTCGCCCATCAGGCGTGCCAGCTCCTGCAGCACGCGGTCGCCGACATCGTGGCCGTGGTTGTCGTTGACCCGCTTGAAGTGATCGATATCCAGCGCCACCACAGCGAAGGGGCGCTGCTCGCCGCGCCACAGCGCGACGGCCAGTTCCAGCCCGCGGCGGTTGTGCAGCCCGGTCAGCGGATCGGTCTGCACATCGCGGCGCAGCCGGCCGATAGTGCCGTGCAGCAGGCCGATGCCGACCAGCATGGCGCGCTTGAGTTCGGATGATTCGAAATACCAGGAGCGCACCCCCTCGATGCGCGCGGCGGTGCCAGGTCGATCCATGTCTCGGGCGCTATCGGCCAGTTGCCACAAGGGCCGCGAGATCAGCCGGGCGAACCACCAGATGCACAGTGCGGTCAGCAGCGCCAGCGGCAGGATATTGCGCAGTACGCCGAGCATCAGGCCATCGAGCCCGGCCAGGGTCGCCGCGGTCGGGCGCTGGGCGACGATGCCCCAGCCCGCCTGCGGTACGCCGGCATAGCCGGCCAGCACATCGATGCCCTGGCTGTTATACACGCGCATGTTCCCCTCCCCACCGGCGATCACCGCATCGATCACCGGGTTGTCGCCCACCTGGGTGCCGACTCGCTCGGGCTGCGGGTGGTAGAGCAGGCGCCGGTTGGCATCGACCACGTACAGGTAGGAGCCGTCGCGATGGTAGTGCTCGCCGATCAGCCGGTTGAGGATGCTGGTCTGCTTGAGGTAAATGGTGCCGCCGATGTAACCCAGGTAGCGGCCGGCAGGATCGCGCACCGGATGGGAAATGAACACCAGCAGGTTGCCACGTAGCGACAGGTAGGGCGCGCTGACCAGCGGCCGGCGCTCGCGCAGCGCCTCGACGGCGCCGGGCGTATCCAGCTGGCGCCCGAGGATCTGCAAGGTATCGGGCGAGGTGGCCAGCACCCGCCCCGTGGCATCGACGAACGCTACAGAGTTGAAGCTGTCGGTCTGCAGGCGCAGCCTCTGGGCCTCGGCATCCAGGTAGGCCGCATCGTCGTAGCGCGTGGCCAGCAGCTCGGCGCTGTAGGCCAGTTGCTGCTGGGCAGAGTCGAGGAAGTCGCCGACGCTGCCGGCCAGCTTGGCCGCATAGGCGTGGTTACTTTCCAGCGTGTTGTCGATCAGCATCTGGCGCTGCACGCGGTAGCTGGCATACAAACTATTGGTCAGAGTCACCAGCGCGCTGAGGATTGCCAGCAGCAGGATCAACCGGCGCAGATCCACACGAAATAAAGGTGCAACGGACATGCGCGAAGCCTCCAAGTCCCTGGCAATGGAAAGGGGCGGCATTCTACGCGCAATAAAGCACCTTAAAAAATGTGCCAACAACATAGCAGCGAAGGTCGGTCATGCCCCCCGCACCTGGATCATCGCCTGCATACCCTACGGCACCGTGAAATATGCGGCAGCACCGCCCTCAGCGCTTTTCGCGCGGCAGGCGCACGTAGAGCGCCTCGACCTTCTCCCGCGCCCAGGGCGTGCGGCGCAGGAAGGTCAGGCTCGACTTGATGCTGGGATTGGCCTTGAAGCAGCGGATGTCGATGCGCTGGGCGAGACCGTCCCAGCCGTAGTGCGCCACCAGTTCGGTGAGCAGGGCTTCGAGGGTGACGCCGTGCAGCGGATTCTTCGGGGTGTCGGTCATGGTCGGCCCGTGCAGAGGAAAGGAGCCGCGCAGCATAGCGCAGGGGCCTGGCGGCGAATAAAAAAAGCCCGCGTCTGCCATAACGCGGGCTGAAAACACGGACAGGGTCCGTGCCTGGTTGACGGTTCCGGCCGCACTGAGGGGAGCGACCGGGTCCGCTAGCTAATCAGATGTGGGCGTCGCGGTATTCCTTCTCGGCCTCGTCGAAGCGCTTGAGCATGGCGGCCGACGGCGCGCTGCCGATGCGGCTGAAGATCAGGATGCCCAGGGTGCAGAGGATGAAGCCCGGGATGATCTCGTACAGGCCGGTCCAGCCGAAGAAGTTCTTCCACAGCACCACGGTCACCGCGCCGAGCAGCATGCCGGCCAGCGCGCCGTTGCGGGTCATGCCCTTCCACAGCAGGGAGAAGATCACCACCGGGCCGAAGGCGGCGCCGAAGCCGGCCCAGGCGTAGGACACCAGGCCGAGCACCTTGCTCTCCGGGTTGGAGGCGATGGCGATGGCGATCACCGCGACCAGCAGCACCATGGCGCGGCCGACCCAGACCAGCTCGGTCTGGCTGGCGCCCTTGCGGAAGAAGGCCTTGTAGAAGTCCTCGGTCAGGGCACTGGAGCAGACCAGCAGCTGGCAGCTGAGGGTCGACATCACCGCGGCGAGGATGGCGGAGAGCAGCACGCCGGCGACCCACGGGTTGAACAGGATCTTCGCCAGTTCGATGAACACGCGCTCGGGGTTCTCGTTGACCGCCACGCCCAGCTCCGGATGGGCGGAGAAGTAGGCGATGCCGAAGAAGCCCACGGCCACCGCGCCGGCCAGGCAGAAGATCATCCAGGCCATGGAGATGCGGCGGGCGTTGGGGATCGACTTGACCGAGTCGGCAGCCATGAAGCGCGCCAGGATGTGCGGCTGGCCGAAATAGCCCAGGCCCCAGGCCATCAGCGAGATCACGCCGATGAAGCTGGCGCCCTTGAGCATGTCGAAGCTGGTGGCGTCCTTCAGCTCGATGGCGGCGAAGGTCGGATCGATGCCGCCGGTGGCGACCATGACGATGATCGGGGTGAGGATCAGCGCGAAGATCATCAGGCTGGCCTGCACGGTGTCGGTCCAGCTCACCGCGAGGAAGCCGCCGACGAAGGTGTAGGCGATGGTGGCGGCGGCGCCGGCCCACAGCGCGGTCTCGTAGGAGATGCCGAAGGTGCTCTCGAACAGGCGCGCGCCGGCGACCACGCCGGAGGCGCAGTAGATGGTGAAGAACACCAGGATCACCACCGCGGAGAAGATGCGCAGCACGCGGCTGTTGTCCTCGAAGCGGTTGGTGAAGTAGTCCGGCAGGGTCAGGGCGTTGCCGTTGTGCTCGGTCTGCACGCGCAGGCGGCCGGCGACGAACAGCCAGTTGAGGTAGGCGCCGACGATCAGGCCGATGGCGATCCAGCTCTCCGACAGGCCGGACAGGTAGACCGCGCCGGGCAGGCCCATCAGCAGCCAGCCGCTCATGTCGGAGGCGCCGGCGGACAGCGCGGTGACGAAGCTGCCGAGGCTGCGCCCGCCGAGGATGTAGTCGGAAAGGTTGTTGGTGGAGCGATAGGCGATGAAACCGATCAGCACCATCGCCGCGATGTAGATCACGAAGGTGATCAGGGTCGGGTTGGTCATGCTCATGAGGGGGATCCCATGCGGTTGTTATTGGTCTGGAACTCGTTCGACTGCCACCCCGGATAACCGGGTTGCACCCTCGATGACGATAATCTAGGCAAAGCCCAGTGAAAGGTGCAACCAATTTCCGGCAGAAGGTTTTACTTTTTTGCCGATTCGAGGAAGAAAAGCCTAAATTGCTCCTTTTTGTAGCATTTTCATCCCGCCTCACCCCGCCGCAGTGCAGAAAAGTAACACTCCACACCCCACCAACCACTACGCTCGTCGCCTTGAAAGGCCTACAGGTTGCACCGGGTTGCACCTTGCATTTTTTCGTGTTTAATCTTCCATGTGCTTTGCAGCGCTTCACCCAAATATAGGACAAGCCATGGCCACCACCACTCTCGGCGTCAAACTCGACGAAGCCACCCGCGAACGCCTCAAGCAGGCCGCCCAGCGCATCGACCGTACCCCGCACTGGCTGATCAAGCAGGCGATCTTCAGCTACCTCGAGCAGATCGAGAGCGGCATGACCCCGGCCGAGCACAACGGCCTCGCCGTCGCCGCCGGCGAGGAGCCGCTGGAGGCGCTGACCGAACAGGGCCTGCAGGTGTTCCTCGACTTCGCCGAGAGCATCCTGCCGCAGTCGGTGCTGCGCGCCTCGATCACCGCCGCCTACCGCCGCCCGGAAACCGAGGCGGTGCCGATGCTCCTCGAGCAGGCGCGCATGCCCCGCGAGCTGTCCGAGGCCAGCCAGAAGCTGGCGCTGAACCTCGCCGAGAAGCTGCGCAACCAGAAGAGCGCCGGCGGTCGTCAGGGCCTGGTGCAGGGCCTTCTGCAGGAGTTCTCGCTGTCCTCGCAGGAGGGCGTGGCGCTGATGTGCCTGGCCGAGGCGCTGCTGCGCATCCCCGACAAGGCCACCCGCGACGCGCTGATCCGCGACAAGATCAGCAACGGCAACTGGAGCCAGCACCTGGGCCAGAGCCCGTCGATGTTCGTCAACGCGGCGAGCTGGGGCCTGCTGATCACCGGCAAGCTGGTGTCCACCCACACCGAGAGCGGCATGACCGCCGCCCTGAACCGCATCATCGGCAAGAGCGGCGAGCCGGTGATCCGCAAGGGCGTGGACATGGCCATGCGCCTGATGGGCGAGCAGTTCGTCACTGGCGAGACCATCGCCGAGGCGCTGGCCAACGCCGCCAGCCTGGAGGCCAAGGGCTTCCGCTACTCCTACGACATGCTCGGCGAGGCGGCGCTGACCGAGGAGGACGCCAAGCGCTACCTGGCGTCCTACGAGCAGGCCATCCACGCCATCGGCAAGGCCTCCCACGGCCGCGGCATCTACGAGGGCCCGGGCATCTCCATCAAGCTGTCCGCGCTGCACCCGCGCTACAGCCGCGCCCAGTACGAGCGGGTGATGGAGGAGCTGTACCCGACCCTGCTCGGTCTGACCCAGCTGGCCAGGCAGTACGACATCGGCATCAACATCGACGCCGAGGAGGCCGACCGCCTGGAGCTGTCGCTGGACCTGCTCGAGCGCCTGTGCTTCGAGCCGTCGCTGGCCGGCTGGAACGGCATCGGCTTCGTCATCCAGGCCTACCAGAAGCGCTGCCCGTACGTGATCGACTACGTCATCGACCTGGCCAAGCGCAGCCGCCACCGCCTGATGATCCGCCTGGTCAAGGGCGCCTACTGGGACAGCGAGATCAAGCGCGCCCAGGTCGAGGGCCTGGAGGGCTTCCCGGTGTACACCCGCAAGCCGTACACCGACCTGTCCTACATCGCCTGCGCGCGCAAGCTGCTGGCGGTGCCGGAGGCGATCTACCCGCAGTTCGCCACCCACAACGCCCACTCGCTGGCGGCCATCTACAACCTCGCCGGGCAGAACTACTACCCCGGCCAGTACGAGTTCCAGTGCCTGCACGGCATGGGCGAGCCGCTCTACGAGCAGGTGGTCGGCAAGGTCGCCGACGGCAAGCTGAACCGTCCGTGCCGCATCTACGCGCCGGTGGGCAGCCACGAGACGCTGCTGGCCTACCTGGTGCGCCGCCTGCTGGAGAACGGCGCCAACACCTCGTTCGTCAACCGCATCGCCGACCACAGCATCTCGCTGAAGGACCTGGTCGAGGACCCGGTGGTGCAGGTCGAGCAGATGGCCGCCCAGGAAGGCACCCTCGGCCTGCCGCATCCGCGCATCCCGCTGCCGCGCACTCTGTACGGCGAGGCGCGGGTCAACTCCAGCGGCATCGACCTGGCCAATGAGCACCGTCTCGGCTCGCTGTCCTCGGCGCTGCTGGCCAGCGTCAACAACGAATACCGCGCCCAGCCGCTGCTCGGCTGCGACGCCGCGGCGCCCGGCGAGGCGCAGCCGGTGAGGAACCCCGCCGACCACCGCGACGTGGTCGGCCAGGTGTTCGAGGCCAGCGTGGCGGACGTGCGCAGCGCCGTGCTGTGCGCGGTGTCCAGCGGGCAGATCTGGCAGTCCACCCTGCCGGCCGAGCGCGCCGCCGTGCTGGAGCGCGCCGCCGACCAGATGGAGGCCGAGATCCAGCAGCTGATGGGCCTCTTGGTCCGCGAGTCCGGCAAGACCTTCGCCAACGCCATCGCCGAGGTGCGCGAGGCGGTCGACTTCCTGCGCTACTACGCCGCGCAGGCGCGCAACCACTTCTCCAACGACAGCCACCGCCCGCTGGGCCCGGTGGTGTGCATCAGCCCGTGGAACTTCCCGCTGGCGATCTTCAGCGGTCAGGTGGCCGCGGCGCTGGCCGCCGGCAACACCGTGCTGGCCAAGCCGGCCGAGCAGACCCCGCTGATCGCCGCCCAGGCGGTGCGCATCCTCCTCGAGGCCGGCGTGCCGGCCGGCGCCGTGCAGCTGCTGCCGGGCCGCGGCGAGACCGTGGGCGCCGCACTGATCGCCGACGAGCGCATCCGCGGGGTGATGTTCACCGGCTCCACCGAGGTCGCCGGGATCATCCAGCGCAACCTCGCCGGCCGTCTCGACGCCCAGGGCCGCACCATCCCGCTGATCGCCGAGACCGGCGGACAGAACGCCATGATCGTCGACTCCTCGGCGCTCACCGAGCAGGTGGTGGTCGACGTTATCGCCTCCGCCTTCGACAGCGCCGGCCAGCGCTGCTCGGCGCTGCGCGTGCTGTGCGTGCAGGAGGACGTCGCCGACCGCGTGCTGGCGATGCTCAAGGGCGCCATGGCCGAGTACAGCCTGGGCAACCCGGAGCGCCTCGACACCGACATCGGTCCGGTGATCGACGAAGAGGCCAAGGCCAACATCGAGCGGCACATCCAGGCCATGCGCGACAAGGGCCGCAAGGTGCACCAGCTGTCTCGCGCCAACGGCGCGGACATCCGGCGCGGCACCTTCGTGATGCCGACCCTGATCGAGCTGGAGAGCTTCGACGAACTCAAGCGCGAGATCTTCGGCCCGGTGCTGCACGTGGTGCGCTACCCTCGCGCCGAGCTGGCCACCCTGCTCGATTCGATCAACGCCAGCGGCTACGGCCTGACCCTGGGCGTGCACACCCGCATCGACGAGACCATCGCCCAGGTGGTCGACTCGGCCCGCGTCGGCAACCTCTACGTCAACCGCAACATGGTCGGCGCAGTGGTCGGCGTGCAGCCGTTCGGCGGCGAGGGCCTGTCCGGCACCGGCCCGAAGGCCGGCGGCCCGCTGTACCTGTACCGCCTGCTCGCCACCCGTCCGCAGGACGCGGTCAGCCGCCAGCTGCAGGACGGCGAGGGGCAGCGCGCGGACGCCCGCGGCCCGGCCTTCCCGGCCCTGCTGGAATGGGCGCGCAAGCAGCAGCCCGAACTCGCCGCGCTGGCCGAGCGCTACGCCAGCCTGGCGCAGAGCGGCCTGACCCAGGTGCTGAGCGGCCCGACCGGCGAGCGCAACACCTACAGCCTGCTGCCGCGCGAGCGGGTGCTGTGCCTGGCCGACGACGAGGGCGACCTGCTCGCCCAGCTGGCCGCCGTGCTCGCGGTGGGCTGTCGCGTGCTGTGGGCGGACAACGCCGCCAGCCGCAAGCTGCTCGCCCAGCTGCCCCTGGCGGTCCAGCAGCGCATCCAGCTGGTCGGCGACTGGGCCTCCTGCGAGCTGGGCTTCGACGCCATCCTCCACCACGGCGACTCCGACCAGCTGCGCGAGGTCTGCCAGCTGGCCGCCAAGCGCCCGGGGGCGATCGTCGGCGTCAACGGCCTGGGCCGGGGCGACACCGACATCCCGCTGGAGCGCCTGCTGATCGAGCACGCCCTGAGCGTCAACACCGCCGCCGCCGGCGGCAACGCCAGCCTGATGACTATCGGCTGATCCCTCCCTGCCCTGCTGACGACCGCCGGCCTTGCGCCGGCGGTCGCACTTCCGGCCCGGCCCCGCCGCGCCGCACCGGCGCCCTCCGCCCCTCCCCGATGCCCCGCGCCGCCCGCCGGCACGGTTGAAATGCCCTCCCGCGGCCCCATGTAGGCACAAATCCCGACTGTGCAGGAACCCCTTCATGAGCGAGCAGGACATCCCTCACGAGATCGTCGACGACGACAGCGCGGCCAGCACCGGCCTGGTGCTGCAGGGCCAGACGCTGCCGGACAAGCTGTACATCATGCCGGTGCACAACCGGCCGTTCTTCCCCGCCCAGGTGCTGCCGATCATGGTCAACCCCGAGCACTGGGCGGAAACCCTCAAGCGCGTGGCGAAGACCGACCACCACTGCGTGGCGCTGTTCTACATGGACAATCCCCCGGAGAGCGCCGAGGACTTCGACCCCGACAGCCTGCCCGAGCACGGCACCGTGGTGCGCGTGCACCATGCCAGCAAGCAGGACGACAGCCTGCAGTTCGTCGCCCAGGGCCTGGCGCGGGTGCGCATCCGCGGCTGGCTGAGCCGCAAGCCGCCCTACCTGGTGGAGGTCGACTACCCGCGCACGCCGGCCGATCCCAGCGACGAGGTGAAGGCCTACGGCATGGCGCTGATCAACGCGATCAAGGAGCTGCTGCCGCTCAATCCGCTGTACAGCGAGGAGCTGAAGAACTACCTGAACCGCTTCAGCCCCAACGACCCGTCGCCCTTGACCGACTTCGCCGCGGCGCTGACCACAGCGCCGGGCAGCGACCTGCAGGCGGTGCTGGACACCGTGCCGGTGCTCAAGCGCATGGAGAAGGTGCTGCCGCTGCTGCGCCGCGAAGTGGAGGTGGCGCGCCTGCAGAACGAGATCAGCGCCGAGGTCAACAGCACCATCGGCAAGCGCCAGCGCGAGTTCTTCCTGCGCGAGCAGCTCAAGGTGATCCAGAAGGAGCTGGGCATCACCAAGGACGACAGGAGCGCCGATGCCGAGGAGTTCCGCAAGCGCCTGGAGGGCAAGACCCTGCCGGCGCAAGCGCAGAAACGCATCGACGAGGAGCTGAACAAGCTGTCGGTGCTGGAGACCGGCTCGCCGGAGTATGCGGTGACGCGCAACTACCTGGACTGGGCCACCAGCGTGCCCTGGGGCGTGCTGGGCAAGGACAGGCTCGATCTGGCGCGCGCGCGCAAGGTGCTGGACAGGCACCACGCCGGCATGGAGGACATCAAGCAGCGGATCATCGAGTTCCTCGCCGTCGGCGCCTTCAAGGGCGAGATCGCCGGCTCCATCGTCCTGCTGGTCGGCCCGCCCGGGGTGGGCAAGACCAGCATCGGCAAGTCGATCGCCGAATCCCTCGGCCGGCCGTTCTATCGCTTCTCGGTCGGCGGCATGCGCGACGAGGCGGAGATCAAGGGCCACCGCCGCACCTACATCGGCGCGCTGCCCGGCAAGCTGGTGCAGGCGCTCAAGGAAGTCGAGGTGATGAACCCGGTGATCATGCTCGACGAGATCGACAAGATGGGCGCCAGCTACCAGGGCGACCCGGCCTCGGCGCTGCTGGAGACCCTCGATCCGGAGCAGAACGTCGAGTTCCTCGACCACTACCTGGACCTGCGCCTGGACCTGTCCAAGGTGCTGTTCGTCTGCACCGCCAACACCCTCGACTCGATCCCGGGCCCCCTGCTCGACCGCATGGAGGTGATCCGCCTGTCCGGCTACATCGCCGAGGAGAAGCTGGCCATCGCCAAGCGCCACCTGTGGCCGCGCCAGCTGGACAAGGCCGGCGTGCCGAAGCAGCGCCTGGCGATCAGCGATGCCGCACTCAAGGCGGTGATCGAGGGCTACGCCCGCGAGGCCGGGGTGCGCCAGCTGGAGAAGCAGCTCGGCAAGGTCGTGCGCAAGGCGGTGGTGAAGCTGCTGGAGGATCCGGTGGCCAGGGTCAGGGTCGGCCCGAAGGATCTCGAGGACTACCTGGGCATGCCGCTGTTCCGCCGGGAGAAGCACCTGGAAGGCGTCGGGGTGATCACCGGGCTGGCCTGGACCAGCCTGGGCGGCGCCACCCTGCCGATCGAGGCGACGCGCATCCATACCCTCAACCGCGGCTTCAAGCTGACCGGCAAGCTCGGCGAGGTGATGAAGGAGTCGGCGGAGATCGCCTACAGCTACGTCAGCTCGCACCTGAAGAAGTTCAAGGGCGACCCGACCTTCTTCGATCAGGCCTTCGTCCACCTGCACGTGCCGGAGGGCGCCACGCCCAAGGACGGCCCCAGCGCCGGCATCAGCATGGCCAGCGCCCTGCTCTCCCTGGCGCGCCACCAGCCGCCGAAGAAGAACGTGGCGATGACCGGCGAGCTGACCCTCACCGGCCAGGTGCTGGCCATCGGCGGGGTGCGCGAGAAGGTGATCGCCGCGCGGCGGCAGAAGATCTGGGAGCTGATCCTGCCCGAAGCCAACCGCGGCGATTTCGAGGAATTGCCGGACTACCTCAGGGAAGGCCTGACCGTGCACTTCGCCGAGCGCTTCGCCGACGTCGCCAGGGTGCTGTTCCCCGCCGAGTGAGCCGTGCCGCGGCGCGGTTGCACGCCACCGCGCCGCGATGCCCGCAAGCGGAAGTGCATATCCATCGGCTAGGCTATGCCCAAGCACACTGCCACGGGAACCTGCCCATGCCGCCCCGCTTCTCCCTGCACCTGCTGCCGCTGGCGGCGACCACCCTGCTCGCCGCCTGCGCGCACCAGGCGCCGGGCACCCTGGAACTGGACGACCAGCAGCGCCACTGCGATCCGCTCGAACTGCGCGCCGGCCAGACGTTCGACCTGCGCCTGCCGAGCAACCCCACCACCGGCTTTCGCTGGGTGCTGCGCGACAGCGGCGCGCCGGCGCTCCGCCTGCTCGGCCCGGAGGTCTACACCACCCCCGAGGACGCCGGCCTGGTGGGCAGCGCCGGGGTGTCGACCTGGCGCTTCCGCGCCGTCAGCCGCGGCGAGGGCCAGTTGACCCTGGACTACCGACGGCCCTGGGAAGAGGGCGTGGCCGCGGAGCGGACCTTCGCCTGCCGGATCAGCATCCGCTGACCTTCGCCGCTCGTCCCGCCAGGCAGCGCCCCCCTGCCAGATCGCCTATAGGAATAGGGACAGGCTTCATCATGTGGGGGTGCAATATGAACCTGTACGGGCGGCCGCATGCACTGGCCCTGCTGGTGCTGCTTTCCGGTTGCAGCGGCCTGCTTCCCAGCGAGCGCGCCGAGATCGTCTCACCGTTTCGCGACTATCTGGATGCCGAGGGGCGCTACCAGCAGGCGCAGCCCGGAGTCACCAGGCGTCCCGAACTGTTCTCCCTCGGCTTCGACCCGGTGATCAACGGCAACGGTCGCACCCTGTCGTTCCTCGATGTGCGCATGATGTTCGTGCAGCCGAACGTGCCCATCGACTACCTGCCGGACAGCCTGGTGACCTGCCTGCAGGCCAAGGAGCGCTGCAGCGGCTACGCCTTCGAGTTCAACCAGACCGACACCCAGCGCACCGGCAGCTTCTGGGCCGACGTGCTCAACTTCCGCAAGAACCGCGAGGTGCGGGGCTGGGCGTTCCGCGCGGTGTTCGTGCTGGTGGACGACACCCTGGTGCACAAGGTCAGCAACGGCGAGCCGCAGATCCGCCGCCTGCAGGTCGAGCGCAACCCGCTGGGACCGCTGCAGGGCGCCGGCGAGTACTTTTCCGACCAGCTGAGGTGACGGGGCTGCGAGCGACCCGGCCGCTCCGCTAGAATGGCCGGCTTTCCCATGCCGGAAGCCTGCCGTGAAGCAGACCCCAGACCGCATCTACGCCACCCCCCAGGAACAGGTCGCCGACTTCGTGTTCAACGAGGCGGTGGTGCGCGTGTTCCCCGACATGATCAAGCGCTCGGTGCCGGGTTATCCGACCATCGTCGAGAACCTCGGGGTGATCGCCGGGCAGTTCGCCCAGCCGCACAGCGCCCTCTACGATCTGGGCTGCTCGCTCGGCGCAGTCAGCCAGGCGCTGCGCCGCCACGTGCAGGCCGAGGGTTGCCGGGTGGTCGCGGTGGACAACTCCAGCGCCATGGTCGAGCGCTGCCGCGAGTACCTGCACGCCCAGGACTCGATGTTCCAGGAACTGCTGCCGGTCGAGGTGCTCGAGGCCGACATCTGCCGGCTCGAGTTCCAGAGCGCCTCGGTGGTGGCGCTGAACTTCACTCTGCAGTTCATCCCGCGCGAGCAGCGCCTCGACCTGCTCACCCGCATCCGCCAGGCGCTGCTGCCCGGCGGCGCGCTGATCCTCTCGGAGAAGCTGCGCTTCGAGGATGCCGAGGAACACGCCCTGCTCGGCGATCTGCACATCGCCTTCAAGCGCGCCAATGGCTACAGCGAGCTGGAGATCGCCCAGAAACGCAGCGCCATCGAGAACGTGATGAAGCCGGACAGCCTCGCCGAGCACCGCGAGCGCCTCGCCGCTGCCGGCTTCTCGACAGTCATTCCCTGGTTCCAATGTCTCAACTTCGCCTCGCTGATCGCCCTGCCATGACCGACCTCGCCACCCGCGCCGACCTTCCCGCCCTGCTCGACCGCCTGCGCGGCACGCCGCTGGCCGCCTGGGCCGCCACCCTGCCCGACCTGCTGGCCGCCAAGCTGGCCGCCGGCCATGGCGACCTGCCGCGCTGGCAGGCGGCGGTGGATGCCCTGCCGCCGCTGGCGGTCGAGCGCCGCGAACTGGCCGAGGCGTTCTTCCTCGACGGCACCTGCAGCGCCGGGCAACGCGCCATGCTGGAACAGGCGCTCAGGGGTCTGATCCCCTGGCGCAAGGGGCCATTCGAGCTGTTCGGCGTGCACGTCGACACCGAGTGGCATTCGGACTGGAAGTGGACGCGCGTGGCCCCGCACCTGGACCTGGCCGGCAAGCGCGTGCTGGATGTCGGCTGCGGCAACGGCTACTACCAGTGGCGCATGCTCGGCGCCGGCGCCGACTGCGTGGTGGGCGTCGACCCCAACTGGCTGTTCTTCTGCCAGTTCCTGGCGATGAAGAACTACCTGCCCGAGCTGCCCGCCTGGCATCTGCCGCTGGCCCTGGAGGAGCTGCCGGAAAAGCTGGAAGGCTTCGACACGGTGTTCTCCATGGGCGTGCTCTACCACCGCCGCTCGCCCATCGACCACCTGCTGGCGCTCAAGGACTGCCTGGTGCGCGGCGGCGAGCTGGTGCTGGAGACCCTGGTGGTGGACGGCGACGTGAACACCGTGCTGGTCCCCGAGGACCGCTACGCGCAGATGCGCAACGTCTGGTTCCTGCCCTCGGTGCCGGCGCTGGAGCTGTGGCTGCGCCGCGCCGGCTTCAGTGAAGTGCGCTGCGTCGACGTCAGCGTCACCAGCGTCGAGGAACAGCGCTCCACCGAGTGGATGAAATTCCAGTCGCTGCCCGAGTTCCTCGATGCGCAGGACCGCAGCCGCACCGTGGAAGGCCTGCCGGCGCCGACGCGCGCCGTGCTGCTGGCGCGCAAGCCGTAGAAGAGGTTGATGGCTCCCACGCTCCCGCATGGGAACCCGGGCCTGGGCGCTCCGCACCCATGAGACGCAGAGCGTCCCCGGATGCGTGCCCACGCCGGAGCGTGGGCACGATCAACCCAGGTCTCAGCGACGCTCAGCCGCCGCGACGATCAGCGCCTTCATCTCCGCCACCGCCTGCTTGAAGCCGACGAACAGCGCATGGGCGACGATGGCGTGGCCGATGTTCAGCTCGTTGATGCCACGGATGGCGGCGACCGCCTCGGCGTTGTGGTAGTGCAGCCCGTGGCCGGCATTGACGATCAGGCCGTGACTCAGGCCGCACTCGACGCCGTCGCGGATGCGCGCCAGCTCGGCGGCCATCTCCGCCTGCGTGTGGGCATCGGCGTAGCGGCCGGTGTGCAGCTCGATGGCCGGCGCGCCGATGCGTGCGGCCGCCTCGATCTGCCGCGGGTCGGCGTCGATGAACAGCGACACCTCGCAGCCGACCGCCGCCAGGCGCTCCACCGCCGCCCTGATGCGCGCCTCCTGGCCGAGCACGTCGAGACCGCCCTCGGTGGTCAGCTCCTGGCGGGTTTCCGGCACGAAGCAGGCGTGCGCCGGGCGGATCTGCTCGGCGAAGGCGAGCATCTCCTCGGTGACGCCCATCTCGAAGTTCATCCGCGTCTGCAGCACCTCGGCCAGCACGCGCACGTCGCGGTCCTGGATGTGCCGACGGTCCTCGCGCAGGTGCACGGTGATGCCGTCGGCGCCGGCTTCCTCGGCGTCCAGCGCGGCCTTCACCGGGTCCGGATAGCGGGTGCCGCGCGCCTGGCGCAGGGTGGCGATGTGATCGATGTTGACACCCAGCAGGATGCGGTTGGCTTCAGTCACGACGGGACTCCTTGCGATTGATGAACAGCTCGCGGCTGGCCAGCGGCCGACCGCCCAGATGCGGCGCCAGCGCCTGGCGCATCAGCCGCTTGGCCGCGGCCAGGGCTCCCGGCGTCTGCCAGTCGGCCGCCGCCAGCGCCAGCAGCTCGCGGCCGTGGAACAGGCCGGGCTGCCACTGCGCGATGACCTGGAAACCGACCTCCGGCAGCCACTGGTACAGCGCCGCGGCCTCGACCGGCTGCCCCCGGCAGTCGCGGTCGAGGGCGAAACCATAGCCCAGATCGTCCAGCAGGCGCCATTCGAAGGCGCGCAGCAACGGCTCCAGCGGCCGCCCGGCAGCCAGCGCGGCCAGGGTCGCGGCATAGTGCTCGAACAGCGCGGGATGCGGATCTTCCGCCGGCAGCAGGCGCACCAGCAGTTCGTTGAGGTAGAGGCCACTGAACAGCGCGTCGCCGCTCAGCAGATGGGGAATGCCGCCCGCCTCCAAGCGCGCCACCGTCTTCAGCTCGCCCAGCCCGCGCAGCTCCAGCTCCAGCGCCAGGAACGGCCGCGCCAGGCTGCCGCTCTTGCCGCGCGCACCGCGCAGCACCGCGCGCAGGCGACCCTCGGCGGTGAGGAAGTCCACCAGGGCACTGGTTTCCTTGTAGGGGCGGGAGTGCAGGACGAAGGCGGGACGAGAGGCGGCGATCATGTCGACCGTAGGGTGCGCCATGCGCACCGGCGAAAGCGAGGACAACGGTACAGGTGCGCAGGGCGCACCCTACCGGAACGGTGGCAATCGTCGGTCAGAGATCGCCGTAACCGAGAGAACGCAGGGCGCGCTCGTCGTCGGACCAGCCGCTCTTCACCTTGACCCACAGGTTGAGCATGACCTTGCTGCCGAACAGCTCTTCCATGTCGCGGCGGGCGTCCTGGCCGATGCGCTTGATGCGCTCGCCCTTGTCGCCGATGATGATCTTCTTCTGCCCGTCGCGCTCGACCAGGATCAGCGCGTGGATGTGCAGCACGCGGCCCTGCTGCTGGAACTGCTCGATCTCCACGGTGACCTGGTAGGGCACCTCGGCGCCGAGCTGGCGCATGACCTTCTCGCGTACCAGTTCGGCGGCGAGGAAGCGCGAGCTGCGATCGGTCAGCTGATCTTCCTCGAAGAAGTGCTCACCTTCGGGCAGGTGCTTGGCCACCAGTTGCTCAAGGGTGTCGAGGTTCTGCCCGTGCTGCGCGGAGATCGGCACGATCTCCGCGTTGGGCAGCTGCTCTTCCAGCCACTTGAGGTGCGGCAGCAACTCGGCCTTGTCCTCGAGGCGGTCGATCTTGTTGACCACCAGCAGCAGCGGGCCTTCGACGAACTTGACCCGGTCGAGCACCATCTGGTCCTCGTCGGTCCAGCGCGTACGGTCGACGACGAAGATCACCACGTCCACGTCCTTCAGCGCCGCGCTGGCGCTGCGGTTCATGTAGCGGTTGAGCGCCTTGTCGTTGTCCTTGTGCATGCCGGGGGTGTCGACGTAGATCGCCTGCACCGCACCCTCGGTCTTGATGCCGAGCAGGGTGTGGCGGGTGGTCTGCGGCTTGCGCGAGGTGATCGCCAGCTTCTGGCCGAGGATGTGATTGAGCAGGGTCGACTTGCCGACGTTCGGCCGTCCGACGATGGCCACGTAGCCGCAGCGGCTGGCCTGGGATTCAGTCATTGCCATTCTCCACGCCCAGGGCCACCAGTGCCGCCGCGGCCGCCACCTGTTCGGCGATGCGGCGGCTGGCACCCTGGCCACGGGTCTTTTCATTGAGCAGGGCAATTTCGCATTCGACGAAGAAGGTACGACAATGCGGTTCGCCCTGGATATCCACCACATCGTAGCGCGGCAGTTCGCAGCCACGCGATTGCAGGAACTCCTGCAGGCGGGTTTTCGGATCCTTGTTGGTGTCGACCAGGGTCAGCTCGTCGAAGTAGGGCTCCAGCCAGGCCAGCACGCGGTCGCGCGCCGAATCCATGCCGGTGTCCAGGTAGATGGCGCCGATCAGCGCCTCGGTGGCGTCGGCGAGGATCGACTCGCGACGGAAACCGCCGCTCTTCAGCTCGCCGGAGCCCAGGCGCAGGTACTCGCCCAGGTCGAAGGCCCGGGCCAGCCGGGCCAGGGTCTCGCCCTTGACCAGCCGCGCGCGCAGGCGCGACAGCTGGCCCTCGCGGGCCTGCGGGAAACGCTTGAACAGCGCCTCGCCGACCACGAAGTTGAGGATGGCATCGCCGAGGAATTCCAGCCGCTCGTTGTTGCGGCCGGCGAAACTGCGGTGGGTCAGGGCCACGACCATCAGGTTCTGGTCCTGGAATTGATAGCCGAGCTGGCGCTCGAGTCGTTGCAGAGGGTTACTCACGGGGCACGGACACGGTATTCGCGGTCGAAGTGGACGACCAGGTCAAGGTTCTCGATCAGCGGTTCGCGCTTCTCGTATTTGAGATGGACATAGAACTCGTTGTTCTCCATGCGCACGTCCATCACCTCGCGCAGGTCGAGATCGCGGATGTTGTTGACCTGGGTGCCGCGGCTCACGTGTGCGTAGAAGTCGCCGGGCGAGCGGATCTCCAGAGCCTTTTCGCTCTCCACCCCGGTGACGATCTTCTGCAGGGAAAGGAAGTCGAAGTAGTGCGGCAGGACCTTGAACGCCACGCTGGCGAAGAACGCCGCCACGCAGAAGACCACCAGCCAGCTCACCATCGACAGACCTTTCTGCGAACGCGCAAATCCCATGATCAACCTCGTATCCGTGAACTGTTCAGTGCATCAGTGGATCAGCCCGACACGCTCGAAGGTCGGCAGATGGCCGACCTTGGGAGCTGGCCAGCTCATCCACACGGCGAACGCCTTGCCGACGATGTTGCGGTCGGGAACCATGCCGTGCAGCTCGGGCGCGATGGCCGGATCATCCCAGTAACGGCTGTCGTTGGAGTTGTCGCGGTTGTCGCCCATCATGAAGTAGTGCCCCGCGGGCACAACCCACTCGCGGTCCGGTTCGATACGGTAGCGGCGCATTTCCTTGCGGATCAGGTGCTCCGCCGCGCCCAGCTTCTCGCTGAACAGGCGGGCGCTGCCGAGGCTGCCCGGCTCGTCGCCGATCAGCTGCTCGGCCACCGGCTGGCCGTTGACGAACAGACGCTTGTCGCTGCTGTAGCGCACATGATCGCCGGGCAGGCCGACCACGCGCTTGATGTAGTTCACGTTGGGATCGCTGGGGAAGCGGAACACCATCACATCGCCGCGCTGCGGCTCGCCGATCTCGATCACCTTGGTGTCCACCACCGGCAGGCGGATGCCGTAGGAGAACTTGTTGACCAGGATGAAGTCGCCGACCTCGAGGGTCGGCTTCATCGAGCCGGAAGGGATCTGGAACGGCTCGACCAGGAACGAGCGCAGCACCAGCACCAGCGCCAGCACCGGGAAGAACGACTTGCCGTATTCCACCAGCACCGGCTCGCGGGCCAGCTTCTGCAGCACCTGCGGGTCGGTCTGGCTCACGCTGCCCTGGTAGGCGGCGATGGCGGCACGGCGACGCGGGGCGAGGAACAGCAGGTCGAGCAACGCCAGCACGCCGCACACGGCGACGGCCAGCACCAGCAGCAACGGAAAGTTCAGAGTCATGATCCTCAGCTGTCCACCTTGAGCACGGCAAGGAAGGCTTCCTGCGGAATTTCCACACTGCCCACCTGCTTCATCCTTTTCTTGCCGGCCTTCTGCTTCTCCAGCAGCTTCTTCTTGCGGCTGACGTCACCGCCGTAGCACTTGGCCAGCACGTTCTTCCTGAGCGCCTTGACCGTCGAGCGGGCCACCACCTGACCGCCGATGGCCGCCTGGATCGCCACGTCGAACATCTGCCGCGGGATCAGTTCCTTCATCTTCTCCACCAGCTGGCGGCCCTTGTAGGCCGCGTTGTCGCGGTGGACGATCAGCGCCAGGGCATCGACCCGCTCGCCGTTGATCAGCACGTCCAGGCGCACCAGGTTGGCGGCCTGGAAGCGGTCGAAGCCGTAGTCCAGCGAGGCATAGCCGCGGCTGGCCGACTTCAGGCGGTCGAAGAAGTCGAGCACCACCTCGTTCATCGGCAGATCGTAGCTGACCTGCACCTGGCTGCCGAGGAAGTGCATGTCGCGCTGCACGCCGCGCTTCTCGATGCACAGGGTGATCACACTGCCCAGGTGATCCTGCGGCACCAGGATGTTGGCGCGGCAGATCGGCTCGCGCATCTCGGCGATAGACGCCAGGTCCGGCAGCTTGGACGGGTTGTCGACGTAGACGATGTCGCCGTTCTTCAGCACCACCTCGAACACCACGGTCGGCGCGGTGGTGATCAGGTCCAGGTCGTACTCGCGCTCGAGGCGCTCCTGGATGATCTCCATGTGCAGCATGCCGAGGAAGCCGATGCGGAAGCCGAAGCCCAGCGCGTCGGAGCTTTCCGGCTCGTACTGCAGCGCGGCGTCGTTGAGGGTCAGCTTCTCCAGCGCGTCGCGGAAGTCCTCAAAGTCGTCCGAGCTGACCGGGAACAGGCCGGCGTAGACCTGCGGCTTGACCCGCTTGAAGCCCGGCAGGACGTCGACGTCCGGGGTGTTGGACAGGGTCAGGGTGTCGCCTACCGGCGCGCCCTGGATGTCCTTGATGCCGGCGACGATGAAGCCCACTTCGCCGGCCTTGAGGTCGGCGGTGGCGGTGTGCTTGGGGGTGTACACGCCGACGCTGTCGACCTGGTGGACCTTGCCGGTCGACTTGACCAGGATCTTGTCGCCCTTCTTGACCCGGCCGTGGCGCACGCGCACCAGCGACACCACGCCCAGGTAGTTGTCGAACCAGGAATCGATGATCAGCGCCTGCAGCGGCGCATCGATCTCGCCCTCGGGCGGCGGGATGACCTCGACCAGGCGCTCGAGCACGTCGACCACGCCCATGCCGCTCTTGGCGCTGCAGGCCACGGCGTCGGTGGCGTCGATGCCGATGATGTGCTCGATCTCTTCCTTGACCCGCTCTGGCTCGGCCTGGGGCAGGTCCATTTTGTTCAGCACCGGCATCACCTCGAGGCCCTGCTCGATGGCGGTGTAGCAGTTGGCCACAGACTGCGCCTCGACGCCCTGGCCGGCGTCCACCACCAGCAGCGCGCCCTCGCAGGCGGCCAGCGAGCGGCTGACCTCGTAGGTGAAGTCGACGTGGCCGGGGGTGTCGATGAAGTTCAGCTGGTAGGTCTTGCCGTCCTGCGCCTTGTAGTGCAGGGTCACGCTGTGTGCCTTGATGGTGATGCCGCGCTCGCGCTCGAGATCCATGGAGTCGAGCACCTGCGCCTCCATCTCGCGGTCGGACAGGCCGCCGCAGATCTGGATGAAGCGGTCGGCCAGGGTCGACTTGCCATGGTCGATGTGGGCGATGATGGAGAAGTTGCGGATATGACTCAGATCACTCACGGGCTCAACACTCAAAAGGAGAGCGCGGGCTGTGCCCGCCGAAAATAGCCGTGAATTCTAGCGTATCGCCTCGGCGGGCGTCACCCACGGCTTGACACCCGGCAGCACATACGCAACGGGGGCGCCGAAGCGCCCCCGCAGCCACTGCAGTGTCGATCACTCGGACAGCTTGAAGGTGATGAAGCTGGCGCGTCCCTGGCGCAGCACGCGCATCGACACGCTGCGATTCTTCGGCAGCGCCTCGGCGACCTTGGCGAAGGTCTTCGCCGAGTTGATCGACTCGTTGTTCAGATGGGTGATCACGTCGCCCGGTCGCAGCCCGATCAGCGCCGCCGGGCCGTTCTGCACCTCGCGGATCAGCGCACCGCCCTCCACTTCCAGGGCCTTCTTCTGCTCGGCGCTGAGGTCGACCACGGTCACCCCCAGGCGGTTGCTGCTGCGCGCTGCATCGTCCTTGCCCGTGGAGGCGATCGCCTCGCCCTCTTCCGGCAGCGCGCCGACGGCCAGCTTCAGGCGCTTGCGCTCGCCTTCGCGGACCACGTCCAGCTCCACCTCGGTGCCCGGCTTGAGGGTGCCGACCAGGTGCGGCAGGTCGGCGGACACCACGATCGGCTGGCCGTTCAGCGCCAGGATCACGTCGCCCACCTGCAGGCCGCCCTTGGCTCCCGGGCTGCCTTCCAGCACCTGGGCCACCAGCGCACCGGCCGGCTTGTCCAGACCGAAGGACTCGGCCAGGTCCTTGTTCACTTCCTGGATCACCACGCCCAGCCAGCCGCGACTGACCTTGCCCTCGGCCTTGAGCTGCTCGGCCACGTTCATCGCCACGTCGATCGGGATGGCGAACGACAGGCCCATGAAGCCGCCGGAGCGGGTGAAGATCTGCGAGTTGATGCCGACCACCTCGCCGTCCAGGTTGAACAGCGGACCGCCGGAGTTGCCCGGATTGATCGCCACGTCGGTCTGGATGAACGGCACGTAGTTCTCGTCGGGCAGGCTGCGCCCCTTGGCGCTGACGATGCCGGCGGTCACCGAGTGGTCGAAGCCGAACGGCGAGCCGATGGCCACCACCCACTCGCCGACCTTGAGTTCGTCCGACTTGCCGAGCTTGACGGTCGGCAGGCTCTTGCCCTCGACCTTGAGCAGGGCCACGTCGGTGCGTGGATCGGCGCCGACCAGCTTGGCTTCCAGCTCGCTGCGGTCGGACAGGCGCACGATGATCTCGTCGGCGTCGGCCACCACGTGGTTGTTGGTCAGCACGTAGCCGTCACTGGAAATGATGAAGCCCGACCCCAGCGACTGCGCCTGACGCTTGCGCGGCGCCTGTCCCGGCGGCACCTGCGGGATGCTGCGCTCGAAGAATTCACGGAACATCGGCGGCAGGCCTTCCAGGTCCGGCATCATCTGCGGCGGCAGGCCGGCGGCCTGGGCCGGCATGCTCTGCCGGGTGCTGATGTTGACCACGGCCGGCGAGGCCTGCTCGACCAGCTCGGTGAATTCCGGCAACTGCGCATGGGCCACCAGTGCCTGGGCCATCGCCAGCAGCGCAGCCAGCGACAGCATGGCGCGTTTCAGGGTACGCATGAATCTTGGACTCCCTTTGAGATCAACCTTCAAGACCAACCGGGATCAGCCGTTCTCCGCCGGCGGCACCGCACAGACCGCCAGCTCGGCACGCAGCACGACCGGCTGTCGGGCCGGATCGTCCACGTCCTGCCGGCTGTGCCTGCGCACCAGCCACCAGACCGCGAGGAATCCGCCCAGAGCGGCGAGAATGACAAAAGACTCGGCCAGCGCCAACCACTGTGCCAGCATTGCACCGGCAAACAGCCCCAGCAACGGCAGCAGGTAGACCCGCAGGGAGCTCTGTACCAGCAGATCCTCGCGAATGCCGATCACCACCCCGTCACCCACCGCCAACCGCAGATCGGTCAGTGCGCGCACGTAGCCGCGCTTCTGGCCGACCCCCAGTTTTTCCATCAGGCCCTGCCCGCAGCCGGCGTTCGCCGAGCACGCGCTGCAGGTGCTGCGGCGCAGGGTCTCCACCCACACCGCTCCGTCCTCGACCGCGACGACCCGCCCCGGCTCCTCGAGCATGCCGACCTCAGCGCCCGGCGCCCGCAGCCTCGGCAGCCGGCTGCGGCGGCACGCTGCGAATCAGGTCGTCCGGCTGGGCCGGCTTGGCGGGCTCGGCCTGCACCGCGCCGGCCGGGTAGCTCACCAGCTGCGCGTCCGTCGGCGCTGCGGCGATCGGCGCCAGCTTCTGCTGGGACGATTGTACCGGCACGCTCTGCTCGGCCATCTGCGGCGCCATGCCGGTTTCGTCCTGGTTGTTGTAGAAGCGCACGCCGGCCAGCACCGCCAGGGTCACCGAGGCAGCCACGGCGAAGCGGCCCAGATGGCGCCAGGAGCGCGCCGGCCTGGCGACCGGTGCCGCGGCGTCTTCGGCGTCGATGGCAGCCGACACCGCGGCTGCCAGATCCAGCTTCGGCAGCACGGCCTGCCTGTGCATCACGTCACGGGCCAGTTGGTAGCGCGCCCAGCGCTCGCGCAGGGCCGCATCCTCGCCGGCTGCCGCGAGCACGCGCCGCAGTTCCAGCTCATCAGCCTCGCCATCCATGACGGCGGACACCGACTCATCCAGGACTTCACGACTCATGGTATTACCCTCTTGGCTTTCGCCGGCTTTCAGCCCTCGTGCAGCAGCGGCTGCAGGGCCTTGTCGATCGCTTCACGCGCGCGGAAGATCCGCGAGCGCACCGTACCCACCGGACATTGCATGGCGGTGGCAATGTCCTCGTAGCTCAGCCCCTCGAACTCGCGCAGGGTCAGCGCCGTGCGCAGGTCCTCGGGCAGCTGCTGGATGGTCCGGTGCACAGTGGCCTCGATCTCATCGCGCAGCAAGGCGCGCTCCGGCGTCTCGAGATCCTTGAGGGCGTGATCGCCTTCGAAGAACTCGGCATCCTCGGCGCTGACGTCAGTGTCCGGCGGGCGCCGCCCGCGCGCCACCAGGTGATTCTTCGCCGTGTTCACGGCGATGCGGTACAGCCAGGTGTAGAAGGCGCTGTCGCCGCGGAAGTTGCCCAGCGCGCGATACGCCTTGATGAAGGCCTCCTGCGCCACGTCCTGGGCTTCCTGGGGATCGTGCACGAAGCGCACGATCAGCCCGAGAATCTTGTGCTGGTACTTGAGCACCAGCAGATCGAACGCGCGCTTGTCACCACGCTGGACCCGCTCGACCAGTTGCTGATCCGGTTCCTGGGTTTGCATTCAAGCTCCTTCAAACGTCCGCGGAGAGCTGTGCGGCCCAGTACATCCGGTCTGGTTGAATAGACCCGGGCCCTGCACAAAAGTTCGCCTTCGCGGACACCTTTCCCGCGACCGCTCGGCCCGGGGACGAAAAAAACGGACGCGGCGCCGATGGCGCCGCGCACGGCTGACTCTGCCACGCGAGGAACGCAGGCCCAGGCAGCGACAGCCAGTGGCGCGCGCGGGCAGGGCAACCTCGGTAAGAACGCAGATAATTGCTCAAGTTCACTTATATTGTGCCGCCGGGGGCTTCTATATACTAGGGAGCGATCTACCAGCGGAACGGCGCACATGAGCCAACACTTTCAGCACGACGTACTGGTCATCGGCAGCGGCGGCGCCGGCCTGTCCCTCGCCCTCAACCTGCCGGACCACCTGCGCATCGCCGTACTGAGCAAGGGCGACCTCGCCGGCGGCTCCACCTACTGGGCCCAGGGCGGCGTGGCCGCGGTGCTGGACGACAGCGACGACATCGAGTCGCACGTGCAGGACACCCTGACCGCCGGCGCCGGCCTTTGCCGCGAGGACGCGGTGCGCTTCACCGTCGAGCACAGCCGCGAGGCGATCCAGTGGCTGATCGACCAGGGCGTGCCCTTCACCCGCGACGAGGAGCACCACGACGGCGAGCGCGGCTTCGCCTTCCACCTGACCCGAGAGGGCGGCCACAGCCACCGGCGCATCATCCATGCCGCCGACGCCACCGGCACGGCGATCTTCAACACCCTGCTCGCCCGCGCCCGCCAGTGCCCGAACATCGAATTGCTCGAGCAGCGCGTGGCGGTCGACCTGATCACCGAGCGCAAGCTCGGCGGCAAGGGCCGCCGCTGCCTCGGCGCCTACGTGCTCAACCGCAACAGCGGCGAGGTCGACACCTACCGCGCACGCTTCGTGGTGCTGGCCACCGGCGGCGCGGCCAAGGTCTACCTGTACACCAGCAACCCGGACGGCACCTGCGGCGACGGCATCGCCATGGCCTGGCGCGCCGGCTGCCGGGTCGGCAACCTGGAGTTCAACCAGTTCCACCCCACCTGCCTGTACCACCCGCAGGCGAAGAACTTCCTGATCACCGAAGCACTGCGCGGCGAGGGCGGCCTGCTGCGCCTGCCGGGCGGCGAACGCTTCATGGACCGCTTCGACGCCCGCGGCGAACTGGCCCCGCGCGACATAGTCGCGCGCGCCATCGACCACGAGATGAAGCGCCTCGGCATCGACTGCGTGTACCTGGACATCAGCCACAAGCCGGCCGAGTTCATCAAGACGCACTTCCCCACCGTCTACGAGCGCTGTCTGGGCTACGGCATCGACATCACCCGCCAGCCGATCCCGGTGGTGCCGGCGGCGCACTACACCTGCGGCGGCGTGGTGGTCGACAGCCGCGGCCACACCGACGTGCCCGGCCTGTACGCCATCGGCGAGACCAGCTTCACCGGCCTGCACGGCGCCAACCGCCTGGCCAGCAACTCGCTGCTGGAGTGCTTCGTCTACGCCCGCGCGGCCGCCGCCGACATCGTCAGCCAGCTGGAACGGGTCGGCATGCCGCATGCGCTGCCGAGCTGGGACGCCAGCCAGGTCACCGACTCCGACGAGGACGTGATCATCGCGCACAACTGGGACGAACTGCGGCGCTTCATGTGGGACTACGTCGGCATCGTGCGCACCAACAAGCGCCTGCAGCGCGCCCAGCACCGCGTGCGCCTGCTGCAGAGCGAGATCCACGAGTTCTACAGCAACTACCGGGTCAGCCGCGACCTGATCGAGCTGCGCAACCTGGCGCTGGTCGCCGAGCTGATGATCCAGTCGGCCATGCTGCGCCGCGAGAGCCGCGGCCTGCACTACACCCTCGACTACCCAGGCCAGTTGCCCAAGGCCGGCGACACCATCCTGGTGCCGCCGGGCTACCTGCCCGACTGAGCCTCGCCCACCGGCGCCCAGCGCCGGCGGGCGAACTTCAGGCGCACGCGCAGGCGGCGATGCCGGTCGCGGCACAGGCTGTCGGCCGGAATGCACAGTCCGCGGGCGAACCACTGTCCAGGCCGGCGGAACTGCAGCACCACCGCCTGCGGCAGCGCCAGGCTGCCCGGGCGCAGCTGCACCGCCACCCAGCCCTCGGCGGCATTGCGCAGTTGCCAGCCACGCCCGTCATGGCGCAGGGCGGTGAAGGCACTCAGGTGGCTGAGCAGGATCGCGCGCGGCAGGGTCCAGGCGGCGTGGACCAGGCAGAGCAGCAGGCCGGCGGCCTGCGCCCAGCCCGGGATGGCGGCGAGCGCCAGGGCCAGCACGGCCAGCCCCAGGCTCAGCAGATAGAGCGCCAGCAGGCGCCGCGACGGGCGCCAGTGGCACTCGAAGGGCTCACTTCGGCTGGACACGATCCAGGATCATGCGCACCATGCGCGCGTGGTCGGCGTTCTCGGGCTGGCTGTAGCCCATGAACCAGCTGAACAGGTCCGGGTCCTCGCACTTGAGCAGGTTGCGGAAACGCTCCTGGTCGACCGCCTCCAGTTGGGCGTAGGCCTCGTCGAGGAACGGCTTGAACAGCACGTCCAGCTCCAGCATGCCGCGCCGGCATTCCCACTGCAGTCGTTTCAGTTCGATGTTTTCTTCGGTCATCTCGGCCTCCTCGGCAATCGCGGCATTATAGCGAGGGCCTCCGACGCCGCCAGCCCGCTGACAAGAGTCGGCGGGGCGCTCTATGATGACCGCCCCGACCTTCGCACCGGCAACCGACACGATGTCCGCATTCTTCTGCTCGCTCGACCACGAGGGGGTTCTCGCCGTCCACGGCGTGGATGCCGCCAAGTTCCTCCAGGGTCAGCTGACCTGCAACCTCAACTACCTGAACGCCGAGACCAGCAGCCTGGGCGCGCGCTGCACGCCCAAGGGCCGCATGCTGTCGAGCTTCCGCATCGTGCCGCTGGCCGACGGCTTCGCCCTGGCCATGGCCCGCGAGCTGATCGAGCCGCAGCTGGCCGACCTGAAGAAGTACGCGGTGTTCTTCAAGGCTCAACTGGCCGACGAGAGCGCGGCCTGGGTGCGTTTCGGCCTCAGCCAGGGCGACGGCGCCCTGCTCGCCCTCGGCGTCGACCTGCCGAGCGCCGACGGCAGCGTCGCCCGACACGACGAGCTGCTCGCCGTGCGCCTGCCGGGCGAACGCGCCGAGCTGTGGGTGCCCGTCAGCGCGGCCGACGGCCTGCACCATCGCCTTGCCGCCCACCTGCCCGAGGGCAGCCTCAACGACTGGCTGCTGAGCCAGGTGCGCGCCGGCGTCGCCCAGGTGTTCGGCGCGACCCGCGAGCTGTTCATCCCGCAGATGCTCAACCTGCAGAGCCTCGGCGGCGTCAGCTTCAAGAAGGGCTGCTACACCGGCCAGGAAATCGTCGCGCGCATGCAGTACCTCGGCCGCCTCAAGCGCCGCCTGTACCGCCTGCGGCTGGACGGCGGCGAACTGCCGGCGCCCGGCAGCGAGCTGTTCTCGCCGGTGCACGCCAGCTCGGTGGGCGAGGTGGCGCTGGCCGCGCGCAGCGACGACGGCATCGAGCTGCTCGCCGTGCTGCAGGACAACGCCGTCGAGGACGGCCGCCTGCACCTGGGCAGTCTGGAAGGCCCGGCGCTGCAGCTGCTCGAGCTGCCCTACACGATCGACGCCGACCGCGACATCCAGCGCTGAGCCGCCCTACTCCACCGCCGCGAACTCCACCCGCACGCGCAAGCCGCCCGCCGCGCCGTCCTCCAGACTGATGCGTGCGCGGTGGGCGCGGCAGATCTCGCCGACGATCGCCAGGCCCAGCCCCGCCCCCGTGCCGCCGGCGCTGCGCCGGTAGAAGCGCTCGAACACCTTCTCGCGCTCCTCCGGCGGAATGCCCGGACCGTCGTCCTCCACCTCGAGGATCGCCGGTGCCAGCACGCGCAGGATCACGTTGCCGCCCGCAGGTGTGTGCGCCAGGGCGTTGTCCAGCAGGTTGCACAGCAGCTCGCTGAGCAGGGTCGGCTCGCCGTCGATCCACACCGCCTCCTCCGCCTCCAGCGCCAGCGCCACGCCGCGGCCATGGGCCAGCGGCGCCAGCGCCAGGCCCAGCTCGCGGGCCAGCGCGCCCAGCTCCAGGCGCTGCGCGCCGCCCTCGGCGATGGCCCGCGCACCGCTCTCGATGCGCGCCAGCGACAGCAGCTGGTTTGCCAGCTGGGTCAGCCGCTCGGTGCTGCCGGCGGCCTCGTCGAGCGCCTGGCGCCACTGCGCGGCATCCTCGCTGCGCCGGCCCAGCTCCAAGCGCGCCTTGAGCGCGGCCAGTGGGGTGCGCAGCTCGTGGGCGGCCTCGGCGATGAACTGCGCCTGGCGCTCGAACAGCCCGCGCAGGCGCGCGTTGAACTGGTTGAGGGCGTCCACCAGCGGGCGCAGCTCACGCGGCAGGCCGGCCTCCGGCAGCGGCTGCAGGTCGTCGCTGTCCCGCGCCGCCACCGCCTGGCGCAGCTGCTCCAGCGGGCGCAGCGCCAGGCTGACCGCCAGCCACACCAGCCCCAGGGCGGTGAGCGCCAGCAGGCCCATGCGCCACAGGGTTCCGACCAGCAGCTCGCGGGCCATGCGCTCGCGGGCGCCGCGGGTCTCGGCCACGCGGATCTCGGCCATGCCTTCCAGCTCCGCTTCGCTGACCGGCTGCAGCAGGCTGACCACGCGCACGTCCTGCTCGCGGTAGACGCCGTCGTAGAAGCGCGCCAGCGCCGGGTAGTCGTCGGTGCGCTTCACCTTCGGCCCCGCCGCCGGCAGCGCCTCGTAGCCGGAGACCAGGCCGCCGTGCGGGTCGAGCACCTGGTAGTAGATGCGCCCGGCGCTGTCGTAGGCGAAGGTGTCCAGCGCCACGTAGGGCACGTTGGCGCGCAGCTTGCCGTCGCTGCTGTACAGGCCGTCGGCCACCGCGCGCGCCGAGGCCAGCAGGGTGCGGTCGTAGGCGGTATCCGCCGCGCGGCGCGCACTCCAGTAGCTGCTCAGCCCGCCGAACGCCAGGATCAGCGCCAGCAGCAGGGCCAGGCGGCGCAGCAGCCGGCCGCGCAGGCTGCTGCCCGGCAGCTCAGCCATCGCAGGCCTCCAGCAGGTAGCCGAGGCCGCGGAAAGTGACGATGCGCACGCCGCGGCCTTCCAGCTTCTTGCGCAGGCGGTGGATGTAGATCTCGATGGCGTCGGGACTGGCCTCCTCGTCGAGGCCGAACACCTGGTCGGCGAGCTGCTCCTTGCTCATCACCCGCCCGGGGCGGGCGATCAGCGCCTGCAGCACCGCCTGCTCGCGCGAGGTCAGGCTGAGCACTTCGGCGCCGAGGCTGAAGCGCCGGGTGCCGAGGTCGAAGACCAGCGCGCCGCAGCGCTGCTGCTGCTCGCCGCCCTGCACGCTGCGGCGCAGCAGCGCCTTGACCCGCGCCTCCAGCTCGGACAGCTCGAAGGGCTTGGCCAGGTAGTCGTCGGCGCCGAGGTTGAGGCCGTGCACGCGGTCGGCCACCTCGCCGCGGGCGGTGAGCATCAGCACCGGCAGGGTCTTGCCACGCTCGCGCAGGCGCGCCAGCACCTGGAAGCCGTCCAGGCGCGGCAGGCCGACGTCGAGGATGGCCAGCGCGTAGTCCTCGCTGGCCAAAGCCAGGTCGGCGGCCACGCCGTCGGTCAGCAGGTCCACGGTCCAGCCGGCGCCACGCAGCGCCTGGGCCACGCTGGCGGCCAGCGGGGGATGGTCTTCGACCAGCAGGATTCGCACGGGGAAGTCTCCGAAGTCTTGTCGTTATGCGCCGAGTGTAACGGCAGCCGCCGCGCAGCCAATGCGCCGGGAACTTTCTTTCAGGCTGAAAGCCAGGCGAAAGCTTCGCCCCCTAGCATCGCACCTGGGCCATCCCAGCCCCCACGGCAGCCCGACTGCCGACGACAACAACAATGACTGGAGATACCGCGATGCCGACTGCCGCCTGGCAGGCCCTGCCGCCTGTCCGCCGCCTGGCCCTGGCCATCACCGCCTGCACCCTCGCCCCGCTGGCCCACGCCGAGTTCGTGGAAGACAGCAGCGCCAGCCTGACCACCACCAACATCTACCTCAACCGCGACTTCCGCGAAGGCGCCGGACAGAACAAGCGCGAGGAATGGGGCCAGGGCTTCCTGCTCGACATCAGATCCGGCTACACCGAAGGTGGCGTCGGCGTCGGCATCGACGCCCTGGGCATGCTCGGCGTCAAGCTCGACTCCGGGGGTGGGCGCACCGGCACCGACCTGCTGCCGGTACAGGACGACGGCGGCACCCCGGACCAGTTCGGCCGCCTGGGCCTGACCGCCAAGGTCAAGGTGTCCGAAACCGAGCTGCGCTACGGCTCGCACATCCCCGAGCTGCCGGTGGTCAAGGCCAGCGACAGCCGCCTGCTGCCGCAGGTGTTCGAGGGCGGCCTGCTCACCTCCAGGGAGATCGCCGGTCTGACCTTCACCGGCGGGCGTCTGGACCAGGTGATCGACCGCGCCTCGACCAACTCCGAGGACCTGGTGCTCAACAGCAAGAACCGGCGCTTCCCCGGCGGCGTCACCAGCGACCACCTGGATCTCGCCGGCCTCGACTACCAGTTCGGCAAGAGCCTGAGCGGCCGCTACTTCTTCGCCGACCTCGACGACGTCTACCGCCAGCACTACTTCGGCCTGCTCGCCAAGCAGCCGCTCGGCGCCGGCACCCTCAGCTCCGACCTGCGTCTGATGCTCAGCGACGACAGCGGCGCCGCCCGCGCCGGCGAGATCGACAACCGAGCGCTGAGCGGCATGCTCGGCTATGGCCTGGGGGCCCACAAGTTCAGCCTCGGCTACCAGCAGATGAGCGGCGACACCGGCTACGCCTACATCGACGGCAGCGACCCGTTCCTGGTCAACTTCGTGCAGATCAACGACTTCGCCAACGCCGACGAGCGCTCCTGGCAGGCGCGCTATGAGTACGACTTCGCCGGCCTCGGCGTGCCCGGCCTGGGCTTGCTCGCCCGCTACGTCAGCGGCGATGACGCCGAGATCGTCGGCAGCAGCGCCAAGGGCAGCGAATGGGAGCGCGACCTCGAGCTCAAGTACGTGGTGCAGAGCGGCCCGCTCAAGGACCTCTACGTGCGCCTGCGCAACGCCAGCTTCCGTTCCGACTTCGCCCGCGACGCGGACGAGAACCGAGTGATCGTCGGCTACAGCCTGCCGATCTGGTAACCCCTGCCGCACTATAAGAATCGACCGGAGAAACACGTCATGAACACTGCTATCACCCGCATCGCCCTCGCCGCCGCCGGCCTCGCCTTCGCCGGCCAGCTGCTCGCCGCCGAGCCCAAGCGCCCGGAGTGCATCGCCCCGGCCAAGCCCGGCGGCGGCTTCGACCTGACCTGCAAGCTGGCGCAGAGCGGCCTCAAGGACGGCGGCCTGCTCAAGGCGCCGATGCGCGTCACCTACATGCCCGGAGGCATTGGCGCGGTAGCCTACAACGCCGTGGTCGCCCAGCGGCCCAAGGACCCGGGCACCATCACCGCCTTCTCCTCAGGATCCCTGCTCAACCTGGCGCAGGGCAAGTTCGGCCGCTACGACGAAAACGCAGTCAGGTGGCTGGCCGCCATCGGTACCGACTACGGCGCCGTCATCGTCCGCGAGGACTCCCCCTACAAGACGCTCAACGATCTGCTTGACGTCTTGAAACAGGATCCGGGCAAGCTGGTGATCGGCGCCGGCGGCACCATTGGCAGCCAGGACTGGATGCAGACCGCGCTGATCGCCCGCGCCGCCGGAGTCGATCCGCAGAAGCTGCGCTATGTCGCCTTCGAGGGTGGGGGTGAGCCGATGACTGCCTTGCTTGGCAGCCATGTACAGGCGGTCATCAGTGGCCTCAGCGAAGGTACGGCACAGCTGGAGGCAGGCAAAGTACGGGTCCTCGCCGTGATGTCCGAGGACCGCCTGCCCGGCAAGCTGACGAACATCCCCACCGCGAAAGAACAGGGCTATGACATCACCTGGCCTATCGTTCGCGGTTTCTACATGGGCCCGGAGGTCAAGGACGAGGACTATGCCTGGTGGAAAGGCCAGTTCGACAAGATGCTGGCCAGCGAGGACTTCGCCCAGCTACGTGAAAAGCGCGACCTGTTCCCGCTGGCCATGACCGGCGATGAGCTGCGCGAGTTCGTGCTCCAGCAGGTCGCCCAGTACAAGCAGCTGGCCGGCGAGTTCGGACTGGTCCAGTAAGCGGTCTGGCCGGAAGGGATCCCCTGCCCTTCCGGCTGTCCCTCTCCCCGGCGGAGAGACCTCCGCCCCCCACCCAGGTAAATCGCCATGTATGACCGCCTGTTCGGCTCGGTCTGGTTGCTGCTGTGCGCCGGACTGGCCCTGATCGCCTGGGGGTTCCAGGCCCCCTTCTCCTACGACCCGGTCGGGCCTCGCTCCTACCCTCTGCTGCTGCTCGGCCTGCTCGGTGCCGGCGCCCTGTGGCTGGTGATCCGCCCGGCCGTGCACCAGCACCTGCTGAGCCGCCCGCAGACCCTGCGCGCTGCGCTGTGCGTCGCCGGCCTGCTGGCCTATGCCTTCCTGTTCGACCCGCTGGGCTTCGTTCCGGCCACTGCGCTGGCTACCGCCGGCCTCGGCCTGCTGTTCGGCGGCCGGCCGCTGCCCTGCGCGCTGTCCGGCGTGCTGATGGGCGTACTGCTCTACGTGCTGTTCGACCTGCTGCTCGACGTGCCCCTGCCGCTGGGCGTGTTCGCCTTCCTCGTGGAGTGACACCATGGAAACCTTGAACTTCCTGCTGCAGGGCTTCGATGTCGCCCTGCGCCCCGACAATCTGCTGATGGCGTTGTTCGGCGCCATCGTCGGCACCATCGTCGGCATGCTGCCGGGCCTCGGTCCGATCAACGGCGTCGCACTGCTGCTGCCACTGGCCTTCGCCCTCGGCCTGCCGCCGGAAACCGCGCTGATCCTGCTGGCCGCCGTGTATCTCGGCTGCGAGTACGGCGGACGCATTTCCGCCATCCTGCTCAACGTGCCGGGTGATGCCGCGGCGATCATGACCACCATCGACGGCTATCCGCTGGCCAAGCAGGGCAAGGCCGGCATCGCCCTGTCGCTGTCGGCGATGAGCTCGTTCATCGGCAGTACCATCGCCACCATCGGCGTGGTGCTGTTCGCTCCGATCCTCGCCAACTGGGCGGTGGCCTTCGGTCCGGCCGAGTACTTCGTGCTGATGGTGTTCGCCATCACCTGCCTGGGCGGCCTGGTCGGTGACAAGCCGGCAAAGACCCTGATGGCCGCGCTGATGGGCCTGGCGCTGGCCACCGTCGGCGTCGATGCCACCACCGGCGTGTACCGCTTCACTTTCGGCAGCCTCAGCCTGTCCGACGGCATCCAGTTCGTGATCGTGGTGATCGGCCTGTTCAGCGTCAGCGAGATCCTGCTGATGCTCGAGCAGACCCACAGCGGCCAGCAAGCGGTCAAGGCCAGTGGACGCCTGCTGTTCAACTTCAAAGAGTTCTGCCAGGTTGGCTGGGCCACGGTGCGCAGCGCCCTCAGCGGCTTCGTAATCGGTACCCTGCCGGGCGCCGGGGCGACCATTGCCAGCGCCATGGCCTACATCAACGAGAAGCGCATCGCGGGCAGCTCCGGCCGTTTCGGCCAGGGCGACCTGCGCGGCCTGGCCGCCCCGGAAGCAGCCAACAACGCCTCGGCCTGCGGCTCGCTGATCCCCATGCTGACCCTCGGCGTGCCGGGCTCGGGCACCACCGCGGTGATGATCGGCGCACTGACCCTGTACAACATCACCCCCGGCCCACTGCTGTTCGAGCAGCAGCCCGACGTGGTGTGGGGCCTGATCGCCTCGCTGTTCATCGGCAACGTCATCCTGCTGGTGATGAACATCCCGCTGGTCGGCCTGTTCTCGCGCATGCTCAGCGTGCCGAACTGGATCCTGGTGCCGGCAATCATCGTCGTCAGCCTGGTCGGCGTCTGGGCCGTGCACAGCACCACCTTCGACCTGGTGCTGATGATCGCTCTCGGCGTGTTCGGCTACATCCTGCGCAAGCTGGACTTCCCGCTGTCGGCGCTGATCCTCGGCTTCGTCCTCGGCGACCTGATGGAGGACAACCTGCGCCGCGCCCTGTCGATCTCCAGCGGCGAACTGGGCATCCTGTGGTCCAGCCCGATCACCCTGGTGCTCTGGGCGCTGGTGGCGCTGATGCTGGCCATGCCGGGCATCCGCTGGTGGCGTGCGCGCGGCAAGGCCCAAACCGCAGATGCGACTGCGCACTGAACTCCTCGCCACCCCCATCGTCGGGGCCGGCGGCGGCTACCTGGCCAGCCTCATGGGTTGGCCACTGCCGTGGCTGGTCGGCGCTCTGCTGGCGGTCATGCTGGTACGCTGCAGCGGCTGGTTGCTGGCCGAGATGCCGGGGGGCCGGCAGACCGGCCAATGGCTGATCGCCAGCGGCCTCGGCCTGCACTTCACCACCGAGGTTCTGGCGCAGATGGTCGAGCATTTCGCCATCATCCTGCTGGGAGCTCTGGGGACACTGCTGCTCAGTCTGATCGGAATCACCCTGCTTAGGCAGGCTGGGGTGGACCGGGCAACGGCTTTCTTCTCCAGCATGCCCGGAGGCGCCAGCGAGATGGTCAATCTCGCCCGCCGCAATCAGGCCCATGCCGCACAGGTGGCTGCGGCGCACAGCCTGCGGCTGTTGCTGGTGGTTCTGCTGATTCCGGCATTGTTCAATTGGGGTCTGCCGACCCCATCCGCCCCGCCAGCCACGCCAGTGGACTGGCGCTGGCTCGCGCTTCTCCTGCCAGCCGGGGCTTTGCTGGCCCTGCTCTGGAAGCATCTGCACCAGCCGAACCCCTGGATGCTGGGACCTCTGCTGACCTGCGCAATAGCTGCCAGCAGCTTCGACCTGCACATCGGCCTGCCCCCGCTGGCGGGCCCGACAGGCCAGTGGCTGATCGGCTGCGCACTGGGTTGCCATTTCGACCGCGGCTTCTTCCGTTCTGCCCCTGCATTTCTCGCCCGCATATTGCTGTTCAGCCTGCTGGCCATGCTCTGCGCTGCCGCTCTGGCGAGCGGCCTGGGCTGGCTGGCAGGAAAGGACCACCTCTCCCTGATGCTGGGCATGATGCCCGGTGGCATCACCGAGCTGTGTCTGACCGCCGAGGCCCTGCAGCTGTCGGTGGCAATGGTCACCGCGCTGCAGGTGTTGCGCCTGTTTCTCGTGATGTTTCTCGCCGAACCGCTGTACCGGCTCTGGCAACGCCGGAGCTGATTGCATCGCAACGACCAAGACTTGGCCCGCCTCGTGCGGGTCTTTTTTATGCTTCTGCGCAGCTGCTTATCCTGAATGCGCGACATCCTCAAAGCATCCGCCACCGGCACCATCCTGCACATCCAGGCTCGGGGTACATCTCCTGCTGCTGCAGCGACCGTAGCCGCTCGCTGTGTACGCTGCCGGCCGGGAGCCGACGCCCAGCGCCCGCTCACTCGATCAGCCACTGCTTGTCACTCGGGCGACCTGGCGGAGCAGCCACAGCCCTCGCAGCTCACGCAACGTACGCACATGCAGCCGGAACACCCCGACCATCGTTAGCCGGCCCCTGGCCGCTCAGGAAAGCGGACTGCTTGCCCGGTCTGGTGTCGTCTCTAGCGCAGCACGGCCCCAGGTCCCAGTGCGCACCATTGCGCAGCGTCGTAGCGATACGAAGTTACTGCTCAGGATGGTCCGACTGACGTGCTGACGGCGCCACCGAATCAAGTGGCAAGAACATGCAAAGCACCCCGCTGCGGCTCAAAAGCAAGCCGCTTCAGACACAGGTGTGTCGAGAGGCAGGAGGGAACGATTGCCGGACGCAGGACGGGAATCGACGCCCCAGCAAAAAGACGACACCCCGGCGGATCCATGACCCGTCGGGGTGTCTCAGGTAGATGCCCGGCTTCAGCAGGCAGCCGGACCAAACTCCTTGATCAATCGCCGCCCAGCTTGAGCGTATTGGGCTGGCGCTTTTCGATCGCCGACTTGAGCAGTGCCGCACTGCGGAAGATACCGTGGGCAAACTTGCTGTAGGGCATGGTCAGGAAGAAGGCCATCACCAGCCCCAGATGGGTTGCCAGCAACAGGGCCATGGCACTGGTTTCCCGGAAGGCGAGCAGCGCCAGGCCACTCAGGCTGACCAGGAACAGCAGGGCAATGAAACCACGATCCATCGGCCGCTGCTTGACATCGCCATGCTCAGGGTGACGACGGTAGTTCAGCCACAACAGACCAGCCGGACCGATCAGCAGGCCGACACCACCGACAATCCCCAGCAACACCGGCAAGCTGGTCACCGGATAGGGCGCCTCCCAGCCGAACAGGTAGTGGTAGAGCGTCGCCACACTGGTAGCGGCAAAGCACAGCATGAACCCGTAGAAGGTCAGGTGGTGGAAACGCCGGCGCCACAGGGTGAACTGGTCGTCTGCGTTGTTGCAGCCCTGGCCATGTCCACCATCCAGGTACTTCAGCTCGAGCACTGCCTGAGTCGCCTCGAGAGCCGCCGCATTCACGTTGACCTCAGGCGCTCCGGGCGGTGAGACGTTCCGCCAGAAACGACGCACGCCAAGCGCCAGCGCCAGCACGGCAAAACCGAACACCGAGCCGAACATCAGCACCAGCGTGTTGTGCGGGAAAATGGCGTAGAAATTGCCACCCACTACCGGCGCGAACAGGTTGCCGCTGGCTGCCACGGTCAGGATCAGGAAGAGCACCAGGGCGGCCGCACTGGCCAGCGCCAGGGTCAGACCGTTGCGCTTGTAGAGCTTGCCGAGCGGAGCCGGCCAGGCGTATTCGGCATAGGTTTCCATCCGCACCTTGGCCATGGCCTGAGGCACGTTGACCGCGAAATCGTGGGGTGCTGCGTATTGGCAGGCATGCAGGCAGGCGCCGCAGTTGTGGCACAGATTGGCCAGGTAATGGATATCGGCCCGGCCGAACTCCAGTCGGCGGGTCATCGCCGGAAACACTGCGCAGAAGCCCTCGCAGTAGCGGCAGGAGTTGCAGATGGTCATCTGCCGCTCGACCTCGGTTTCCGCCAGATTGAGGATGGGGATCAACTGGCCTGCTTTACCCTCCGGGCCTTGCCCCTGAGGGGCGTGGGGATCAAACATTTGCATGGTCGTGTCCTGCTGTCACTGCGTGTGAACGGTATCCGGCAGCAGCAGCCGCCTCGGTTCCGGCGATACGCCCGAAGGCGGTGCCGATGGCCATGCCGATGCCCGCCGTATAGCCCTTGCCAAGCACGTTGCCGGCCATCATCTCGCCAGCCACGAACAGATTGGCGCAGGGCTTGCCGGCGAAATGCACCGCAGCGGTTGCGTCGGTCCTCAGGCCGAGATAGGTGAAGGTGACCCCCGGGCGCAGCGGGTAACCGTAGTAGGGCGGCGTATCGAGCGGCCGTGCCCAATGCGTCTTGGCGGGAGTGATCCCCTCGGTGTGGCAGTCGTCCAGCGCCGTGTGGTCGAAGGTGCCGACACGACAGGCCCGGTTGTAACTCTCGATGGTCTTCACGAACTCGGCCTCAGGCAGTCCGAGCAGTCGCGCCAGCTCATCGAGACTGTCGGCCTTGGTGCCTGGAAATACCGGCGGCATGAAGCTGCCGACCGACTTGCGGTCGATGATGGAGTAGCCGATCTGCCCCGGCTGCTGGGCCACCAGACGCCCCCAGATGGCGTAGCGCTTGGGCCAGAAGTCTTCGCCTTCGTCGTAAAAGCGCTGCCCTTCGCGGTTGACGACGACACCCAGCGACACACAGTCGATGCGCGTGCAGATACCGCCGTCATACAGCGGCGCGCGCGCATCGATCGCCACCATATGGGCCTGGGTCGGATCGCCGATGGAATCGGCCCCCAGTTCGATCATGCGGCGCAGCAAAACGCCCTTGTTGAAGCGCGTACCGCGGATCAGGAAATTGTCCGAAGGCCACTCGCCGCGCTCATTCTGCCCCCATGCCTCACGCAGCCACTCGCGGTTGGACTCGAAACCACCGGCTGCCAGCACGCAACTACGCGCAGTGATACGTTCGGCGGGCAAGCGCTGCCCGTTGACCGTGCGCTCAGCGACATGCGCCGCCACGAAACGACCGTCCTGCAGCTCGATATCGACCACTGGCATGTCGTAGCGGATCTGCACACCCAGGCGCTCGGCACTCCGGTAATAGGCATTCACCAGCGCCTTGCCACCGCCCATGAAGAAGGCGTTAGTGCGCGCCACATGCAGGGCCCCCGACAGTGGCGGCTGAAAATGCACGCCATGACTGCGCATCCAGTCGCGGCAGGATGACGAGGCACGGATGGCCATGCGTGCAAGCTTCTCGTTGGTAATGCCGCCGGTGACCTTCAGCAGGTCCTGCCAGTACTCCTCCTCCGGATAGGCATCGACCAGTACATCTTGAGGCTTCTCATGCATGCAGCGCAGGTTGCGAGTGTGCTGGGAATTGCCGCCACGCCATTCGCGCGGCGAACTCTCCAGCAGCAGGACACTGGCTCCTGCTTCCCGGGCCATCAGGGCGGCGCAAAGCGCTGCATTGCCGCCACCCACTACCAGTACATCGATCATGTTGTCTCCCCATCGGTGAGGAGACAGATTGGAAGAGACTCCTCACGCTTGGGGCGACTCTAGGGAGCAATGCGCTTGGCCGACAGGAGGCGTTGCCGCAGAGGTATTCAGTTTTTCTAAAGGGCCGGAACCGCAAACTCCTCGATCCAGCTGGCCCCAGGCCACTGCCCGGAACGCACCAGCTCACGAGCCACATCGACGATGACCACCCGTGCAGCCAAGGCAGCCGGAGACAGCTCGTCATCAGACAGACTGGCCAGCAGGTTGCGCCGTCCCGCGTGAGGATCAGCGATTGGCAGCACCCGCAGACCATCCTCTGCAGCGTGGGCCGCCGCGCCCCCCGGCTGTATGGTGGCGGCATGCCCGGCACGGACAGCATCCATCAAAATTGCCAGGCCATCGATGTCCATCACCACGTTCGGCCGGATACCCGAACTCTCGAATGCGGCCATCACGCTGGTACGCAGGCCATGCTGGGCACTCGGCAGGATCAAGGGCAGCTCGCCCAGGTCTGCCAGCCGGACAGCCCCTTCCTGAGGCAAGCCAGGCAAGTCAAGAGGCGCGATGACGAACAACTGCTCGTCCACCAGCGGCCGGACGCACCAGCGCCGACCAACGTCAACCTGGAAAAGCACGGCCAGATCCAGCTGACGAGCATTGAGCTGACTGGCCAGATAGCCGGAGAGCATCTCCACCAGATGCAGCTGAATGTCCGGGTAGCGCGTACGCATCGCGGCAATCAACGGCAGAGCCAGCACCTTTGCCGTGGTCGGAGCAAGGCCGACACTGACCTGACCGCTCATGCGCCCACGCTGGGCAGCACTTATCGCCAGCTCGGCCTGACGCAGCGCCAGCTGCGCATGATGCAGGAAGGCAATGCCGGCACCGGTTGGTACTACGCCCGTGCTGGTGCGATTCAGCAGACGGGTGCTGAGCTCGCTCTCCAGCTTGCTGATCTGCTGACTCAGTGCCGAAGTGCTCACCTCAAGCTCCAAGGCCGCCCGCCCAAGGCTTTTGCACTCGACTACCTTGAGAAAATAACGAAACTGCCTCAGCTCCATAGCCCTCGAGCCTCGATAAGACTTGAAAAATGGTTAGCACCCTCGCGCCAGAGGGCGTAAGCGCAATCAGCTTGTGAGTGCAGCCGGCTGTTCTGGTGAAAAACCGGCACTACGAAGCGCACCGCACCATCTAGCGCCGTACCCATACGGCACAGGGCTTCTCGCTAGCTTATCCTCAAAGCAGTCCAGCACGCCGCCGGAGCGTCCATGTTCCGTCTCGCTCTCTCCCCCCGCCTGCTCGCCCTGCTGCTCGCCCTGCTGGTGCTGGCGGCCTGCAGCCGCCTCGAGCTGGTCTACCGCAACCTCGACTGGCTGATTCCCTGGAAGCTGGACGACTACCTGAGCCTCGACGCCACGCAGAGCGCCTGGCTCGACGCGCGCCTCGACGAACACCTGGCCTGGCACTGCCGCCACGAATTGCCGCGCTACCTGGACTGGCTCGAGCGCCAGCGCCCGCTGCTCGCCGGCAGCCCCGGCGCCGACCGGCTCAAGGCGCCGCTGCTGGAGGCGCGCAGCCTGCTGCAGCCGACCCTCGAGCGCGTCGCTCCGGACGCCGCCCATCTGCTCGCCCGGCTCGACGCCGCGCAGGTCGACGAGCTGGACGAAAACCTCGCCGCCGAACGGGCCGAACTGCACGAGCGCTTTCTCGGCGGCACGCCGCAGGAGCGCCTGCAGCGCCGCGTGGAGCGCATGGAGCAGCGCCTGGAGAGCTGGCTGGGCCCGCTGTATCCGCAGCAGCGCGCCTATCTGCGCTTCTGGGCCGCGCGCCAGGAAGCCGGCGTGCGCCCCTGGCTGGAGTTTCGCCAGCGCTGGCAGGCGCAGTTGCTGACCGAGCTGCGCCGGCCGTCAGGCGACCGCGCCGCACGCCTCCTGCCGCTGCTGGGCGACCCCGAGCGCTACGGCGGCGAGGATTACCGCCAAGCGGCGGAGCGTGCCCGACAGGCGCTGGCCGATCTGCTCAGCGAACTGTGGGCCAGCGCCACCGCGGACCAGCGCGTACACCTCATGCAGCGGCTGGACCGCCTGCGCGACGACCTCGCCGGGCTGCCCTGCCGAAGCTGAACTCAGCGCGCCGGCAGGCGCCAGTCGATCGGCGCCAGGCCGTGCTGCTCGAGGAACTTGTTGGTGCGGCCGAAATGGCCGTTGCCGATGAAGCCGCGGTGCGCCGACAGCGGCGAGGGATGCGGCGAGCGCAGGATCAGGTGCTTGGTCGGATCGATCAGGCGCTCCTTGCTCTGCGCGTGGGCGCCCCACAGCAGGAACACCAGGTGCGGCCGCTCCCGGCTGACCACCTCGATCACCCGGTCGGTGAACGGCTGCCAGCCTGCCGCGGCGTGCGAACCGGCCTTGCCCTGCTCGACGGTCAGCGAGGTGTTGAGCAGCAGCACGCCCTGCTCGGCCCAGTGCTGCAGGCAGCCATGGTTGGGCGGATCGATGTTCAGGTCGCGCTTGAGTTCCTTGAAGATGTTCAGCAGCGACGGCGGCACCGGTACCCCCGGCTGCACCGAGAAGCACAGGCCGTGGGCCTGGCCCGGGCCGTGGTAGGGGTCCTGGCCGATGATCACCACCTTGACCCGCTCCAGCGGGGTGGAGTTCAGCGCGTTGAAGATCAGCCCGCCGGGCGGAAAGATCTGCTTGCCGGCGGCCTTCTCGCGGCGCAGGAACTCGCCCAGCGCCTGCATGTAGGGCTTGTCGAACTCCTCGCCGAGGGCCGCCTTCCAGCCCGGTTCGAGTTTGATGCGATCCTGCGCGGCGCTCATGCCAGCCCCCTGTGTGCGAAACAAAGCGGCACCGTAGAGAGCGCTTCCCGGCAAGTCAAGGCGCGACCTTGGTGGCGGGCGGGGATGACGACCGAAGTCGCGCTCCTTCCCGCGCAAAGGTGCATGGGCGCCTGCTCCCTACGGGCGTACAAAGCCCGCTTCCCCCAGCCACAAGGAAAGGTGTCCATGCGTCGACTCGTCTGTCTCGGCCTGCTGCTCGCAGGCTTCGCCGTCCACGCCGCGCCGGCCGGCGATCCGCTGAAGATCGGCCTCAGCTATCCGCGCACCGGCAACGACAAGGCCGAGGGCCTCGAGCAGATGCGCGGCGCCCTGCTCGCCGTCGCCCAGGTCAATGCCGAAGGCGGCGTGCTCGGCCGGCCGCTGCAGCTGGAAACCGGCAACAGCGCCTCGCGCGCGGAAACCGCGGTGAACACCGTCGACCGCCTGCAGGCCAAGGGCGTGGCCATGGTCTTCGGCGGCGCCACCAGCGAAGAGGTGGTCGCCGCCAGCCGGCGCGCTCGCGAGCACGGCCTGCTGTACTTCGCCACCCTCGCCTATGCCAACGAGGTCACCGGCCAGCACGGCCACCGCTACCTGTTCCGCGAGTCCGGCAGCGCGCACATGAGCGCCCGGGTGCTCGGCGAGTACCTGGCGATCCACCAGCCGCGCCGCCGCTACTTCCACATCACCCGCGACGATGCCTGGGGCAACAGCATGGAGCGCGCCCTGCGCGACAGCACCGCCACCCAGGACAAGGCCCGCCACGGCCGGCGCAGCCTGGCCGCCAGCGGCGCGCGCCTGGTCGACATGCGCGCCGCCCTCGAGGCGGCGGCGAAGAGCGAGGCGGACGTGCTGGTGCTCAACCTGCTCGGCAACGACCTGGTGCAGATCATGAGTCTGGTCGACCAGCAGGGCCTCAACCGCCGCCTGCAGATCATCGTCCCGCACCTGACCAAGCCGCTGGTCGAGCAGATCGGCCCGTCGATCATGGCCGGGGTGATCGGCACCGAGACCTGGACCTGGCGCATTCCCCGCCTGGAGAACAGCCCGGCCGGCGCGGCCTTCGTCAGCGACTTCATCGCCCAGCACCAGGAGTACCCGGGCAGTACCGCGGCCTCCACCTACGCCATCGTCCGCGAGTGGGCCGACGCCGTGGCGCGCGCCGGCAGCAGCGACAGCGAGGCGGTGATCGCCGCACTGGAGGGGCACCGCTACCAGCTGCTCAAGGGCGAACAGGAGTGGCGCGCCTTCGACCACCAGAACGTGCAGGGCGTCTATGCCGTGCGGGTGCGCCCGCGCGAGGAGATCATGCAGGATGCGCTGAAGCAGGACTACTTCGAGATCATCCACCGCATGGGCGGCGAACAGGCCGCCGTGCCACAGGAGGACTGGGAGCAGGAGCGCGACAGCCTGACCCTCGAGTGATCCGCCGCCCGGTGCCGACGCTGCCCGCGGGAGCGGCGCCAGGGTCGCCGCCGGCACGGGGCGCGCATCAGCCGGCATTTCCCCGCGCTTGCGAACTGGATCACAAAACGATGACGCCGCTAGACCAAGAGCTAATGCCCGTCAAACACGCCGGCGCGTAAAACAAGCTCGGGCAAACATAACAATGACCAGGAGGCCCCATGAAGCGCACTCTCACGGCTCTGGCCCTGTGGGCCGGACTTTGCACTACTGCCAGTGCTGTCGATCCGATCACCCTCGGCCTGAACTACCCCCGCACCGGCAGCTACAAGGAAGAAGGGCTGGCACAGATGCGTGGCGCCCTGCTGGCCATCGACGAGATCAACGCCGAGGGCGGCGTGCTCGGCCGCCCCCTGCGTCTGATCAGCCGCGATACCGCCTCGCGTCCGGAGAAGGCGGTGAACAACGTCGACCGCCTGGTCGGTGACGGCGCGGTGATGCTGTTCGGCGGCGCCTCCAGCGCCGTGGCCATCGCCGCCAGCAAGCGCGCCAAGGAGCGCGGCGTGCTGTACTTCGGCACCCTCACCTACTCCAACGACACCACCGGTAAGAACGGCCACCGCTACATGTTCCGCGAGTGCAACAACGCGTGGATGAGCGCGCGCGTGCTCGGCGAGTACCTGGCCAAGGAGCTGCCGAACAAGCGCTACTTCTACGTCACCGCTGACTACACCTGGGGCCACACCAGCGAAAGCTCGCTGCGCCAGACCACCCACAGCACCGACGCCAGCAAGCATCCGGGCCTCAAGGTGCCCTTCCCCGGCGCGCGCCTGGCCGACTACCGCGATGCGCTGACCCAGGCCGCCGGCAGCGACGCCGAGGTGCTCGCCCTGGTGCTGTTCGGCGAGGACCTGGTGCGCGCCATGCGCATCGCCGAGGACCTCGGCCTGACCAAGCGCATGCAGATCGTCGCCCCCAACCTGACCCAGAGCATCGTCGAGCAGGCCGGCCCCGGCCTGATGGAAGGCGTGATCGGCACCGAGCCGTGGACCTGGCGCGTGCCGGAGCTGGAGAAGTCCGAAGCCGGCATGACCTTCGTGAAGAACTTCTCCGAGCGTTACGAACTGATGCCGTCGAGTTCGGCCGCCTCGGCCTACAGCATCGTCCACCAGTGGGCCGACGCCGCCGAGCGCGCGCGCAGCCTGGACAGCGAGAGCCTGATCAAGGCCCTGGAAGGCCACAAGTACCAGCTGCTCAAGGGCCCGCAGGAGTGGCGCACCTTCGATCACCAGAACGTGCAGACCGTCTACGCGGTGAAGGTCAAGTCGCGCGACGAGATCATGAAGGACCGTTCCAGGCAGGACTACTTCGAGATCGTCGGCCGCCTCGACGGCACCCTGGCCGCACCGACCCTCGACGAGTGGAAGCAGGAACGCCTGACCGCCGGCCAGCCGCCCCAGCTGCAGTAAACCCCTCCCACCTCCCGGCGGGGCTGGACAAGCCCCGGTCGGGACGGCTAAAAGAAGTTCATCCCGGCGGCCCGCGGGTCCGGTCAGACGACCGACGCGGGCCTCCACTGACGTACCAGACTGAGCATCCGCCTGCCGGGTGGGCGCGGCTGGAGACTCCGGCAGAGCGCGGCCACCCGCCCGAAGCCCGAGGACCGTCATGAGCAACGCCGTCGAACCCTACAAGTCCGCCCCCTTCGACCTCACCCACAAGCTGACCGTCGAGAAGCACGGCCACACCGCGCTGGTCACCATCAACAATCCGCCGGCCAACACCTGGGACCGCGACTCGCTGATCGGCCTGCGCCAGCTGGTCGAGCACCTCAACCGCGACGACGATATCTACGCCCTGGTGATCACCGGCCAGGGCGCCAAGTTCTTCAGCGCCGGCGCCGACCTCAAGCTGTTCGCCGACGGCGACAAGGCCCGTGCGCGCAGCATGGCACGGCTGTTCGGCGAAGCCTTCGAGGCGCTGCGCGACTTCCGCGGGGTGAGCATCGCCGCCATCAACGGCTACGCCATGGGCGGCGGCCTGGAGTGCGCGCTGGCCTGCGACATCCGCATCGCCGAACGCCAGGCGCAACTGGCCCTGCCCGAGGCCGGCGTCGGCCTGCTGCCCTGCGCCGGCGGCACCCAGCACCTGGCCTGGCTGGTCGGCGAGGGCTGGGCCAAGCGCATGATCCTCTGCGGCGAGCGGGTCGATGCCGAGACCGCGCTGCGCATCGGCCTGGTCGAGCAGGTGGTCGACAGCGGCGAGGCGCGCGGCCACGCCCTGCTGCTCGCCGCCCGCGTCGCCCGGCAGAGCCCGGTGGCGGTGCGCGCGATCAAGCCGCTGATCCAGGGCGCCCGCCAGCGCGGCCCGAGCAGCTGGCTGGCCGAGGAGCGCGAGCGCTTCGTCGACCTGTTCGATGCCGACGATACCCGCGAGGGCGTCAACGCCTTCCTGGAGAAACGCGACCCGCACTGGCGCAACCGCTGAGGCGCGCTGCGCCGGAGGCCCGCATGAACCTGATCTTCGAAGAGCGGCCATGCCGCCACGGCTTTCGCCTCGGTCTCGCCAGCCTCGACGCCGGGGCGAGCCTCAACGCCCTGTCGCTGCCGATGATCGAGGCACTCGCCCACCGCCTCGCGATCTGGCAGGACGATCCGGAAATCGCCTGCGTGGTGCTGCGTGGCAACGGCGCCCGGGCCTTCTGCGCCGGCGGCGACGTACGCGCCCTGGCCGAGGCCTGCCGTGCCGACCCCGGCACGGTGCCGGCGCTGGCGCGGCGCTTCTTCGCCGACGAGTACCGCCTGTTCCACCGCCTGCACCACTACCGCAAGCCGCTGCTGGGCTGGGCCCACGGCTACGTGATGGGCGGCGGCATGGGCCTGCTGCAGAGCACCGGCCTGCGCATCGTCACACCGTCCAGCCGCCTGGCCATGCCGGAAATCGGCATCGGCCTGTACCCCGATGTCGGCGCCAGCTGGTTCCTCGGCCGCCTGCCCGGCCGGCTCGGCCTGTTCCTCGGCCTCGGCGCCAGCCAGCTCAACGCCCGCGATGCCCTCGACCTCGGCCTGGCCGACCGCTTCCTGCTCGACGAGCAGCAGGAAGCCCTGCTGCACGGCCTGGCGCAGCTCAACTGGAACGAGCAGAGCGCCAGCCAGCTGCACAGCCTGCTGCAGGCCCTGGAACGCGAGGCCCTGGCCCGGCTGCCCGGTGCCGAACTGCTGCCGCGCCGCGAGCGCATCGACCGCCTGCTCGACGTCGCCGACCTGCCGGCCGCCTGGCACGCTCTCACCGCCCTGCAGGGCGACAGCGATCCGCTGCTGGCCCGCGCGGCCGCCACCCTGGCCAGCGGCTGCCCGCTCACCGCCCACCTGGTCTGGGAACAGCTGCGCCGCGCGCGCCGGCTGTCGCTGGCCGAGGCGCTGCGCATGGAATACGCGATGAGCCTGAACTGCTGCCGCCACCCCGAATTCGCCGAGGGGGTGCGCGCCCGGCTGATCGACAAGGACAACCGCCCCCGCTGGCACTGGCCGCAGGTCGCCGCCATCCCGCCGAGCGTGGTCGAGGCCCACTTCGCCCCGACCTGGGAAGGCGAGCACCCGCTGGCGCAGCTCGGCGACAGCTGAGTACCGCCGCCGGAGCGCTACGGGGTGCCGGCGACGGAATCAGTCGTCGTAGTAGCGATAGCCGTCGCGTCGATCCTCCCAGCGCTCACGGCGCTGGCCGCGGTCATCCCAATGATGGTGACGATGGCCGCGTCCCTCCCACTGGCGATGCCGATCGCCGCCATCCCAGTGACCATGCCCGCCGCGGTAGCCGTGGTCATGGTCGTCATCGTAGACCACGCACCCGGACAGCCCGAGCAGCATTCCCAACAGCAACACGGCAACACGCATGGATCGATTCCTCCGCGGCACGGGCCCGATTGGCCCATTGCTGAGACGCCGAAGCGCCTGCACAAGTTCAGCGCGCCAGGCGAACGCGCACCGGCACCTGCGGCGCTGCCCCGCGCGCGCTAACATGCCACGCCACCCGCCCGAACGGGCTGGCAACGACCGCCCCGCCACATCGAGAGCCTTCCCCATGCGCCTGGACCGCTTCCTCAGCAAGCGCCCCGAACTCAATCGCCAGCAGGTCCGCCAGTTGCTGCTCGCCGGCCGGGTGCAGGTCGACCGCCTGGCCGAGTGCGACGGCCATCGCGAGATCAACGGCTTCAACCGCATCGAGCTGGACGGGCAACTGCTGCAGGCCGGCCAGACCGCCCGCTACCTGATGCTGCACAAGCCGGCCGGGGTGGTCAGCGCCACGAGCGATCCGCAGCACCGCACCGTGCTCGACCTGCTGCCGGCAGCCGAGCGCGCGGGGCTGCACATCGCCGGGCGCCTGGACGGCAACACCACCGGCCTGCTGCTGCTGACCAACGACGGTCAGTGGTCGCGGCGCCTGACCCTGCCGGGCAGCAAGCTGCCCAAGGTCTACCGGGTGGAGACCGCCGAGCCGATCGACGCCGAGTACGTCGACACTTTCGCGCGCGGCATCTACTTCGCCTTCGAGGATCTCACCACCCTGCCCGCGCACCTGGAGATCCTCGACAGCCACAGCGCCCGTCTCACCCTGGTCGAGGGCCGCTACCATCAGGTCAAGCGCATGTTCGGCCACTTCCGCAACCGGGTGACCCGCCTGCACCGCGAGAGCATCGGGCCGATCCGCCTCGACCCGATGCTGCAACCCGGCCAGTACCGCCCGCTCGATGCCGCGGAAATCGCCTGCTCCGGCCCCTTGCCGGCGGCTCAGAGCGATTCGGCATAAAACGAGCTTCACCTCGTTCGCATCTTCTGGTAAAAAGACGGCCTGAAAAGCGGGCGTCGTATAATGGTAATACCCTAGCTTCCCAAGCTAGAGCCGTGGGTTCGATTCCCATCGCCCGCTCCAGATCTCGAAAGGCCCTCGGAAGAGGGCCTTTTTCTTTGCCGCCGAGCGTTGCGGCTTCCCCGCGCGGTGCTACGCCGCGCCCACGCGCGATCATCGACCCTCCCCGCCGCCCGGCAACACCCGGTTCCGCTCGCTCAGCCCGGTTCGCGCTCGGCGAACACCTCGGCCATGCTGCGCTGGCGGGCATGGCGCTCGCTGCGCCGGACGATCTCCTCGAGATCCTCCGCCGTCACGTCGACGAACTCACCGAACTCCTTCAGGGCCTGTTGCAGGTCGGCGGCGGTGATTCCTGCCTGGATCTCGGGCGGCGACACGGCGAGCGACACCGGCTCCGCGCTCGGTGCCTTGGGGTAGCGCACGCCGGTCAGGTTGTTGAACAGCAGCGCGCAGACGAGCAGGCCCGCGGCCGCCAGCAGCACCGGCAGCAGTATGCCGAAGCCCAGCGCGGACACCTGCGGATGTCCCTGTGCCAGGCACAGCGCCAGCGCCGCACCCGGCGGATGCAGGCAGCGCAGCGCGCACATCGTCAGCAGGGTGCCACCGAGGGCCAGCAACGCCGTGGCCAGGACCGGCAGGTGCAGCAGGCCGACCGCGGTCGCCACCAGCGCCGCGCACAGGTAGCTGCCGAGGATCGACCAGGGCTGCGACAGCGCCCCGGACGATACCGCGAACAGCAGCACCGCCGAGGCGCCGAGCGGGCCGAGCATGCTCAGGGCCAGCTCGCGGCCGAACAGGGCGCCGCACAGCAGCAGGGGCAGCAGTACGCCGAGCCCGGCGCCGAGCGCAGCGCGCGTCCATTCGAGGGGGTGGGTGTGCAGGGCGGGCGGGAGAAGGCGGGCAACCCGCGCAACGAGTTGTCTGGCAGGAGTCATGGCAGTTCCGGAGGGACAAGGTTGTTCGCCCCGCCACCGTCCACCGCAGCGGCTTCCCTCTGGCGGGGCATGCGCGCTGCCGGCTTCGTCCGGCGCACAGGGCGGATACAGTCTGTCCGCCCCCGAGGGCCGGAACAAACGAATAATCCTGCAGCATCGGTGCAATTTTATTGATTGATGGCCGCGGCCGGCGCCGGGGCTTGACCTTGCCACCATTGGAAGCCCTAAGGTGGCGGCATGCCTCAGCCGGATCAGGAGCCCCCATGAACACGCCCGCCCCCCTCCGCCAGGACGGTCCGCCGCCGCTCACCCTGAGCATCGACGGCATGACCTGCGCCTCCTGCGTCGGCCGCGTCGAGCGCGCCCTGCGCAAGCTGCCCGGGGTGACGGACGCCAGCGTCAACCTGGCCACCGCACGCGCCGAGGTCAGCTTCGCCGGCGCCCCCGACGTCGCCGCCGCCATCGCCGCCGTGCAGCAGGCCGGCTACGCGGTGGCCGAGGAAACCGTCGAGCTGGACGTGCGCGGCATGACCTGCGCCTCCTGCGTGGCTCGGGTCGAGCGCGTGCTGGGCAGGGTGCCCGGGGTGACCGAGGCGCGCGTCAACCTGGCCAGCGAGCGCGCCCAGGTGCGCGTGCTGCGTGGCGTGCCGGTCGGCGCGCTGGTCGCCGCCATCGAGCGCGCCGGCTACGCCGCCGAGCCGCTGGCCGCCGCCGGCGCCCAGGCCGACGCCGAGGAGGCGCGCCGCGCGGCCGAGCTGGCCGAACTGCGGCGCTCGCTGCTGCTCGCCGCCGTGCTCACCCTGCCGGTGTTCGTGCTGGAGATGGGCGCACACCTGATCCCCGCCCTGCACCACTGGATCCTCGCCACCCTCGGCCAGCAGACCAACTGGCTGGTGCAGGGCGTGCTCACCACGGCGGTGCTGTTCGGCCCCGGCCGGCGCTTCTTCCGCCTCGGCGTGCCGGCGCTGCTGCGCGGCGCGCCGGACATGAACTCGCTGGTGGCGGTCGGCACCAGCGCCGCCTGGCTGTTCTCGCTGGTCGCCACCCTCGCCCCGGGCCTGCTGCCGGCCGGCACCGTGCACGTCTACTACGAGGCGGCGGCGGTGATCGTCAGCCTGATCCTGCTCGGCCGCTTCCTTGAGGCGCGCGCCAGGGGGCGCACCTCGGAGGCGATCCGCCGGCTGGTCGGCCTGCAGCCGCGCACCGCGCGGGTGCGCCGCGACGGCCAGGCGCTGGAGCTGGCCATCGACGCGGTGCGCGTCGGCGACCTGGTCGAGGTGCGCCCCGGCGAGCGGGTGCCGGTGGACGGCGAGGTGGTCGAGGGCGACAGCTTCGTCGACGAGTCGATGATCACCGGCGAGCCGCTGCCGGTGGCCAAGGCGCCCGGCGCCGCGCTGGTCGGCGGCACCGTCAACCAGAACGGCGCGCTGACCCTGCGCACCACGCGCATCGGCGGCGACAGCGTGCTGGCGCAGATCATCCGCCTGGTCGAGCAGGCCCAGGGCGCCAAGCTGCCGATCCAGACGCTGGTCGACCGCGTCACCCTGTGGTTCGTGCCGGCGGTGATGCTCGCCGCCCTGCTGACCTTCGCCGCCTGGCTGCTGTTCGGCCCGGCGCCGGCACTGACCTTCGCCCTGGTCAACGCGGTGGCCGTGCTGATCGTCGCCTGCCCCTGCGCCATGGGCCTGGCCACGCCCACCTCGATCATGGTCGGCACCGGCCGCGCCGCCGAGCTGGGCGTGCTGTTCCGCCAGGGCACCGCCCTGCAGTCGCTCAGGAACGCCCGCGTGGTGGCGCTGGACAAGACCGGCACCCTGACCCGCGGCAAGCCGGCGCTGACCGACCTGCTGCTCGCCGAAGGCTTCAGCCGCGAGTCCGTGCTGGCCGCGCTCGCCACGGTCGAGGACAGGTCCGAGCACCCCATCGCCCGCGCCATCGTCGCCGCGGCGCAGGCGGAGGGCCTGCCGCTCGGCCGGCTGGAATGCTTCGAGGCGGTCACCGGCCTCGGCGTGCGCGCCACGGTGGACGGCGTGCGCGTGGAGATCGGCGCCGACCGCTTCATGGCGCAACTGGGCCTGGACGTCGCCATCTTCTCCGACGCGGCGCAGCGCCTGGCCGACCAGGCCAGGACCCCGCTGTACGCCGCCATCGACGGCCGCCTGGCGGCCATGCTGGCGGTGGCCGACCCCATCAAGGACGGCACCCCCGAGGCGATCCGCGCGCTGCACAGCCTGGGCCTCAGGGTGGCGATGATCACCGGCGACAACCGCCGCACCGCCGAGGCCATCGCCCGGACGCTCGGCATCGACGAGGTGATCGCCGAGGTGCTGCCGGACGGCAAGGTCGCCGCGGTCGAGCGCCTCAGGGCCGCCCACGGCCAGTTGGCCTTCGTCGGCGACGGCATCAACGACGCTCCGGCACTGGCCGCCGCCGACGTCGGCCTGGCCATCGGCAGCGGCACCGACGTGGCCATCGAGGCGGCCGACGTGGTGCTGATGTCCGGCGACCTGCGCGGCGTGCCGGGTGCCATAGCCCTGTCGCGGGCGACCCTCGGCAACATCCGCCAGAACCTGTTCTGGGCCTTCGCCTACAACACCGCGCTGATCCCGCTGGCCGCCGGTCTGCTCTACCCCTTCAACGGCATGCTGCTGTCGCCGGTCTTCGCCGCCGGCGCCATGGCGCTGTCCAGCGTGTTCGTGCTGGGCAACGCCCTGCGCCTCAAGCGTTTCCGACCGCCGGCGCTGTAGCGGCGGTCGCAGCGTGACGGCTCGCCGAGCTGCTAGGATGAAGAACACTCACCAGCCAAGGATCGCCCCCATGCGCCGTATCGCCACCCTGCTCGCCGGCCTCGCGCTCAGCGCCAACGCCCTCGCCCTGTCCCTCGCCGACCTCACCCAGCAGGACGCCAGCGGCGGCCTCAAGGACGCCCTCAGCCAGGGCGCGCGGATCGCCGTGCAGCAGCTCGGCAAGCCCGGCGGCTTCAGCAACGATCCCGACGTGCGCATCGGCCTGCCGGGCAACCTCGGCAAGGTGGCCAAGACCATGAAGATGATGGGCATGGGCACCCAGGTCGAGCAGCTCGAACTGACCATGAACAAGGCTGCCGAGGCCGCGGTGCCCGAGGCTCAGGCGCTGCTGCTGGATGCGGTGAAGAAGATGACCATCAGCGACGCCAAGGGCATCCTCGCCGGCCCGCAGGACGCCGCCACCCAGTACCTCAGCCGCACCAGCCGCGAGCAGATCCGCGCGCGCTTCCTGCCTATCGTCAAGCAGGCCACCGACAAGGTCGGCCTGGCCCAGCAGTACAACGCCTTCGCCGGCAGCGCCGCCAATTTCGGCGTGCTGGACGCCAAGAGCGCCAACCTCGAGGGCTACGTCACCGAGCAGGCCCTCGACGGCCTGTTCGAGGTGATCGCCGAGCAGGAAGCCGGCATCCGCCAGAATCCGGCCGGCGCCGCCACCAGCCTGGCCAAGAAGGTGTTCGGCGTGCTCTGACCCGCGCCAGCCGACGCGCCGCTCCCGCAGGAAACCCACAGGAAGCCCGCCCCGTGCGGGCTTCCTGCCGTCCGGGCTGTGCCGCGCCGCCGACACCGCGACTACGCTTGGAGGACCTGGCGCAGCCGCGCCAGCCGCATCCTGCCCAACGGGGAGGCACCGAGTTGCCTGCATCGTCCACACCGCCTCGCCTGCTGGCCTGCCTGCTCGGCGCGCTCGCCACCTCGTCGCTCGCAGCCCAGGCCACGCCGCCCGACGACAGCGGCGAGCGCACCGCGCACGGGTGGAGCCGCGAACGCAAGGCCCAGGCGCTCAACTTGGGCATCGTCGCCGGCGTCACGGCCTACGGCTTCGCCAAATGGGACTGGGGCGAAACCTCGTTCCGCAGCTCAAGCGAGGGCTGGTTCGGCAGCCACACCGACTACGGCGGCGCCGACAAGCTCGGCCACGCCTACACGGGCGCGGTGGCCACCGCGCTCACCGCCGGCCTCTATCGCCGCTGGGGCTACGACGAGGCCCAGGCGGCACGCCTCGGCGCGTTCAGCGGCCTGCTGCTGACCAGCGCAGTGGAACTGGGCGACGGTTTCTCGCCCGAGCATGGCTTCAGCTGGGAAGACCAGGTCGCCAACCTGGCCGGCGTGGGCCTGGAGTATCTGCGCCAGCGCCATGCCGGCTGGCGCGAGCGCGTGCAGTTCCGCTGGGAGTACTTCCCGTCGCCCGCCGTGCGCCACGGCCAGCACAGCGACCTCACCACCGACTACTCCGGCTCGCGCTGGATGCTCGCCTTCACGCTGCGCGCCTGGGGTGCGCGCGACTCGGCGCTCAGGCATTTCGACCTGCTGGTGGGCTATGGCACCCGCGGCTATGGCGACGACGACCGGGAGTTCTTCGACGACACCGAGCGGTATCCCTTCATCGGCGTCGGCATCGACCTGTCCCTGCTGCTCGACACCCTGGGCGCCTCGCCATCCACGCAACGGCTGTTCGAGTACCTGCAGATCCCCGGCACCGCTCTGCCGCTGCCACCGTAGAGACGACGGGCCTGCCACCACGCCCCCGCTTGCGGGCATGGCGCACGCTCGGCGACCGCTGCACCTGGCCGCCGGTCGGCGGCGGCGGAGCGCCCCGGGCTCTTCACGCTTTTTTCACCTCGGCCCCTGCACTATCGAACCAGCTGAAGGACCAGCGCCCCAGTGAGAAGCCCGCCATCGGCGGGCTTTTTGCTGTCCGGGCGACGCCCCTGGCCTAGCGCGCCCCGGCGCCTGCCGGGCCAGCGTCGAGGGCGCGCAGCGCCCCCTCGTGCAGGGGCACGGTGAGGGCTCGCCGGGCGTTGGCAGGCGACAGCTGCTCGCCCTGGATGCTGCCCCACGCCAGCCAGCGATTGCTCGGGGCGAACAGCGCCCGCACCAACTGCTCGGCCTCCGCGGCACTGAACTGCTGGTCGCACAGCAGCAGGCTGCTCACCGCCAGGGTGGCGACAGGGGCCGGCTGGCGGGGATAGCTGCCGGCAGCCAACGACATGGCGAAGGTGCCCGGACGGCTGGCCACCAGTTGGCGGACGGCCGGCTCGTCGAGGGGCAGCAGGCGCAGATCGAGCGCCTCGCTGGCGGCGCGGATCTGGTCGGCCGGCGCACCTATCACCTGGATCACCGCATCGAGCCGACCGTCGCGCAGCGCCGCCAAGGCCTGCTGCAGGTCGAGGCTGGCCGCTTCGCCGAGATCCTCCGGCTTGAGCCCATGGGCCGCCAGTACCGCCAGCGCGGTGTCGCGCGAAGCCGAGCCCGGCTGACCGAGATTGACGCGCTGGCCGCGCAGGCCGGCGATGGCGCGGATCGGCCCGGCGCCGCGCACCAGCACATGGAGCGGCTCCGGGTAGAGGCTGGCCAGGGTGCGCAGCTGGCTGTACGGACCTTCCCCGGCGAAGGGGCCGCTGCCGGTGCTGGCGTAGTGCACCGCGTCGCTCTGCGACAGGGCCAGCACGACATCGCCGCGGCGCAGCATGCGCAGGTTGGCCACCCCGCCCTCGGTGGTCAACGGCACGACGTGCAGGCCCCGCTCCCCGAGCAGGCTGCCCAGGGCCACGGCGAAGCGTGCGTACTGTCCGCCGGCGGGACCGCCGGCCAGCGGATAGCCGTGGTGCAGGCGGCTCAGTCGTCCCTGGATGCTGGCCAGCGAGCGCTGCATCTCGTCGCGGATGATCTGCCGCTCGCTCACGCCCGCGCCGGTGGGCGAGAGTTTCAGGGCGGTGCCGACCGCGGCGATCAGCAGCTCGTCGGGCGAGCCGGTGCCGCCCTCGCTGGGCTGCGGGGCACGCGGTGCGCTGAAGCCCTGCGGCACCACAACCTGCCAGCCGCCCTCGACCTGCCGGTAGATCAGGCTGCCGTGCGCTTTGAGCCGGTCGCCTCGGCGGTTGCCGCCGCTCTGCACGCCGGACAGCCCGCGCGGCCCGGCGCCGAGGGCGCTGATCAGGCTGGCCACCCCGGGCGACTCCCAGGAACCGAAATCCTGGTCGCGCAGCAGCTCCAGCTCGCTGTCGAAATACACCACCACGCGCGTTTCCTCGGGCGGCGCCTTGGCATCGCTGGCCGAGCCGCGCCGCTGCAGCTCGGCGATACCCAGGACGCCCTCGCCGAACGCCTGGGTCAGGCGTCGCTGCAGGTCGCCCTCCAGCGTCGCCTGGTCGGGGCCGCGCGAACAGGCGCCCAGCAGCAGGGCCAGCACGACGACCAGCAAGGTGCGCAACATGATCAGCCCCCCATCCACGGCAGCGTCAGGAATCCGGTCAGCACCAGGGCGTTGAGCAGATCGATGAGGAAGGCGCCGACCAGCGGCGTGACCACCATGGCCTGCGGCGCCGCCCCGTGCTTGCGGGTGATGGCCTGGATGTTGGCCATCGCGGTGGCGGTGGAGCCGATGGCAAAGCCGCAGAAGGACGCCGAGAGCACCGCACTCTCGTAGTCGCGGCCGACGAGGCGGTACACCACCCAGGCTCCGTAGAGCACGGCCAGCACGGTCTGGGCGACCACCATGAGCAGCAGCGGGCCGGCCAGGCCGACCACCTGGGCGAGGTCCAGGGCCATCATGGTCATCACCAGGAACAGCGACAGGGTCAGCGACGCCATCAGGTCGATCGCCCCGTCGTTGAGGCGCAGCCCCAGCAACGGCGCCAGGTTGCGGATCGCCACGCCGAGCAGCAGGCACCAGAGAAACCCCGGCACGGTCACCGTGCCCTCGCCGACCCAGGCGGCCAGTTGCTGCCCGCCGACCAGCGCCAGCAGCGTGGCGGCCAGCACACCGAGAAAGTTGGCGAGGTTCACCGGCGCCTCGGCTGACCCGCCGTCCGCCTCGGTCGCGTGGTCATGTGCGCCGCCGGCCAGCCGGTGGCGACGGATCAGCCACTGGGCCAGCGGGCCGCCGACGATGCCGCCGAAGACCAGACCGAGCGTGGGCGCGGTCATCGACAGTTCCATGATCGACTGCAGGTTGTTCACCTCGGCGAAGCGCTCGGCGTAGGCCGCGCCGGTGCCATGTCCGCCGACCAGGGTGATGGTGCCGCCGACCAGCCCCATCAGGGGGTGCATGTCCAGCCCCAAGGCGATCAGCAGGCCGAGGATGTTCTGCAGGAACAGGAAGGGGATCATCACGATGACGAACTGCACCAGGCGCCTGCCGCCCTGCCTGAGCATGCCGAGATTGGCCGACAGCCCCACCGCGGCGAAGAAGGCCAGCAGCAGGCCGGGCTTCATCACCGTGTCGAACTGCGGCTGGAAGGCGGCGAGGTGGCCGGACAGGGTCAGGCCGATGGCGAACAGCAGCCCGCCGGTGATCGGGTCGGGAATGTTGTAGTGGGAAAGTACCGGGATCAGGCGGTTGACCAGGCGGCCGAGCAGCAGCGCCAGCACCGCGACCAGCAGGGTTTCCAGGGGTTGCAGGGTCACTTCGGTGCTCCTCCGCCGAGAACGGGCAACGACCGATGACCCGCACCGGTCGAGGCGGGACGGCGCGCAAGCGCCCTCAGGAGAGGATAGTCGAAGACAGCTCCTTGCCCGCCACATCCCAGCAGGTCGGCGCGCCGACATGCCCGGTCTTGACGAAGACCACCGCGCCCTCGCGGGAATGGCGCCGCACGCAGCTGCCACGCGGATTGCGCAGCCAGGTGCCGGCCGGGTAGTCGCCGGCCTCGTCGCTCAGCTGGCCGAACAGCACGAACAGCTCCTCGCCGCCCGGGAAGCACTGACTCGGACACTCCGTGCCGGGCTCCAGGCGCTGCAGGGCGGTGCGCACGTCGCCATGCTCGTGCAGCGCCAGCTCGGCCAGGCCGGCGATCCCGCTGCGCTGCCAGGGCAGGCGTCGGGTATCGAGGCTGACGCTGGCCTGGTCGTCCGGGGCGAACTGCCAGAGCTTGACCAGCAGGGTGCAGCCCTCGACCGAGGCCGGCGCGTGCCGGCTGCCCGGCGGGTTGCGCAGGTAGCAGCCGGCCGGATAGTCGCCGCTTTCGTCGCTGAACACCCCGGCCAGCACGAGGATCTCCTCGCCGCCGCCATGCACATGGGCGGGGAAGTGGCTGCCGGCGGCGAAGCGCACCAGGCTGGTGGCGCGCGCCACCTCGTCGCCGACGCGATCCAGCGCAATGCGCTGCACGCCTGGCTGCGGCGAGTCCTGCCAACGCGCGGTGGCGGTGTGCAACACCACACGCCGTTCGAAATCGTCATTCAGGTTCATCGCCGCCACCTCAAGACAGGCCCCGGGGCACCCGCGGCGCACCCCGTGCGCCGGGTCGGATGTCCATCATACGTCCGCCGCCGCCCCGCGGCGACCACCGCTCGGCCGCGCGCCCGCCCGCGGTCTAGACTGGACGGGCCGCGATCTGCTCGGCGGCTGAGCCCCGGCGTTTTTACTGATTCTTTACGCCCTGCCGCTGCCGGGCGGAGGAAAATCGCCCCTGCCGGTTTCATCCTTGTGCAGGCAGCGATTCCCCCATGACTTCCAGCGATGGTCTTGCAATGAACGACAGCGGCGCAACCGCCAGCCGGGCCGGCAACCCGCCCGGCCGGGAAAGACGCGGCCAGGCCGGTCGCCTCAAGGTTTTCCTCGGCGCCCCGGGGGCAGGCCAGACCCTGGCCATGCTGCAGGACGCCCAGGCGCAACTGCGCAGCGGCATCGCCCTGCGCGCCGGACTGGTCGCCGCCCGCGACGCCGCGAGCGCGGCCCTGCTCGCCAGCCTGCCGCAACAGCCGCCGCGCCGCGACGGCGCCCAGCGCGCCACGCTGGACCTCGACGGCCTGCTGGCCGACCCGCCGGCGCTGACCCTGATCGACGACCTCGCCCGGGCCAATCCGCCCGGCAGCCGCCATGCCCGGCGCTGGCAGGACGTGCAGGAGCTGCTCGCCGCCGGCATCGACGTGTACGCCACGCTCGATGTGCAGCATGTGGAAAGCCTCAACAGCCAGGTGCGCGAGCTCACCGGCCTGCAGGTGCACGAGACGCTGCCCGACTGGCTGCTGCTGGAGGCCGACGAACTGGTGCTGGTCGACCGCCCGCCGCGCGAGCTGCTGGAGCGCCTGCAGCACGGCGAGGCCCGCCTGCCGGACAGCCTCGCCAGCCTGGAGCGCCTCACCGCGCTGCGCGAGCTGGCCCTGCAGTTCGCCGCCAGCCGCGTCGACGCCGACCTGCAGCGCTGCTACCGCCAGCACGGCCAGGAAGCGCCGGCCGTGCTCGGCCGCCTGCTGGTCGCAGTCGACGGCAACGCGCTGGCCGAGCATCTGGTGCGCCATGCCTGCCGTCTGGCGCAGCGCCGCCAGCTGCCGTGGAGCCTGGTGCATGTGGACACCGGCGCGGTGCTCGACGAGACCGCGCGCCGCCAGCTGCAGGCGGCCCAGCAACTGGCCGAGAACCTCGGCGGCGAGGTGGTCAACCTGCGTGCCGGCGATGTCGTCGGCACCCTGGTGCAGCACGCCGTCGAGCGCCGCGCCAACGTGCTGCTGGTCGGCCCCAGCCGGCCCTGGCTGCTGCGCCCCGGCTTCTCCCGCGGCGTGGTCGGCCGTCTGCTGCGCCTGGGCCGCAACCTGGAGATCAGCATCCTCAACACCGGCGGCGAGCCGTCGCCGAGCGCGCCGCTGCCACGGGCGGGGCGCCTGACCGACTACCTGCTCGCCGCGCTGGCCACCCTGCTCGCCACGGCGGCGGCCTGGAGCGTCTCCCACGTGCTGGCGCTGCCGAACATCTCCCTGGTGTTCCTGCTCGGCGTGCTGCTGGTCGGCGTGCGCAGCAGCCTGGGCCCGGCGCTGCTGTGCGCGGCGCTGTCGTTCATCGCCTACGACATCCTGTTCATCTCGCCGACCTTCTCGCTGACCATCCACCGCCAGGAGGACATCCTCACCCTGCTGTTCTTCCTGGTGATGGCGGTGCTCACCGGCAACCTGGCCGCGCGCCAGCGCCGGCAGATGGACGCCCTGCGCGATGCCCAGGCGGAAACCGCCACGCTGCTCGAACTGTCGCGCAAGCTCGGCGCCGCCAGCGAGCGCCAGGCGGTGCTCGACGCCGCCCTGCAGCAACTCGCCGGCTGGCGCGACCTCGAGTTCTGCCTGCTCGGGCGCAGCGGCAGCGGCGCGCTGCTCGTCGAGGCCGGCTGCGCGGCCCACCTCGACGAGCAGGAGCGGAATGCCGCCGAATGGGCCTGGCGCCACAACCAGCCGAGCGGCCTGGGCACCCACACCCTGGCCGGCGGGCGCTGGTGGTGGCTGCCGCTGTCCAGCCATGCCGGGCCGCTGGCCCTGCTCGGCGTGCGGGCGAAGGCCGGCGGCGCCGTGCCGGCCGCGCGCCGGCGCCTGCTCGCCGCCCTCGGCCAGCCGCTGGCCCAGGCCCTGGCCCGCGTGCAGCTGGCCCGGGAACTGGAGGCGGCGCGCCTGCAGACGGAGACCGAACAGCTGCGCAGCGCCCTGCTCGCCTCGGTGTCCCACGACCTGCGCACGCCGCTGACCGTGATGCACGGCGCCATCGACAGCCTGCTCACCCTCGGCGAGCAGATCGGCGCGGCGGATCGCCGCGAGCTGCTGGAAGGCACGCGCAACGAGGCCGAACGGCTCGACCGCTACATCCAGAACCTGCTCGACATGACCCGCCTGGGCCACGGCGAGCTCAAGCTGGAGCGCGACTGGGTGGCGCCGGCCGACATCGTCGCCAGCGCGCTGCAGCGCCTGCACCCGGTGCTCGCGCCGCTGCGCCTGGAGACCGTGCTGGCCGACGAGCTGCCGCTGCTGCACGTGCACGCCGCGCTGATCGAGCAGGCGCTGGTCAACGTGCTGGAGAACGCCGCGCGCTTCTCGCCGCAAGGCGGCCGCCTGCGCCTGACGGTGGAGGCCGACGCCAACGAGCTGCGCCTCGCGGTCAGCGACGAGGGGCCGGGCATTCCGCCGGACGAGCGGGACAGGATCTTCGACATGTTCTACACCGCGGCGCGCGGCGACCGCGGCGGCAAGGGCACCGGCCTGGGGCTGGCGATCTGCCAGGGTATCCTCGGCGCCCACGGCGGTGCGGTGACGGTGGCCGACGGCCTGGACGGGCGCGGCGCGACCCTGTGCCTGCACCTGCCGCGGCAGGCGCAGCCGGGCGAAGCCGATGGGGAGGGCTGACGGCATGCCGGGAGCGCAGCAGAGCATCCTGATCATCGACGACGAGGCGCAGATCCGCATGATCCTGCGCATCAGCCTGGCCGCCCAGGGCTACCGGGTGCTGGAGGCCGGCAGCGGCCGCGCGGGCCTGGCGCTGGCCGCCGAGGCCCGCCCCGACCTGCTGGTGCTCGATCTGGGCCTGCCGGACCTGGACGGCCGGGAGGTGCTGGCCGAGCTGCGCCGCTGGTCGGCGATGCCGGTGCTGGTGCTGTCGGTGCGCGCCGGCGACAGCGAGAAGGTGCTGTGCCTGGACGGCGGCGCCAACGACTACGTGACCAAGCCGTTCAGCATCCCCGAGTTCCTCGCCCGGGTGCGCGTGCTGCTGCGCCCGCCGCCGCTCGCCGGGCAGGTGGCCGGGCCGGTGCGCTGCGGGGCGCTGCAGGTCGACCCCGGCGCCCGGCGGGTCAGCCTGCACGGGCAGGAGATCGCCCTGACACCCAAGGAGTACGCCGTGCTGGCCGCCCTCGCCCGCCAGCCGGGCCGGGTGGTCACCCAGCAGCAGCTGCTCAGGGACATCTGGGGGCCGACCCACCTCGAGGACAGCCACTACCTGCGCGTGGTGGTCGGCCACCTGCGCCAGAAGCTCGGCGACGACCCCGCCGCACCGCAATTCATCGCCACCGAGGCCGGCATCGGCTACCGGCTGCGCGAACATCCCCCGGAGCCGCTCCATGACTGACACCACCCTGCCCGCCAACCACGAACGGCCGCACGCGCCGTCCTCGCAGATCAGCCTGCTGGTCGCCGCCACCGGGGTGGTCTACGGCGACATCGGCACCAGCCCGCTGTACACCCTCAAGGAGGTGTTCGCCGGCCACTACGGCGTGCAGGTCAACCACGACGGCGTATTCGGCACCCTCTCGCTGATCTTCTGGTCGCTGCTGTGGGTGGTGTCGCTCAAGTACGTGCTGTTCATCCTGCGCGCCGACAACGAGGGCGAAGGCGGGGTGATGGCGCTGACCGCCCTGGCCCGCCGGGCGACGGCGGCGCATCCACGGCTGAGTTCGGGTCTGGTGCTACTCGGCCTGTTCGGTGCCGCGCTGTTCTATGGCGACAGCATGATCACTCCGGCGATTTCGGTACTGTCGGCCATCGAAGGCCTGGAAATCGCCTACGAGGGCGTCAGCCATTGGGTGATTCCCCTGTCGGTCGCGGTACTGGTCGGCCTGTTCCTGATCCAGAAGCACGGCACCGCGCGCATCGGCATCCTGTTCGGCCCGGTGATGGTGGCCTGGTTCTTGGTGCTCGGAGCGCTGGGGGTGTACGGCATCAGCCGCAACCCCGAGGTGCTGCAGGCGCTCAATCCCTGGTGGGCACTGAACTTCTTCCTCGCCCACCCGGGCATCGGCGTGGCCATCCTCGGCGCCGTGGTGCTGGCACTGACCGGCGCCGAAGCGCTGTACGCCGACATGGGCCACTTCGGCCGCAAGCCGATCGCCCGCGCCTGGTTCGCCCTGGTGCTGCCGGGGCTGGTGCTCAACTACTTCGGCCAGGGCGCACTGCTGCTGGGAACCCCCGAGGCGGCACGCAACCCCTTCTACCTGCTGGCACCGGAGTGGGCGCTGCTGCCGATGGTCGCCCTGGCCACCCTGGCCACCATCATCGCCTCGCAGGCGGTGATTTCCGGGGCCTTCTCGCTGACCCAGCAGGCCATCCAGCTCGGCTATGTGCCGCGCATGCAGATCCAGCACACTTCCCATGCCGAGCAGGGACAGATCTACATCGGCGTGGTGAACTGGGCGCTGATGGTCGGCGTGGTGCTGCTGGTGGTCGGCTTCGAAAGCTCCGGCGCGCTGGCCGCCGCCTACGGCGTGGCGGTGACCGGCACCATGCTGATCACCACGCTGCTGGTGGCGGCAGTGATGCTGATGCTGTGGCGAGTCCCGCGCGGGCTGGCGATCCCGCTGCTGCTCGGCTTCCTGCTGGTCGACAGCCTGTTCTTTTCCGCCAACATCGCCAAGATCTTCCAGGGCGGCGCCTTCCCCGTACTGGCCGGTATCGCCCTGTTCACCCTGATGACCACCTGGAAGAGCGGCAAGAAGTTGCTGTTCGCGCGCCTGGACGAAACCGCCCTGCCGCTGCCGGTGTTCATCGACAGCATCTGCCTGCAGCCGCCGCACCGGGTCGACGGCACCGCGGTGTTCCTCACCGCGCGGCCGGACGCCGTGCCGCATGCCCTGCTGCATAACCTGCTGCACAACCAGGTGCTGCACGAGCAGGTGATATTGCTCACCGTGGTCACCGAGGACAGCCCGCGGCTGCCCGAGGATCGCCGCTTCGAGGTGGACAGCTACGGCGAGGGCTTCTTCCGCATCATCCTGCACTTCGGCTTCATGGAGGAGCCCGACGTGCCCGCCGCCCTGCGCCAGCTGCGCCGCGATGGCCTGGATTTCAGCCCGATGCGCACCACCTACTTCCTCAGCCGGGAAACCGTGATCCCCAGCAAGCGCATCGGCATGGCCAACTGGCGCGAGAAGCTGTTCGCCTTCCAGCAGCGCAACTCCAACAGCAGCATGCGCTACTTCAAGCTGCCGGTGAACCGGGTGATCGAGCTGGGCACCCAGGTGGAGATCTGACGGCGACCTGCCGCGCCGCACGGCGCGGCAGGTCCGCCCCCTCAGCCGGGCCGGCGCCGGCGCAGCAGCCACAGGCCGAGCCCGGCCAGCAGCAGATGGGCCAACGCCAGGCCGCTGACCAGAACGTCCTTGGCCGGCTTGCCGAAGCGCCCCAGCACCTCCCACTTGTGCAGGTAGGCGAAGCTCCAGCCTTCGGCGCGGTCGCCGTCGGCCACCCGCGCCGCCAGCGCGCCGTCGAGCGGATCGACGTACAGCGCGGTGCGCGCTCCGTCGGCATAGCGGGCCCTGAGCACCGGCAGGCGCTTGAAGACGAAGCCGTAGTCGTGGTCGAAGCGCTCCTGCACCTCGACCGCCTGCGGCTGGCCGAGGCCCAGCGCTGCGGCGTAGTGGCCGAGGCGCTGCTCGCCGTAGCGGCGCGCAGCGCCGTCATCCAGCGCCTGTCCCGCACCGCTCAGGTAGCGCACGCCAACCATGCCGTCGGCGGACAACTGCTCCAGCCGCCAGGCCGGCGCCCCGTCCAGCAGCACCAGATCGAGCCGGCGCGCGCCCGCGCCGTAGTCCGGCCAGCCTGCCTGCGGCGCCGCGTCCAGCCCGGCGACCGGGTAGCTCGGCTGGAACGGCGCCGGCAGCGGCACCGCGTTGACCTTGTGCCACAGATGCCAGCCGCCGCTGACCGCGAAGCTGCCGGTGACCAGCGCCAGCAGCAGGCCGAGCCAGCCGTGCGCCCGCCGCCGCCACGGCGCGCGGGACTGCCGCGGGCGGGCGAGGAACAGCGCGACGCCCAGCGCCGCCGTGGCCAGCAGCGCCGCCAGCAGCAGGCTCATCAGCAGCGGGCGCAGCAGGCCGGCGCCGTCCAGCCAGCGGAAGCTGTGCACGGCCTGGAACAGCCGGCCGAACCAGGCCTTGCGCTCGTCCACCAGGGTGCCGAGGCGGTCCTGGTAGAGATCCAGATACAGACGCAGGCCATCCTCGCGCGCCGTATCCACCCGCGCCACCGGCAGCAGGCGGTTGACGAAGGCGTACTCGCCGTCGAACCCGCTCAGGCTGCCGGCATAGCGCAGCGGCTCGGTCGTCCCCAGATAGTGCTGCGCCAGGCGCTCGGCATGGCGGGCCAGCAGATCGGCCGGCGCCCCGCTGCGCGCGTGCCAGTAGCGCGGCTCGGCGGCGCCGGGCAGGCGCGCCTGATAGTAGGGTTCGCCATCCAGCACCAGCAGGCGCAGGGCCTGCACTTCGCCGAGGCCCGCCGCGCCGAGCACCGTGGCCGGTGCCTGCAGCCCCTGCAGCGGCAACAGGTCTGCCGGCGGTAGGAACACCGCCGGGCGCGGCTGCAGGTTGCTCATCAGCGGGTGCAGCACGCCACTGGCGGCCCAGCCGAGCACACCGAGACAGGCCAGCAGCGCCAGGCGCCGGTGCCACGGCAAGAGCCGTAGCACGCGCTGGCGCCAGCTCGGCCGCAGCCTGCGGCCGATCCCCTGCGCGGCGGTCACAGCCGCCACTCCAGGCCGACGTACAGGCTGCGGCCGTCGCCGGGGAGGAACTGCGCGCTGTCCTGGCCACGGGCGTCGGCGATCACCCCGGTGGTGGCGGCATAGGTCTTGTCGGAGAGGTTGCGGCCCTCGACGAAGAAGCCCCAGCCCTCGCCCGCCCGGTAGCCGCCCTTCAGGCCCCAGATCGCGTAGCTGTCGGCGTACAGGCTTTCTGCCTGGTCGACGTTGTAGTGCGTCGGCACCCACTCGAAGGTCGGCCCGGCGTACCAGCCGCCCTGCTGCCACAGCGCCTCGCCCTTGACGAACTGGCGCGGCGCGCCGGCCAGGCGGTTGTCGCCGTAGACGGCATCGTCGTCGAAACGGAAGTCGTTGAACAGGTACTGGCCGCGCAGGACGATCCGGCCGAGGGTCCAGGCGCCGCCCAGCTCGATGCCCTGGTGGATGGTGCGCTCGGCGTTGACCGTGCCCAGCGGCTGGCCGTTGCCGTCGTTGAGCGCCAGCAGTTCGTCGCGGATCTCGCTGCGGTAGATCGCCAGATCCAGGTCGAGATCGCCGCGCGCCCAGCGCAGGCCGGCTTCCCAGGTGTTGGCGCGCTGCGCGTCGTTGCGGGTGATCACCTGGCCGCCGGTCAGCTCGCTGAAGGTCGGCGGCTCGTAGCTCTGGCTGAGGTTGGTGAACAGCTGCACGTCCGCGCTCAGGTCGTGGCGCAGGCCGATGCGGCCGAGGCGGCCGACGTAGGTGGCGTCGAACGACTCGTCGCGCGCGGTGACCAGGCGGTCGTCCACCTCGCGCTGCTGGTGCAGCCAGGCGACCCCGCCGATCAGCGCCCAGCGCTCGGCCAGCGGCACCTCCAGCTCGGCGAAGGCGTTCAGGTTGCGCGCGGTCTGCTGCAGCTCGTTGACCTTGGCGCCCTTGTGGCCGCCGACGTTGAGGTAGCGCGAGTCCCGGTTGCGCCCGTGGCTGACCTCGACGCCGCCGGTCCAGCGCCAGCCGTCGCCGCTCGCCCACTTGTGGCTCAGGCGCAGGCCGTAGTCCTCGCTGTCGATATCCAGTACCTGGAAGATCGGGTGGAACAGCGACTTCTCGCTGTAGTAGCTGGCCAGCTCCAGGCGATGGCCGTTGCCCAGCTGCAGGGTGCTGATGTTGCCGACCCGGTCGAGGGTGAAGTCGCGGCGCTGGTCGCCGCTGAGGCTGCCCGCCGCGGCCTGCTCCGGGTCGCGGCGCATCTGCGCCTTGGTCAGGCTGCCGGGCAGCTCGGAGTCGGTTTCCACATGGGTCAGGTAGAACCGGGTGGCCAGGCGCTCGCTGATCTGCCCGCCGAGGTTGGCGAAGTAGCGCTGGTTGTCCTGGCGGGCGTGATCGCGAAAGCCGTCCTGGGCGTAGTCGCTGACGCTCAGGTAGGCGTCGGCCGCGCCGAAGTCCTCGGCCACGGCGCCGAACAGCCGGCGATAGCCGAAGCTGCCACCTTCGACGCGCAGGTCGAGCGGCGCGGCCGTCTGCCCGGTGGGGGCGACGAAGTTGATCGCGCCACCGAGGTTGGCCGCACCGTAGCGCCAGGCGTTGGCGCCGCGCAGCACCTCGATGTGGTCGGTGGCCAGCGGCTCGATGGTCTGGAAGTCGAAGCTGCCGTCGGCCAGATTGACCGGCGCGCCGTCCTGCATCAGCAGCAGGCCGCGGCCATGGAAGGTGCGCTGCAGGCCGGAGCCGCGGATCGACAGGCGCGCCTCCTCGGCGCCGAAGCGCGGCTGGACGAACACCCCGGGGGCAAGGCCCAGGGCGTCCTGCAGGGTGCTGCTGCGCCCGCTCTTGTAGGTCTCGGCGTCGACGACCGTGGCGCCGCCGGGAATCTGCGCGAACTCGACGCGCTTTTCCGTCAGCGTGGGCGCGGTCGGGTCGGTCTTCCGGCCCTTGCTGATGACGATGGGCTGCAGCTCGACTTCCTCGGGCCGGGTTTCCTCGGCATGGGCGGTCGAGGCCAGTGCAATGGCGAGGGCGAGCAGACTCGGAATGGGATAATGGCGCATGGCGATCTCCTGATGCTTGTTCTTCTGGTTCCATGGACTTGCGTGGCCTTCCCCGGCGAGCGGGCGGCGGATCATCCGCGCGCCGGCACTCCCCGGCCGGGGCAAGGCGGTCAAGCTGGGCAAGGACTTGCAGGGCGGCGGCACAGACGGCGCACAGGCCCGCCGCGGCTCAGCCCGAGGCTGGTCCGCAGGGGAAACGGTGGCGTCTGTGCGCGGAGATCAGGGCGCGCGGGGATTGGCCGGGGGCCAGGTGTTACGGGGTGCGGGCCGTTCGTCGCGGCTCGCCGGGCGCAGCCAGCGGCGCTGCGGCCGCAGCCACTGGCCGAGGGCGAACAGCAGGGGCAGTACGACGAGGACGAAGGAGCTGCAGCAGGAGCAGCCGAAGACGCCGAGCGCGTCGCCGGGCGCGGGGTCGCTGAAACCGCTGTCCAGCGTCGGGCCGGCATCGTCCTGCAGCGAACAGAAGGCGCCGCCGAGACCGTTGAGCTTGAGGCCGGCCATCTGGCCGTGGCCCAGGCTGCAGGCGAACACGCCCAGCAGGAGGCTGCAGTACAGCACCCAGGCGGTCAGCATGCGGTCGGTCGGCGAGAGTTTCATGTGTTCCAGAGTAGCCCGGCAGGCCAGTCACAGCGCGCTGGCGGCGCGCGATTATCAGGAGCTCGGCGAAACCGGCGAATGCGACAAGGTGCCGCACCCGAAACCTCAGCGCCCCCCTTGCAGCAGGAAGTTGCCCTTGCCACCGCCGTCCAGGCTCGGCACCTCGGCCTCGTCCTTGAGCTCCACACCGGACAGCTGGCGGCGGCAGGCCTCGCGCATCAGGTACAGCAGGCGGAAAGCGGCCATGCCGTAGCTGAGGCCTTCCAGACGCACGTTGGAGATGCAGTTGCGGTACGCATCGGTGAGGCCGACCTTCGGCCCGTAGGTGAAGTACAGACCGAGGCTGTCCGGCGAGCTGAGGCCGGGGCGCTCGCCGATCAGGATCACCGTCATCTTCGCGCCGAGCAGCTCGCCCACCTCGTCGGCCACCGCCACCCGGCCCTGTTCGACCAGGCTCACCGGCGCCAGCGTCCAGCCTTCGGTCTGCACCTGCTCGAGCAGGCGGTCGAGAAACGGCAGGCTGTGGCGCTGCACCGCCAGCGCGGACAGGCCGTCGGCGATGACGATGGCCAGATCGCAGCCGCCGCCATGCGTGGCGGCGTGCTCGCGCAGGAGCTGCGCGGAGTCGGCGTGCAGGCGCCGACCGAGGTCGGGGCGCTGCAGGTAGGTGTCGCGGTCCCTGGCGGCGCTGCGCAGGTGCAGGCAGTCGAGACCGAGCGAGCCGAGCGATTCGCCCAGCGCCGCGACGTCGAGCGGGGTATGCACGGCGTCGCGCGCCTGGGCGTGGGCGAACTGGAAGTCCAGCTGCGCGGCAGTCGGCAGGCTGGTGCCGGCGCGGCCGAGGGCGATGCGCGCCGGGGTCAGGCCACGCAGCTGCTGCCAGGGGTTTTCGGTGGCGGGGGATTTTTCGGGCATCGGAAACCTCCGGGTGCCGTTGTATTGGGTAGTCCACCTGTAGGGGCGAATTTATTCGCCTTGACGGGTGGCATGGCGAATGAATTCGCCCCTACGGGCATGGAACGGTCAGGGACCGAGCTGCGCCAGCGCCTGGCGAAACGCCGGCGGCAGCTCGTCGCCCAGGCGTACGCGGCCGCCCTGCTGGTGCAGGATGCCCATGCGCGCCAGCCACTCCTCGAACTCCGGCGCGGCGCGCAGGCCGAGCACCTGGCGGGCGTAGAGCGCGTCGTGGAACGAGGTGGTCTGGTAGTTGAGCATCACGTCGTCGGAGCCGGGGATGCCCATGATGAAGTTGATCCCCGCCGCGCCGAGCAGGGTCAGCAGCATGTCCATGTCGTCCTGGTCGGCCTCGGCATGGTTGGTGTAGCAGATGTCGCAGCCCATCGGCACGCCGAGCAGCTTGCCGCAGAAGTGGTCCTCGAGGCCGGCGCGGATGATCTGCTTGCCGTTGTACAGGTATTCGGGGCCGATGAAGCCGACCACGGTGTTGACCAGGAACGGCTTGAAGTGGCGCGCCACCGCGTAGGCGCGGGTCTCGCAGGTCTGCTGGTCGACGCCGTGGTGGGCGTTGGCCGACAGCGCGCTGCCCTGGCCGGTCTCGAAGTACATCAGGTTGCTGCCGAGGGTGCCGCGCTTGAGGCTGAGGCCAGCCTCGTAGCCCTCCTGCAGCACCTTCAGGTTGATGCCGAAACTGGCGTTGGCCGCCTCGGTGCCGGCGATCGACTGGAACACCAGGTCGAGCGGCGCACCGCGCTCGATGGCGGCGATCGAGCTGGTGACATGGGTCAGCACGCAGGACTGGGTGGGGATCTCGTAGCGCTGGATCACCGCGTCGAGCATCTCCAGCAGGGTGCAGATCGAACCCATGCTGTCGGTGGCCGGGTTGATGCCGATCATCGCGTCGCCGTTGCCGTAGAGCAGGCCGTCGAGGGTGCTGGCGGCGATGCCGGCCGGGTCGTCGGTCGGATGGTTGGGCTGCAGGCGGGTCGACATCCGTCCGCGCAGGCCCAGGGTGTTGCGGAAACGGGTGACCACACGGATCTTCTGCGCCACCAGGATCAGGTCCTGCACGCGCATGATCTTCGACACCGCGGCGGCCATCTCCGGGGTCAGCCCCGGCGCCAGGGCGCGCAGACTGGCCTCGTCGGCCGCATCACCGAGCAGCCAGTCACGCAGGCCGCCGACGGTCAAGTGGCTGACCGGGGCGAAGGCGGCGGCGTCATGAGTGTCGATGATCAGGCGGGTGACTTCGTCGGCCTCGTAGGGGATCACCGCCTCGACCAGGAAGTGCTTGAGCGGCACCTCGGCCAGCGCCATCTGCGCGGCCACCCGCTCGGCGGCGCTGGCGGCGGCGACGCCGGCCAGGTAGTCGCCGGAGCGCGCCGGGGTGGCCTTGGCCATCAGCTCGCGCAGGCTGTCGAAGCGCCAGGTCTGGCCGCCGACGGTGTGGACGAATTGAGCCATCTGTTGGTTCTCCTCGCGGCGACCGCCGGGCGGCGGTCGCCGTATCAAGCGTTAGCGCAGGGCCTTCTCAGCGGCCTGGATCGCCGCGAATTCTTCCTCCGGCGTGCCGGACACCAGGTGGTGGCGGCTGTACAGGGCGAAGTAGGCGATGAACAGGGCATAGATCGCTGCGGCGCCGATCACCACCCGCGGGTCGACCAGGAAGCCGGCGACCAGCGCCACCGCCGCCAGCAGCAGGGCCACCGCCGAGGTGACGATGCCGCCGGGCGTGCGGTACGGGCGCGGCATCTCCGGACGACGCAGGCGCAGGGTGATGTGCGCGGCCATCATCAGCACGTAGGACAGGGTCGCGCCGAACACCGCCACCAGGATCAGCAGGTCGCCCTGGCCGGTCAGCGACAGGCCGAAGCCGATGATCCCCGGCACCACCAGCGCGGCCACCGGCGCCTTGTTGCGGTTGGTCACCGAGAGGCTGCGCGGCAGGTAGCCGGCGCGCGACAGGGCGAAGATCTGCCGCGAATAGGCGTAGATGATCGAGAAGAAGCTGGCGATCAGCCCGGCCAGGCCGACCAGGTTGACGAACTGGCTCATCCAGGTCGAACCCTGGTAGGCCGCCTCCAGCGCCTCCACCAGCGGGTTGCCGGAGCCCATCAGCGCCTTGGCACCAGCGGCGCCCGGGCCGACCAGCAGGATCAGCCCGGCGAAGGTCAGCAGCACCAGCATGGCGCCGATCAGCCCGCGCGGCAGGTCGCGCTTGGGATTCTTGGTTTCCTCGGCGGCCAGCGGCACGCCCTCGACGGCGAGGAAGAACCACATGGCGTAGGGAATCGCCGCCCAGATGCCGACGTAGCCGAACGGCAGGAAGGCGCTGGCGCCGGCGGCCTCGCTGACCGGGATGTCGAACAGGTTGGCCGCCTCGAAGTGCGGCACCATCGCCACGATGAACACGCCGAGGGCGATGGCCGCCACCGCGGTGATGGCGAACATCAGCTTGAGCGCCTCGCCGGCACCGAGCACATGGATGCCGATGAACACCACGTAGAAGGCCAGGTAGACCATCCAGCCGCCGACGCCGAACAGCGACTCGCAGTAGGCGCCGATGAAGCAGGCGATGGCCGCCGGGGCGATGGCGTACTCGATGAGGATCGCCGTGCCGGTGAGGAAGCCGCCCCAGGGGCCGAAGGCGGTGCGGGTGAAGCCGTAGCCGCCGCCGGCGGTGGGGATCATCGACGACAGCTCGGCCAGCGAGAAGCACTTGCACAGGTACATGGTGGCCATCAGCAGGGTGGCGACGAACATGCCGCCCCAGCCGCCCTGGGCCAGACCGAAGTTCCAGCCGGCGTAGTCGCCGGAGATCACGTAGGCGACGCCGAGGCCGACCAGCAGCACCCAGCCGGCCGCGCCCTGCTTGAGCTGGCGGTGGGCGAAGTAGTCGGCATCGACGCTTTCGGTTTCCACGCCCTGGGCGTGGGAAACGATGTGGGATTGTTGAGTGGACATGCGCAAGGCCCCTTTCCCCGCCACCCCTGCCGAGACAGGGGTGGCGTCATGTGGATGGAATCATTTATGGCAGATCAGAAGAAGCCCAGCGGCTTGATGTCGTAGCTGACCAGCAGGTTCTTGGTCTGCTGGTAGTGGTCGAGCATCATCTTGTGGGTCTCGCGGCCCACGCCGGACTTCTTGTAGCCACCGAAGGCGGCGTGCGCCGGGTACAGGTGGTAGCAGTTGGTCCACACGCGGCCGGCCTTGATGCCGCGGCCCATGCGGTAGGCGCGGTTGATGTCGCGGGTCCACACGCCGGCGCCCAGACCGAACTCGGTGTCGTTGGCGATCGCCAGCGCCTCGGCCTCGTCCTTGAAGGTGGTCACGCCGACCACCGGGCCGAAGATCTCCTCCTGGAACACGCGCATGTCGTTGCTGCCCTTGATCAGGGTCGGCTGCACGTAGTAGCCGCTGGCCAGGCTGCCTTCCAGCTTCTCGGCGGCGCCGCCGGTGAGAATCTCGGCGCCTTCCGCGCGGGCGATGTCCATGTAGGAGAGGATCTTCTCGAACTGCTGGCTGGACGCCTGGGCGCCGACCATGGTCTCGGTGTCCAGCGGGTTGCCGCGCTTGATCTGCTTGACCTTCTTCATGACCTCGGCCATGAACTCGTCGTAGATCGACTCCTGGATCAGCGCGCGCGACGGGCAGGTGCACACCTCGCCCTGGTTGAAGAAGGCCAGCACCAGGCCCTCGGCGGCCTTCTCGATGAACGCAGGCTCCGCCTGCATGATGTCTTCGAAGAAGATGTTCGGCGACTTGCCGCCCAGCTCGACGGTGCTGGGGATGATGTTCTCGGCGGCGCACTTGAGGATATGCGACCCCACCGGAGTCGATCCGGTGAAGGCGATCTTGGCGATGCGCTTGCTGGTGGCCAGCGCCTCGCCGGCTTCGCGGCCGAAGCCCTGCACCACGTTGAGCACGCCCTTGGGCAGCAGGTCGCCGATGATCTCCAGCAGCACGGTGATCGACAGCGGAGTCTGCTCGGCCGGCTTCAGCACGATGCAGTTGCCGGCGGCCAGCGCCGGGGCCAGCTTCCAGGCCGCCATCAGCAGCGGGAAGTTCCACGGGATGATCTGGCCGACCACGCCCAGCGGCTCGTGGAAGTGGTAGGCGGCGGTGGTGTCGTTGATCTCGGCGGCGGCGCCTTCCTGGGCGCGGATGCAGCCGGCGTAGTAGCGGAAGTGATCGACGGAGAGCGGCACGTCGGCGTTGAGGGTCTCGCGCACGGCCTTGCCGTTGTCCCAGGTCTCGGCGACGGCGAGCACTTCCAGGTTCTGCTCGATGCGGTCGGCGATCTTCAAGAGGATGTTGGCGCGGTCCTGCACCGAGGTACGACCCCAGGCATCGGCGGCGGCGTGGGCGGCGTCCAGCGCCAGCTCGATGTCGGCGGCATCGGAGCGCGGGAATTCGGCGATCGCTTCGCCGGTGACCGGCGTGGTGTTGGTGAAGTAGCGGCCGTTGACCGGCGCGACGAACTCGCCGCCGATGTAGTTGCCATAGCGCGGCTTGAGGGAAAGGATGGCGCCTGCGCTGCCCGGTTGTGCGTAGATCATGCTGACTCTCCGAAACGACGATTCTTGTAGTTGTGGCACTGCGCACTGACGGCGGGGCGCGGCGGCCTGGAGACGATCATGCGCCGCCCGTCCCCGCCTGACTTGACCGTCGCGGAGAGGTGCTGTCGTGCGAAGTCAACTTTTGCGTCGCCGCCGGCCGCGTGTCACCCGCGGTCAAATCGCCCGTGGCGTTGCGCTGCGGGTGTTTCCAAACCACCCGCCTTGCGCACCGTCCCGGTGCGGAACGCTTCCGGCGCCGGCCTGTGAACCGCGCCAGCGCTGGGGTGGCGCGGCATGCGAGAGCCCGGCGCGGAACTTGCTTGGGATTGCCGGTTGTTCCTGCGGAGAGTTCCACCATGAGCCCGTTGCTCGCCCCTCCTGCCGGCCTGGCCGGCCTGCCGGAGTTGTCCGCCCAGCGCCACAGCGGCGTGCTGGCCGCGGCCGCCAGCGGCCTGTGCAGCTTCATCGACCGGCACGGCGGCGATCCCGACCGTATCCTCGGCGTCTCGGGCATCGACCCCGAGCAATTGCAGCACCCGACCCTGAGCCTGGCGCTGCCCAACTACTGCCAGGTGCTGGAAGAAGCGGCGCGGCAGTCCGGCTGCGACAATTTCGGCCTGTACTACGGCCAGCAGTTCAGGCCGCAGGAACTCGGCCTGCTCGGCTACATCGGCCTGTGCTCGGCGACCCTCGAGCAGGCGCTGATCAACTTCGCCCGCGCCTTCCCGCTGCACCAGCGCAACAGCCTGATCCGCCTGGTCGACGAGGGCGAGTGCTACCGCTTCGACTACCAGGTGCGCCACGGCGCCATCCTGGTCCGCCGCCAGGATGCCGAGCTGACCCTGGGCATGGCTCTCAACCTGATCCGCCACGTGCTGGGCAGCCAGTGGGCGCCGCGCGCCGTGCACTTCGAGCACCCGCGCCCGGAGCACTGGCACGAGCACTGCAAGGTGTTCGACGCCCCGGTGTACTTCGAGCAGCCGTGCAATTCGCTGCTGATCCCCAAGCGCGACCTCGGCCGCGCCATGCCCGAGCACAACCCGACCCTGCTGCTGGTGATGCAGGACTCGCTGCGCCAGCTCAGCCTGGCCGGCCGCGAGGCACCGAACATCGTCGACGACACCCGCGCCCGGGTGCGCCAGCAGCTGCTGGCCGGCGAGCCGAGCCTGGAGGATGTCGCCGAGCAGATGGGCCTGGCCAGTTGGTCGCTGCAGCGCCGCCTGCGCGAGCAGGGCCTCACCTTCAGCCAACTGGTCGACAAGGTGCGCTGCGAGCTGGCCACCCACTACCTGCGCCAGCAGCAGCTGCCGATCTCCGAGCTGGCGCCGCTGCTCGGCTACTCGGAAACCAGCGCCTTCTCGCGCGCCTTCCGCCGCTGGTTCGGCGTCAGCCCGCGGCAGTGGCGCCAGGGCGGCGCGCACTGAGCGACGCCCGCCCCGGCGGCTGGCTCAGGCGCCGAAGTCGAGGACGATGCGCCCCTCGATCTGCCCCCTGTGCATGCGGGCGAAGATGTCGTTGATGTTTTCCAGCGGCTCGCTGGCGACCGTGGCGTGCACCTTGCCCTGGCCGGCGAAGTCCAGCGCCTCCTGCAGGTCCAGACGGGTACCGACGATGGAGCCGCGCACCGTGGTGCCGTTGAGCACCATGTCGAAGATCGACAGGCTGAACTCGCCGGGCGGCAGGCCGTTGAGGGCGACGGTGCCGCCGCGGCGGGCCATGCCCAGGGCCTGCTCGAAGGCCTTCGCCGAGACGGCGGTGACCAGCACGCCGTGCATGCCGCCGACCTCCTGCTGCAGGTAGGCCGCCGGGTCCTGCTGGCGGGCGTTGACGGTGAGGCTGGCGCCGAGCCGCCGGGCGAACTCGAGCTTGGCGTCGTCGACGTCCACCGCGGCGACGTTCAGGCCCATGGCGCAGGCATACTGCACGGCCATGTGACCGAGGCCGCCGATGCCGGAGATCGCCACCCACTGGCCCGGACGGGTATCGGTCATCTTCAGGCCCTTGTAGACGGTCACTCCGGCGCAGAGGATCGGCGCGATCTCGACGAAGCCGACGTTGTCCGGCAGACGGCCGACGTACTCGGCCTCGGCCAGCGCGTATTCGGCGAAGCCGCCGTTCACCGAGTAGCCGGTGTTGTGTTGCGCGAGGCAGAGGGTTTCCCAGCCGCCCAGGCAGTGCTCGCAATGGCCGCAGGCGGAGTGCAGCCAGGGAATGCCGACCCGGTCGCCTTCCCTGATGTGGGTGACCCCGGCGCCCACGGCGACCACGTGGCCGACGCCCTCGTGGCCGGGAATGAACGGTGGCTGGGGCTTGACCGGCCAGTCGCCATGGGCGGCGTGCAGGTCGGTGTGGCAGACGCCGCAGGCGGCGATCTTCACCAGCAGTTGGCCGGGACCGGGGGTGGGTACCGGTACTTCGCGGATCTCCAGCGGCTTGCCGAATGCGGCGACAACCGCCGCTTTCATCGTCTTGGCCATGATGATGGCCCTCGTCGAGCGGATGGATGACCCATTCAGTAAAGACCGCCCGGTGTGGCTCGCCAGACCAGGGGACGGAAGGCGGATGAGCGCGCAAAAAAAAAAGCCTGACCCGCGAGGGTCAGGCAAAACTGAGGGTTGTTGCTCGTTTCAGCCGCGATCAGCAGTAGCGATCGATGTAGGCGATCTCGGGCTGGCTGCGAACCGCCGGCCATTCCTGTTGCAGGGTCTGGTACACGCGGCCGATGAATTCCTTGTCGGCGGCGGCCTTCTTGCCCACGTAGCCCTTGCCGCGGTGGTAGGTGCGCAGGCGGGCGCGCATGCCGGGGGTGCGCTTCTCGAATTCGTCCTCGCCGAGTTCCGGTGCCAAGGTGTCCAGGTGCACCTCGCCGCACTCGCTGATCCACAGGATGTGGCTGCCGTGGGTGTCCTTGCGGGTGGCGAACAGCTTGGCCAGGTCTTCGGGAGTGTGCTGGTTGTTCAGATTCATGGTGTGAGCCCCTTAATTGTCGGTCGAAAACGTCGATTCTGAATTTGGGTGGACCCGGATACCGTCGGCGGTAGGCCGACGAGTGCACGCTGGGTCGCCTCTCAACCTGAGCCTGATGTAGCGCTGATCCAAGCGAGCTACAGAAGGCGGCAGAGCGTTGAAGCCTGCGGCGGGATCGCAGGGTCGGGGAGCAGGAGGTGGACGTTCGAAGATGCGGGAAGGCTCAACCGAGCAGCATACGGCCTTGGCCAGCATCATGAAGACGTTTCACCAGCGCTTCTCGTCCGCAGACGAACTTGCCAGTCAACTTCATCAGTCTGCCTTGTGGGCAGTACAAGCACGGGAGTCCGGCTGGTGGGCCGGAGAGACGCTGGAACCCCTTGCCAGGGCCCCCGCGTCTGGGAGTGGCTTCATCCTGCAATGCGGGATGGGCCCTCGTCAACAGTTTTGTAGCGTTTTTTTTGCCGCACTACAAAAGCACTACGGAAAGCCAGTACCAAGGTAGCGAGTCGGCCTGGATGAATGCCGCTAACGCGCCATCACCACCCCCTCCAGCTCCAGCACCTCGCCGCTGCCTGCGTAGATGCCGCAGCCGCGCTCCTGCACCGGACGCTCGCTGCCGTCGGCGCACAGCAGGCGGTAGTCGACGCTGAAGGGGCGGCCTTCCTGCAGGCCGCGCTGCACCGCCAGCCACACCCGCTGGCGGTCGGCGGGATGGATCAGGCTGTTCCAGCTCAGCCGCCGGCTGCCGACCAACTGCGCGGGGCTGTAGCCGGTCAGCGCCAGGCAACCGCCGCTGACGTAGGCCATGCTCCAGTGCGGGTCGTTGCGGCAGCGGTAGAGCATCAGCGGCAGGTCGTCGAGCAGGTTGCCCAGATCCTGCGGGCCGACCGCCAGGTGACGCACCTCCGGCAGCGACGCCTCCCGCTGCTCGCCGGAACGATGGGCCCAGGCCGCCAGCTCCAGGCGCGAATGCAGGCCGAGCTTGCTCAGCAGGTGGCGGACGTGAACCTTCACCGTGCCGTCGCTGATGCCCAGCTGGCGGGCGATCAGCTTGTTGCTCAGGCCCTCGGCGATCAGCGCCAGGGTCTGCCGTTCCCGTTCGGTCAACTCGGGCGCGCCCGGCCCCGGGGCGCCCATCATCCCCGCTCTCCCAGCCGGCGGGTGGGCATGTTCGCGTGCGACGCCATGGGTAGTCCCTCGCAGAAAGGATCGCCGGAACCACGCAGCAAGTTCCGTGCCCCAGGCGCGTCGCCGCGCGAAACCTGCAGGAAACCATCTTTCCCTCCAGGCATATCACCCCCCCCTGCACCAACGCGAAGCAGAGCGTCCGTTGCCCGCCTGTTCGCGGTGCTTCAGCGCCGATCAGCCACCGATCTACCTCCAACGGCGTATCTCCACCGGCAGAGTTTCGCCGCGGCGCGGTCACGGTAGCGTAATTCGCAACGGGAAATTTTGTTTCCCAAGAATCCGCCACTCACCGTTCCCAGGAGCTGACCATGACCACTCGCATCGCCATCATCGGCGCCGGCCCCTCGGGCCTTGCCCAGCTGCGCGCCTTCCAGTCCGCCAGGGCCAAGGGCGCCGAGATCCCCGAACTGGTCTGCTTCGAGAAGCAGCAGGACTGGGGCGGCATGTGGAACTACACCTGGCGCACCGGCCTCGACGAGAACGGCGAGCCGGTGCACGGCAGCATGTACCGCTACCTGTGGTCGAACGGGCCCAAGGAGTGCCTGGAGTTCGCCGACTACACCTTCGACGAGCACTTCGGCCGGCCGATCGGCTCCTACCCGCCGCGCGAAGTGCTGTGGGACTACATCAAGGGCCGCGTGGAGAAGGCCGGCGTGCGCGACTACATCCGCTTCAACAGCGCGGTGCGCCAGGTCAGCTTCGATCCGGCCAGCGGCCTGTTCACCGTCAGCGTGCACGACTACACGAAGCACGAAACCTACGCGGAAACCTTCGACTACGTGGTCTGCGCCAGCGGCCACTTCTCCACCCCCAACGTGCCCTACTTCCCGGGCTTCGAGAGCTTTGCCGGCCGGGTGCTGCACGCCCACGACTTCCGCGACGCGCTGGAGTTCAAGGGCAAGGACGTGCTGATCGTCGGCGCCAGCTACTCGGCCGAGGACATCGGCTCGCAATGCTACAAGTACGGCGCTCGCTCGATCACCAGCTGCTACCGCAGCGCGCCCATGGGCTACCGGTGGCCGGCCAACTGGGAGGAGAAGCCGCTGCTGGAGCGCGTCGAGGGTCACAGCGCCTGGTTCGCCGACGGCAGCCACAAGCACATCGACGCGGTGATCCTGTGCACCGGCTACAAGCACCACTTCCCCTTCCTGCCCGAGGAACTGTGCCTGAAGACCGACAACCGCCTGTGGCCGCTGAACCTGTACAAGGGCGTGTTCTGGGAGCCCAACCCGAAGCTGATCTACCTGGGCATGCAGGACCAGTGGTACAGCTTCAACATGTTCGACGCCCAGGCCTGGTACGTGCGCGACGTGCTGCTCGGCCGCATCGCCCTGCCCGGGCGCGAGGAAATGCACGCGGAGAACCTCGCCTGGCGCGCCGAGGAGGAAACCCTGCAGGACGCCAGGGAAATGTTCGAGTTCCAGGGCAAGTACATCCAGCAGCTGATCGACGCCACCGACTATCCGCGCTTCGACATCGCCGCGGTGAACCAGACCTTCCTGCAATGGAAGAAGGACAAGTACGCGGACATCATGGGCTACCGCGACAAGTGCCATCGCTCGCTGATGACCGGCACCCTGGCCACCCCCCACCACACCCCCTGGCTCGACGCGCTGGACGACTCGATGGCCGCCTACCTGTCCGACCAGCCGGAGCAGTCGCTCAAGGCGGTCGGCTGACACCCGTAGGGTGCGCCATGCGCACCACGCGCGTGCCCGATGGTGCGCACGGCGCACCCACCGGACCTCGACGGCGCCACCACACGGTGCGCGCGGCGCACCCCACGAGACCTGTCCTCCCGGAGACTTCCGCCGCGCCCTCGCGCAGGAGCCTTGCATGCACACGCCCGTGATTTCCCGACCGCGCGAACCCGCGCTGTTCGCCCGCGCCCCGGCGCTGGAACGCCACCGCGTCGCCCCCGGCGGGCTGACCGTGGTCGCCCTCGAGCCCGGCGACCGTCTCGAGGTGATCGACCTCGAAGGCCGGCAGAGCGCCGAGCTGCTGGCCTTCGCCGGCGGCCGTGCCGCCCTGAGCGCCCTCGGCCTGAGCGCCAGCCCCGGCGCGCGCTTCATCGCCGAGCTGCTCGGCGAGGCCAGCGCCGCATCGCTGCAAACCCGTCTCGGCCTGGCCCGGCGCGACATCGACTGCCGCCAGTTGCCCGACGCCGCCCGCCTGTGGGACAGCGACACCGCGGCCGGCTTCTCCCGCAGCCTCACCGCCAGCGCCGAACTGCTGGTGATCGTCGCCGCCCCCGGCGGTCGGGTCGCGGTGGACTGCCAGCAGCGCGCCAGCGAACTGCGGCTGGTCATCCAGCGCGTCAACCCGCGCAGCGTGCTGGCGCCGCCGCTGCCGGCACCGCTCGGCGAAGTGATCGACGAGTTCACCATCAGCCCCGGCACGGCCCGCGACTACGTGGTCGAAGCCGGCCAGTACCTCCAGGTGCTCGACGTGGCCGGGCGGCAGTGCTCGGACTTCGTCGCCTTCGACCGCCGCGGCCTCGACGCCGGCCGCGAGATCGACCTCGACCCAACGGTCACCCGCACCCTCAACGGCAACGCCTACCCCGGGCCGGGGCTGTTCTCCAGGTTCTTCGACCGCAACCTGCAGCCGATGCTCGAGGTGGTGCGCGACACCGTCGGCCGCCACGACACCTTCGCCCTCGCCTGCACCGCGCGCTACTACGAAAGCCAGGGCTACTTCGGCCACGCCAACTGCAGCGACAACCTCAGCCGCGCGCTGGCTGCCCATGGCGTCGGCGCCCGGGCCGGCTGGCCGGCGATCAACTTCTTCTTCAACACCGGCATCGACGCCCACCAGCAGCTGACCGTCGACGAGCCCTGGTCGCGCCCCGGCGACTACGTGCTGCTGCGCGCGCTGACCGACCTGGTGTGCGCCAGCAGTTCCTGCCCGGACGACATCGACCCGGCCAACGGCTGGCAGCCGACCGACATCCACATCCGCGTGTATTCCGCCAAGGAGCGCTTCAGCATGGCCATGGCCACCCGCAAGACCGCCGACGCCGACCCGGTGCTGACCCGCGAGAGCGGCTTCCATCCCGGCACCAGCGCGCTGACCGGCAACTTCGTCGACTACCGCGGCTGGTGGACGCCGACCCACTACGCGGGCTTCGGCGCCATCGAGGAGTACCACGGCTGCCGCGAACGGGTGGCGGTGATGGACCTCTCCGCGCTGCGCAAGTTCGAGGTGCTCGGCCCGGACGCCGAGGCGCTGCTCAACCACTGCCTGACCCGCGACGTGCGCAAGCTGGCGGTGGGCCAGGTGGTCTACTCGGCGCTGTGCTACGAGCACGGCGGCATGCTCGACGACGGCACCCTGCTGCGTCTGGGCCCGGACGCCTTCCGCTGGATCGGCGGCGAGGACTTCGCCGGCGACTGGCTGCGCCAGCAGGCCGAACGGCTCGGCATGAAGGTGTGGGTGAAGTCGGCCTCCGAGCAGGTCCACAACGTCGCCGTGCAGGGACCGCGCTCGCGCGAACTGCTCAGCCAACTGATCTGGACGCCACCCAGCCAGCCGCAACTGGAGGAACTCGGCTGGTTCCGCTTCCTGGTCGGTCGCCTGGGCGACTACAACGGCTGCCCGCTGATGGTCTCGCGCACCGGCTACACCGGCGAGCTGGGCTACGAGATCTGGTGCCACCCCAGCGACGCCATGCAGGTCTGGCAGCGCCTGTGGCAGCTCGGCGAGCCCATGGGGCTGGTGCCGCTCGGCCTGCACGCGCTGGACATGCTGCGCATCGAGGCCGGGCTGATCTTCGCCGGCTACGAGTTCTGCGACCAGACCGACCCGTTCGAGGCCGGCATCGGCTTCTGCGTGCCGCTGAACAGCAAGCAGGACGACTTCATCGGCAGGGAAGCCCTGCTGCGCCGCAGCGCCCACCCGCAGCGCAGGCTGGTCGGCCTGCAGCTGGAGGGCAACGAACAAGCCCAGCACGGCGACTGCGTGCACGACGGCCGCGCGCAGATCGGCGTGGTCACCAGCGCCACCCGCTCGCCGATCACCGGCAGGAACGTCGCCCTGTGCCGGCTGGACATCGGCTACTGCACGCCCGGCACGGCGGTGGAGATCGGCAAGCTCGACGGCCAGCAGAAGCGCATCGCCGCCACGGTGTGCGCGCCGATCTTCTACGACCCGGACAAGAGCCGCGTGCGCGCCTGAGCGCCGCTCCCCCGCTCATCGCTTACCACTCAACCAGAGGAACAGACCATGAAGCGATTCGGACTTCTGCGTCGCAGCCTGATCGGCACGCTCCTGCTATCGGGCTCCATCGGAGCATGGGCGGATGACGCCGCCCCGACATTGAACAGCGGCGACACGGCCTTCGTGGTGGTGTGCGCGCTGGTGGTGCTGCTGATGACCCTACCCGGCCTGGGCCTGTTCTACGGCGGCATGGCGCGCAGCAAGAACGTGCTGTCGGTGCTGATGCAGGTGTTCTCCGGCGCCGCGCTGATGGCGCTGCTGTTCGCCGTCTACGGCTACAGCCTGACCTTCACCGACGGCGGCGAGCTGCAGGCGTTCATCGGCGGCACCGACAAGCTGTTCCTGCAGGGCGTCGGCCCGGACTCGATGCAGGGCAGCATCCCCGAGCTGCTGTACTTCCTGTTCATGCTGCTGTTCGCCGCCATCACCCCGCCGATCATCGTCGGCTCCTTCGCCGAGCGCATGAAGTTCTCCGCCGTGATGGTGTTCATGGCGCTGTGGCTGACCCTCAACTACATCCCCATGGCGCACATGGCCTGGGGCGGCGGCTGGGTGTTCGCCCTCGGCGTGCAGGACTTCGCCGGCGGCAACGTGGTGCACCTCAACGTCGGCATCGCCTCGCTGGTCGGCGCCTGGCTGATCGGCCGGCGCCGCGGCTTCGGCACCGCGACCCTGTCGCCGCACAACATGACCATGACCGTCACCGGCGGCTGCCTGCTGTGGGTCGGCTGGCTGGGCTTCTGCGGCGGCTGCGTGCTGGCGGCCAACGGCTTCGCCATGCTGGTGATGGTCAACACCATGCTGGCCAGCTGCGCCGGCGCGCTGGCCTGGCTGCTGGCCGAATGGAGCTACCGCGGCAAGCCGAGCATGTTCGGCGCGGTGTCCGGCGCCATCGCCGGGCTGGTCGCGGTCACCCCGGCGTGCGGCTTCGTCGGCCCGATGGGCGCCATCGGCCTGGGCCTGATCGCCGCACCGATCTGCGTCTGGGCCGTCGACAGGCTCAAGCCGCTGATCGGCCTGGACGACGCCTTCGACGTGTTCGGCGTGCACGGCGTCGCCGGCATCGTCGGCGGCCTGCTCACCCCGGTGTTCGCCATGAGCGTCCTCGGCGGCCAGGGCTTCGCCGCAGGACGCGGACTGCTCGACCAGCTGGCGGTCAACGGCGGTGCCATGCTGTTCAGCATCCTCTACTCGGCGCTGAGCAGCTGGCTGGCGTTCAAGCTCGCCGCGCTGCTGTGCCGGGGCCTGCGCGTCGACGAGGAGCACGAGGTCTACGGCCTGGATCTCTCCAGCCACGGCGAGGTCGGCTACAAGTACGCCAACTGAGTTCCCCGCCCCGCGGCCCGTCCGGCCGCGGGGCGGGGCGTGCCGGCCAGCGGCGACGGCTCCCGGATGGCGGCATGGCCGGGCCACGCCCTGCGGCACCGTGTCACGCACGGGAATGTGACGCAACGCACAAAGCGCGCGCGCCGCCGCCATCGCCGCGTAAGACCTTGATCGACTTCGACGCTGCCGCCGCCTTGGGCATACTCCCGCCGCTCGACGCGCGAGCGGTGCGCCCCGCCGCTCACGGCCCCATGGGGGGTTTCTTGGCCAATAACGAAAGAAAACTAGAAAAATGAAAATTCGCTGCTTTGCACCCGCTGTCGCTCTCCTCGTCGTCGCCCACCAGGCCGTCGCCCAGGGCGATCCCGCCCAACAGCCGTTCAAGTACCTCGACCTGCCGGTGAAGGAAGCCGCCAGCCGCGCCGGCGTGCAGCCCAACCAGGCCAACAACGTGGTGTTCGACACCGCCAGGCACCATGTCTTCCTCGAGGCCGACGGCACCAGCATCGGCTACGCCGACGTCGAGTTCCGCGGTACTCCCCCGTGCAGCCCGAAGCAGCCGCTCGACTCGGTGGCGGCGCTCAAGGAACTGGGCGTCGACGCCAGCGCGCTCGAACTGGCCATCGACAAGCCCGACAACCACACCTACTACGACCACCAGCAGGGCATCAAGGTGAGCGTCACCTGCAACTACGAAGGTGCCCCGCTGACCGCCGGCTTCAGCCGCAAGCAGTACGGCGTGCTGATGGGCAGCACCAACCGCTGATGTCCCGCCCCCGGGCTGCCGCGGCCCGGGGCGCAGATTTCCGGCAACACATCGGCCAACGCGCCGGACAGGGTTATGATGGCTTCCCGACCGTTCCATCGCGAGGAAGCCCCATGGATCCGTTCATGCAAGCCGCCATCGAGGAAGCCCGAGCGGGCCTCGCCGAGGGCGGCATCCCCATCGGCTCGGTGATCGTCCACCGGGGCCGCATCATCGGCCGCGGCCACAACCGCCGGGTGCAGCAGGGCAGCGCCATCCGCCACGGCGAGATGGACGCCTTCGAGAACGCCGGCCGCCAGCCGGCCAGCGTCTACCGCGACGCGGTGCTCTACACCACCCTGTCGCCCTGCCCGATGTGCAGCGGCGCCATCCTGCTCTACGGCATCCCGAAGGTGATCGTCGGCGAGAACCGTACCTTCATGGGCGAGGAGGAGCTGCTGCGCACGCGCGGCGTGCAGGTCGAGGTGCTGCAGGATGAAACCTGCATCGCCCTGATGCGCGAGTTCATCGCTGCGCGTCCCGAGCTGTGGAACGAGGACATCGGCGTCGACGACGCGGGGCAGGCCTGAATGCCGCACGGCGCCACCGAGCACCGCCCCCTGGCGCCGCTGGCCGCCTGGCAGGCCGCCGTCGCCGCCGGCTTCCAGGCCGACGAGGCCCAGCGCCAGGCCGCGCAGCTGCTGGACGACTGCCATGCGGCGCTGCACCGCAGCGGCCCGCCGCCACGCGGGGTGTACCTGTGGGGGCCGGTCGGCCGCGGCAAGACCTGGCTGATGGACCAGTTCCACGCCAGCCTGCAGGTGCCGGCGCGGCGCCAGCACTTCCACCATTTCATGCGCTGGGTGCACCGCCGCCTGTTCCAGCTCACCGGCACCGCCGACCCGCTGCCGGCGCTGGCCCGCGAACTGGCCGCCGAGGTGCGCGTGCTGTGCTTCGACGAGCTGTTCGTCAGCGACATCGGCGACGCCATGCTGCTCGGCCCGCTGCTGCAGGCGCTGTTCGTCGAGCAGGTCACCGTGGTCGCCACCTCCAACCAGCCGCCGGCGCAGCTGTACGCCGATGGCTTCAACCGCCAGCGCTTCCTGCCGGCGATCGCCGCCCTCGAGCGGCACATGCAGGTGGTGGCGGTGGACGGCGGCACCGATCACCGCCTGCATCCCGGCGCGCTGCAGCAGCGCTACTGGATCGCCGAGACCGGCCAGCCCAGCGCGCTGGAGGCGGTGTTCGCGCAGCTGAGCGCCGGCCTGCCGGTGTCCACCGAGCCGGTCGAGATCGGCCCGCGCCGGATCGGCGCGCTGCGCCACAGCCCGGCGGCGCTCTGGTGCCGCTACGCCGACCTCTGCCAGCAGCCGCTGGCGGCCTTCGACTTCATCGCCCTGTGCGACCGCTTCCCGGCGATCCTGCTCGGCGAAGTGCCCAACCTCAGCGCCCGCCGGCGCGCCGCGCGCATCGCCCGCGGCACCGAGGACGGCGTGGAACGGGTGGTCGCCGGCGACCGCCAGTTGCCCGAGCTGTCGGTGCTCGACGACAGCGTGCGGCGCTTCATCGCCCTGGTCGACGAGTGCTACGACCGCCGCGTGCCGCTGTACCTGGAAGCGCAGGTGGCGCTGGAGCAGCTGTACACCGAGGGCGGCCTGGCCTTCCCGTTCCGCCGCACGCTGAGCCGCCTGCGCGAGATGCAGCTGGCGCGCTTCGCCAGGCCCTGAACGCCTCGCGCGAGCGCCGGGCAGGCGCAACCTGCGCCAGTCCGGGCGCGCCATCGCAGCCGGGAAGTCGGTCTGCTGCGGCGACCGCGCGCGTCAGGCGGCAGCAAGGGCAGGAGTGCGATCCTGCCTTGCCGCCTGCGGGGAAAACCTCATGCGTCAGGCCGAGGCGCGACGCGCCTGCAGCCGCTGCTCGCCCTCGCGGATCCGCTCGGCAAGGCCCAGCAGATCGCCGGGGCTGAAATACAGCCTGCGCGACAGCGCGCCGAGGCTCATGCGCCAGACCCCCTCCTCCCGGCCGGGACGCCCCTGCTCGGCCTCGTACACCCAGACGCTCCCGTATACCACCACGCTGCCGCTGACGGTCAGCATGCCGGAGGCGCCCGCCCCGCTCCACTCGCCACCATCGAGCAGCTGGCAGCAGCCAATGCCGCGGACCCGCCGCACGAACATCTGTTCGGCGTCGACCACGCCATGGGCGAAGGAGCAATCGATGAAGACCCGGCACAGCTCGGCCTGGCACAGGGTCAGCAACTGCCGGCTGCCCAGGGACAGGCCGGTCAGTTCACGCAAACGATCCAGAGCCTGCGACGCATCCAGCCACGACTCCGGGCAATACGCCATGTCCATCCCTTGCCTCCTTATGGCTGTTGTTCTTGTAGGAATAAGGCTAGCAGCCACGCTGGAGGGCGTCGCTGCGACTTTCCGCAGAAGCGGAAAATATCCGACCGGCATGGTGGGACGACTGGCGGCATGGCGCCGGCCCGCCGGCGCAGATGAGCCGCTGCGCGGCTCAGGTCAGTTGCGGCGAGAACAGCTTGAGCCCCACCACCCCGGCGACGATCAGCAGCAGGCAGGCGATACGCCCGGCGTTGGCGGCCTCGCCGAGGAAGGCGATGCCGTAGATCGCCGTGCCCACCGCACCGATGCCGACCCACACCGCATAGGCGGTGCCCACCGGCAGGGTGCGCATGGCCAGGGCCAGCAGGTACAGGCTGAGGCCGATGAACAGCGCGCAGTAGAGCGTCGGCCACAGGCGGGTGAAGCCTGCGGTCCTCGGGATGACGGCGGCGTAGCAGATCTCGCAGATGCCGGCGCTGATCAGGAACCACCAGCCGGCGCTGGTACCGGTGAACATGTCTCCCCCCTTGCAATGAAAATCAGGCGGCACGTCCGTGTGCCGCCCGGTTCCTGCCCCAGGAACGCGTTGACGGACGCCGCCCATCGTGCGGGCGGCGCCGGTATCTATTCGCAGGGTTCGCCATGCGCACCGCCCCGACGTGGAGAGCGGTGCGCACGGCGCTCCCTACTGATCAGCCCTTGGCCGTGCGCTTCTTCTTCTCCGGATCGTCGAACGGCATGCTGTGGGCGATGGCCTTGACCTCCAGGCTGCCGCGCACCTCCAGCGGGCAACCCTGCTCGGCGTAGGGCACCTCCATCCGCGCGATGGCCATCGACTGGCCGGTCAGACGCGAGTACATGGCGCAGGTGATCACCCCGACCTGGCGGCCGTCGGCCCACAGGCTGTCGCCGCCGGCGGCGGCCTGCTCGCCCTCGAGCAGCACGCCGAAGATCCGGAAACGCTCCTTGCCCTTGAGCCTTGCATGTTCCAGGCCACCGCGGAACTCGCCCTTGGTCGGCGACACGGTGAAGTCCAGGCCCAGCTCCCACAGGGTGTCGCCGGCGGCCTGGTCGGCGAAGGGGTACATCTCCGAGTTGTCGTAGGGGAAGAACAGCAGGTAGCTCTCCACCCGCAGCCAGTCCAGCGCGGTGAAGGCGCAGGGGATGATGCCCAGCGCCTTGCCCTTCTCCAGGATGGTGTCCCAGAGCAGCGGGGCGTCGGCGGCCTTGCAGAAGATCTCGTAGCCGCGCTCGCCGGTGTAGCCGGTGCGCGAGATCATCACCGGGCAGCCGAACAGCCTGGTCTGCAGGTGGTGGAAGTACGGCAGCTCGCGGATGCCCGGCACGTGCTCGGCGAGGAAGTCCACCGCCAGCGGGCCCTGCAGCGACAGGTCGTGCAGGTCGTCGTCGAACAGCACCGCCACCTGGCGGCCCTGGGCCGAGCGCACCAGCATCTCGTAGCCCTGGCCTGCGCCGTGCACCACCATGAAGGCGTTGGGGCCGGTGCGGTAGATCACGCAGTCGTCGACGAACTTGCCGCTCTCGCTGAGCATGGTCGCGTACACCGACTTGCCCGGATACAGCCTGGAAATGTCGCGGCTGGTGGCGTATTCGAGCAGCGATTCGGCGTGCGGGCCGACGTAGTGGACCTTCTTCAGCCCGGACACGTCCATCAGTCCCGCACGGGTGCGGATCGCCTCGTGGGCCTCGGCCAGCGAGGTGGCGCCGTAGGTCCAGGCGGTGCCCATGCCGTTCCAGTCCTCGAGGGCCGAGCCGAGGGCGCGATGGCGGGAAGCCAGGGCGGAAATTCGCCAGGAATTGGCCATGTCGTTCTCCTTGATCTTTCGGGCGCGCGCCGGCCCATCCGGCGCACGCAAGGCGGTCGGGGTATTCGGGTAATCGCAGGGTGGATGACGCCGCCTGCGGCTTATCCACCGGCCATGGTGGGTAACGCTACGCAGCGACCTCGGCGTCGGGGTCGTACTGGCGCAGCCAGTCCACCACCGTCTGCCGGTAGCGGGTCAGGCCCTTGTAGTCGGCGATGGCCTCGGGCAGGTCGCGCAGCACGCGGTGCAGGCGCCGCGCCCAGACCGGGTTGCTCGCCAGCTCCTCGAGGCTGATCAGGTAGGTGCGGATGCCGAACAGCAGCGCGTTGCTGCGCGGCAGGCGCGCCATGTGCTGCAGCTCGACGCGCAGGTGCACCAGTTTCGCGACGTTGTCCGCGGTGACCAGGCCGCGCTCGTGGCCCCACTCGTGGAAGGTTTCCGAGGAAGTGTCCAGACGCGGGTTGACGGTCATGGTCCAGTTCAGCCGGCGCGCCGGGCGCTCGACCGGGATGTTCAGCAAAAACTTCAGCGCGCGGTCGAACACGCCCAGCTGGTGGGCCATCGGCACCGGCGCATGCCACTGCCTGAAGCTCATGCCGGCGTCGAAGGCCAGCGACCAGTCGGCCGGCCCGGTGACCAGGCCGGCGTCCATGAACAGGTCGCCGTCGCGCTGGTCGAGCAGGGCGAAGTCGCCCTGCACCTGGCGGCCGATGTACTCCAGCGGCTCGTAGGGCAAGGTGTCGGCGTCGCCGAAGGTGAAGCGCTGGCGGATGTCGAGGGCGTGGTTCTCCCAGGTCCACTGGTCGCCGTCGCGGGTCAGGCGGAACAGCTCCGGGTAATCGGCGGCCAGGTGGGTCATCAGCATTTCCAGCGCGTCCCAGCAGGCCTCGTGCATGTGCGGCATGACCACGCAGCGCAGCGGATCGCGGGCCAGCACCCGCGCGCGCTCGGCGGTTTCCGAGCGGTAGTGCTCGTCGATGTCGAAGCAGTGCTCGAACACCGAGCCCGGCGCGCCGCAGCCGGCCGGCTCGATGTTGACCGAGTACATGTACTGGTCTTCGGGGAACGGGAAGGGAAAGCGCGCGATGGCCTGCGGGCTGTTGCGGAAGGTGAAATCGTCCCGGTAGCTTTCCAGCGGCTTGAGGGTGACGGGCATGACGGACTACTCCTCTCAGAGATCGAGCAACAGGGTGCTGCCGCAACGGCCGCGGGAAACGCAGGGCATCAGCTGGCGGGTGCGCTCGGCGGCGCCGAGGCATGCGTCGCGATGCTCGACCTCGCCGGCGAGATGGCGCGTCGCGCACTGACCGCAGACCCCGCCGCGGCACAGGCTGGGCACCGCCACCCCGGCGGCTTCCAGCGCCTCCAGCAGGCTGACCTCGGCGGGCACCGCGATGCGCCGGCCGCTCCCCGCCAGCTCGGCGACGAAGGGTTCGGCCGGCGCACCGGCACCGGGCGCGGCGGCGAAGGCTTCCCAGTGCACCCGCTGCGCCGGCCAGCCGAGAGCGGCGGCCGCCTCGCGCACGCCGTCGATCAGCCGCTGCGGACCGCAGACGTAGACGTGGCTGCCGAGCGGCTGGCCGGCCAGCACGGCCGCCAGGTCGAGGCGCGCGCCGGCGCCGGCGTCGTAAGCGTGGAAGCGTGCGCCGAGACGTGCGGTCAGCTCGTCGCGATAGGCATCGGTGAGCCCGCCGCGGCAGGCATGGTGCAGCTCGAAGCTGGCGCCGCGGCGCTGCAGTTCGGCGCTCTGGGCGAGGAACGGGGTGATGCCGATGCCGCCGGCGATCAGCAGGTGATGCTGCGCCTGGGAATGCAGGGCGAACAGGTTGGCCGGCGGCGACAGCTGCAGGCGGTCGCCCTCACCCACCTGTTCGTGCAGGAAGCGCGAGCCGCCGCGCGAGTCCTCCTGCAGGCGCACGGCGATGCGGTAGCGCTGCGCATCGGCCGGATCGCCGAGCAGCGAGTAGGCGTTGCGCAGGGTGCGCTGCGCCGTCGGCAGGTGCACCAGCACATGGCTGCCGGCGGAAAAGCCGGGCAGCATGCCGTGCGCGGCCTCGAAGGTGAATTCGCGCACCAGCGGGGTCAGCTGGCGCACCGCGGCCACCCGCACGTCGAGCAGTCCGTTCATGGCCGGGCCTCCGCGAAGGGCTGGTCCGGGTCCAGGCACACGCCCATGTAGGCGCCCAGGCGCCGGGAGAAATGCTCGCGCACCAGCAGGCGCACGCCGCAGCCCTGGCAGGTCACCTCACCCTCGCCGCCGATACTCTGCAGGTGCGCGCAGTGCACGCAGTACAGCTCGCGGCGGCTACCGGCGCGCACCAGTTCGATCTCCTCGGCGAGCAGGCCGCTGCTGCGCGCCAGGCGGTAGACGCGCCAGAGGAAGCTCTCGTCGCCGCAGACGTACAGGCGGCTGCCGACCGGCGCCGCCGACAGCAGGGCGAGCACGCGCACCTGCAGCAGCTCGAAATCGCCGCCGCCGGCTTCGCCGTGCAGGGCGACCCGCTCCACCGCCCGGCCGTCGGCCGTCAGTTGCCCGTGCAGACGGGCAGCCTCCTCCGCGCCGGCATCCTGGATCACCAGCAGGCGTCGCCCGCTGGCGAGGATGGAAACCTCCGGTGCGTACACCGGCTTGCTGGGCATCGCGCCCGTGACCGCGCCACTCATCCGCCACCCCTCCCGTGCTCCCGCCGGGCAACGCGGCCGGGGGCCGCTGCACGACGGATAAAATTACCCAAGAGAACATTTTGTTCTCAAAGGGAAAGCACATGGCATGCCAGACTCTTTCAATCCGTTGATTTGACGAGGGTTTCAGCGGGAGCAGGGAAATTCGCTTCGTCCAGCGGGAGCCCGGCCGACGACCGCGTGCACAGCCCTTGCGCACGCGGGGCGAAAATGGGGCGGCGGGAGACGCCGACAGGGCGCGGCCGGGACGCTTACTCGTCCTCGCCGCCTTCCTCGAGCTGCGCCAGCAGGCTCTCGTAGGCCGGCGCGGCGTAGATGCCCACCTCCACCGCCAGCTCCAGCACCCGCGGCAGGTCGGCGGTGTACACCAGCACGCACTGCAGCTCGTCGTCCAGCGGCTCGCTGAAGTCAACCAGCACGTAGCCGCCCTTCTCCGGATACAGCGCGCTCAGCTGCACCTGGATGCGGCGCAGGCCGGCGAGCAGGTCGGCCTTGGCCAGCTGCTTGGCGGTCAGCACGAAGGGCACGCCAGGGCCGAAGGAGTCGCGGATCTGCTGGAACAGCTCGCTGGGGCTGTCGCCCAGGAACAGCACGGTGTCCGGCAGGCTGCCGACCACCACCCATTCGCCCAGCGGGATGGGGAAGTCGTCGTCGTAGTTGATGTCGGGATTGGCGGCGAGGAACGCCTGCGGATCGGCATAGGCCTGGGCGGCTTCGTCGGCGATGCGGGCGATCTCGTCGTCGCGCATGCAGCCCGAGCTGATCAGGGTGATCAGCTCAACCAGCTGGTCTTTCATGGGGAGGTCCTGTTGGGAGCCAAGGAAATTCGCCGGCATTTTCGCCGATGCCGCCGCCGGCGGATACGCCATTCGCCGGCCGGCGGAAAACCGCCGGCGCCAGCGGGCCGCGTTCACACCATCGCAACCTTGCGCTGTTTCAATGGCGGCCTCTCGCAACCGGAGGCCGGGAGCTGCCATGACCCACCAGAGAGTCCTGAACTACCTGCTGATGCCCGTGGCGCCGCTGGAGGCCGAGATGAGCATCGCCGACGTCGCCGACCGCCTGCTCACCCCGGAGTGCAAGGCGTTCCTGTCACTGCCGGTGGTCGACGCCGATGGCCGCCCGCTGGGCCTGATCAGCCGCTACACCCTGCAGGACATCTTCATGCTGCGCTTCGGCCGCGACCTGCACGGGCGCAAGCCGGTGCGCGAGGTGATGAACCCGGCGCCACTGGTGGTCAGCCTGGAAAGCGGTCTCGAGGAGGCCGCCCAGGTGGTCACCTCGCAGCTCAGATACCCGATCACCGAGGACTTCATCCTGGTCGACGGCGAGGGCCGCTACCGGGGCCTGGGCACCGTGCTCGACCTGCTCAAGGCCATGGAGAAGCGCGTCGCCCAGCGCAACGCGGTGCTGCGCCGCACGCTGATCGACCTCAAGGAATCCCAGGCGCAGCTGGTGCAGTCGGAGAAGATGGCCTCCCTCGGCCAGATGGTCGCCGGCGTCGCCCACGAGCTGAACACCCCGCTCGGCTACGTGAAGAACAACGTGCAGCTGCTGCGCGAGCTGCAGGCGCCGCTGCTGCAGCTGGCCGAGGCGCAGCGCGAGCTGATCGCCTGCCTGCACGACCCGGACTGCGACGAGACCCGCCTGGCCAGCGCGCTGGACAACGCCAGCCGCAACCGCGAGGCCGCTGCCGCCGACGGCCTGGCCGAGGACCTCGAGCAGCTGTTCGACGACACCCTCTACGGCCTCGGCCAGATCGGCGAACTGGTGGCCGGCCTCAAGGACTTCGCCCGCCTCGACCGCGCAATGAGCGAGGAGATCGACCTCAACGACTGCGTGCGCAGCGCCCTGCTGATCGCCCGCAACAACCTCAAGGAGCGTGCCGAGGTGACCACCCGCCTCGGCGAGCTGCCGCGCATCCCCTGCGCGCCGTCGCAGATCAACCAGGTGCTGCTCAACCTGCTCAACAACGCCGCCCAGGCCATGGACGGCTTCGGCCGCATCCTGGTGAAGACCTGGGCCGACGACGCCGCGGTGTTCGTCTCCGTGCAGGACAGCGGCAAGGGCATGCCGCCCGAGGTGCTGGCGAAGATCTTCGACCCCTTCTTCACCACCAAGCCGGTCGGCCAGGGCACCGGCCTCGGCCTGTCGATCAGCTTCAAGATCATCCAGGACCACGGCGGCAGCATCCGCGTCGCCTCCGAACCGGGGCGCGGCACGCGCTTCCTGATCCGCCTGCCGCGCCCGCAAGCGTCCCAGCTCAAGGAGAGTGCCTGACATGACCGCACCGATCCGCATCCTGTTCGTCGACGACGAAGAACGCATCCTGCGCAGCCTGGCCATGCAGTTCCGCCGCCAGTACGAGGTGCTCACCGAGAGCGACCCGCAGCGCGCGCTGGAGCGCCTGAAGAGCGAGGCGGTGCAGATCATCGTCAGCGACCAGCGCATGCCGCAGATGAGCGGCGCCGAGCTGCTCGAACAGGCCAGCGCCATCGCCCCGCAGACCCTGCGCATCCTGCTCACCGGCTACTCGGACCTCGACGCCGCGGTCGATGCGCTCAACAACGGCGGCATCTTCCGCTACCTGACCAAGCCCTGGGACCCGCAGGAGATGGCCTTCACCCTGCGCCAGGCGGCGGAGATCGCCGCCCGCCAGATGCCGGCGGAGGCGCGCGACGAAGCCCCGGCGCTGCCGCTCAACGTGCTGCTGCTCGACGACGACGCGCAGACCCTGTCCAGCGTCGCCGGCTTCTGCGACGCCGGCGGCCACCGCCTGCTGCGCGCGCGCAACCTGCCCGAGGCCCTGCACCAGCTCAACACCGAGAGCGTCGACCTGCTGATCAGCGACCTGCGCCTGGCCGGCGAGGACACCGCGCCGCTGCTCAAGACCCTGGCCCAGGCCCACCCGCGCCTGCTCAGCCTGGTGGTCACGCCGTTCCGCGACACCCAGTCGCTGCTGCGCCTGATCAACGAGGCGCAGATCTTCCGCTACCTGCCCAAGCCGATCCGCCCCGGGCTGTTCGAGAAGGGCCTGAGCGCCGCCGCGCGCCAGGCGCAGAGCTGGCGCGCGCAGCCGCAGGCCGTGGTGAGCCGCGTGGCCGAGGTGCCCAGGGAGGAGCCCGAGCGGCACAAGGTCGGCAACCTGCTGGGCATGCTGGGGCGCCTGCGCGAGCGGCTGACCGCCTGAGCAGCCGGGCCCCAGTTGAAGGCCCGGCCGCCGCCAGCGCGCCCCACGCTGGTGCATGGCCTTCCCTGCCCGGCACGCTCGGGAGTCCCGGAAAGATCCGCCATTTACATGCAAATCATTGATTTTCAAGGTCTTTCCAGAGTTGGCAAAGCAAATGCATAAGCCTGATCAGCTTATTCCAAAGCTGTATCAGAACTTAGAAGCCGGGGACCGAACCCTCGCTGCCAACTTAGGGACCAAGACCATGCTCAAGAAACTGACCCTCGCCATCGCCGCCGCCAGCGCCGTATCCGCCACCAGCTTCGCCGTCGCGGAAACCGTGCAAAGCCCGGTGGGCGACTTCGACATCAGCATGAACGTCGGCCTGACCACGGACTACATCTTCCGCGGCGTCTCCCAGACCCAGGGCAAGGGCGCCATCCAGGGCGGCCTGGACGTGGCCCACGACAGCGGCCTGTACATCGGCACCTGGGCCTCCAACGTCGACTTCATCGCCGCCGACGGCAACGACGCCAACGTCGAGTTCGACTACTACCTGGGCTTCGGCAACGACATCACCGAGAACGTCTCCTACGACCTGGGCTGGATCAAGTACGACTACCCGGGCGCCAGCGCCGCCAACTTCAGCGAGTTCTACGGCAGCGTCACCGCCTACGGCTTCAAGGTCGGCGCCGCCTACTCCGAAGACTTCCCGATGTTCGGCGGCAACGGCATCGCCGACGACAACAGCACCCTGTACTCCTACGTCGGCTACGAGTACACCCTGCCCTACGAGATCGGCCTGGCCCTGCAGTACGGCAACTACGACTTCAAGGACGACATCTTCCTCGACAGCGCCGGCGTCGCCAGCGAAGACTCCTACAACGACTGGTCGATCGGCCTGACCAGGACCCTGGCCGGCCTGGACTTCGGCCTGACCTACACCGACACCAGCCTCAGCGACAGCGAGTGCAAAGGCTTCGCCGCCGGCGGCAAGTCCGACTACTGCGACGCCAACTTCGTGCTGTCGGTATCCAAGACCCTGTAAGCCGCTTTCGCCACCGACAGCACAAGGGGCGCCCGCAGGCGCCCCTTGTGCATCTGCACAGCGCTACTTGAGCAAGCCCTCCTCGCGCATCGCCTGCTGCACCGCCGGGCGCTCCGCCATCCGCGCCTGGTAGGCCGCCAGATCCGGCCAGGGCGCCAGGTCGATCTTCATGAAGCCGGTCCAGCTGACGATGGTGAACAGATAGGCATCGGCGACGGTGAAATGCCGGCCGCAGAGGAAGGCATTGCCCTTCAGCGCCTGGTTGACCAGGTCCAGGCGCTGGCCCACCCGCTCCAGCACCGCCTGCTTCCACTCCGGGGTGACCGCCGGGTTGAACAGCGTCCCCAGCCCCTTGTGCAGCTCGCTGCTGATGAAGTTGAGCCACTCCAGTACGCGCCAGCGCTCCATGCTGCCGGCCGGCGGCAGCAGGCCGGCGCCCGGCCTGAGTTCGGCCAGGTACTGCAGGATGACCGCATCCTCGGTGAGCACCTGGTCGTACTCCAGTTCCAGGGCCGGCACGTAGCCCTTGGGGTTGATGGCGTAGAAATCGCCGCCCCCGGCGACGGTGTGCGTCTTCAGGTCGACCCGGACCAGTTCGTGCTCCAGGCCCAGCTCGCACAGCACGATGTGCGCCGCCAGCGAGCAGGCGCCGGGGGTGTAGTAGAGCTTCATGCAGGTGTCCTCGAAGGTGGGCGACCTAAACACCATAGAAGTCGCTGGCGCTTTGCGCGAGGCGCGCAGGCAAGGTGCCGTTGTCGCGCCGCCATCCGTCGCCCCACCCACGCCCGCTCCGCGGCGAAAGCTCGCTGAAAGCCTGACGCCCTAGCATGCCCCGGTAGCGGCGGATTTTCGCCACCGCCGAACCGGGTAGCGGCGCCCGTTCGCCACTCCAGCGCGCCAGCCGCCCAGCAAAGCGAGGAAAACCACGCAATACGACCTTCGGGTACAGGATTTGCAATACTTGAAAGGTACAAGACAAGACAAAGACACAAGGGATAACAAGCATGCAGAAATCCTGTCACCACCAGCTGCGCAAAGCCTTCCGTGCCCTGCTGGCCAGCAACGCCTGCTACCACACTGCCTCGGTGTTCGACCCGCTGTCCGCACGCATCGCCGCCGACCTCGGCTTCGAGGTCGGCATCCTCGGCGGCTCGGTCGCCTCCCTGCAGGTGCTCGCCGCCCCCGACGTGGCGCTGATCACCCTCAGCGAATTCGCCGAGCAGGCCACCCGCATCGGCCGCGTCGCCCGCCTGCCGGTGATCGCCGACGCCGACCACGGCTACGGCAACGCGCTCAACGCCATGCGCACCGTCATCGAGCTGGAGCGCGCCGGCGTCGCCGCGCTGACCCTCGAGGACACCCTGCTGCCGGCGCAGTTCGGCCGCAAGTCCTACGACCTGATCAGCGTCGAGGAAGGCATCGGCAAGCTGCGCGCCGCCCAGGAAGTGCGCGACGACAAGGCGCTGGCGATCATCGCCCGCACCCATGCCGGCGTGCAGTCGCTGGAAGACGTGATCCACCGCACCCAGGCCTACCAGGCCGCCGGCGCCGACGGCATCTGCCTGGTCGGCGTGCAGGACTTCGCCCACCTGGAAGCCATCGCCGAAGGCCTGCACGTGCCGCTGATGCTGGTCACCTACGGCAATCCGGAGCTGCGCGACGACAACCGCCTGGCCGACCTCGGCGTGCGCATCGTGGTCGACGGCCACGGCGCCTACTTCGCGGCGATCAAGGCCACCTACGACAGCCTGCGCGAGCAGCGCGGCATCGCCAGCGACAACGGCCTGAGCGCCTCGGAGCTGGTGACCAAGTACACCCACCCGGACGACTACATCGCCTGGGCGCGCGAGCACATGAACGTCAAGGAGTGAGGCGCGTCGCTCAGGCGATCGGCCGCCCGCTGACGGCTCCCGACAGCTCGTCGTGCAGCCACTGCACGCGGGCCACTGCCGGCGCCACCACGCCGCTGCCGAGCACCTCGAGGAAGCTGCAGGCCGCATAGCCGCTGGCCGCCGCCTCGTAGCGCTCGACCCAGTCGCGGCGCATGTGCAGGCGCTCCGGCGCCACCGGCCAGACGCCGGGGCGCGGCTTCAGGTGGTGGGCGATGCCCATGCGCCAGGGCTTGGCGCTGAGCCGCGCGCGGAAGCATTTCTGCCGCTGACACATGCGTGCATACAGCGGGTCGACCCCCAGCGCGGCGAAGCAGCGCGCCACCGCCGGATCGTCCGGGGCGAAGGTGGCGTGGGTGGCCAGTGCGCGCAGGCCGGCGGGGGTGCGGTACAGGCGGAAGCTCCAGCCGGGATGGCGCTCGAGGAAGCGCAGGATGCGCTGGCGGGCCAGCGCCGGCGCGCCGCCATGCCAGTCCAGGTACAGGCGGTGCACCCGTCCGGCCAGCACGCCCGAGGCGCCCAGGGCGACCAGCAGCAGCGCCGCCAGCAGCAGTACCGAGCCAGTCAGCCAGCTGGCCAGCAGACCGAGCGCGGCCAGGGCGGCGAACACGCCGACGGCGAAGCGCAGGCTGGGCCGGCAGGCGAAGTCGATGTCGGCGAACAGCACGTCCGCCGTGTTCAGGCAGCGCGCACCGTAGCCGTTGCGGGTGATCAGCACGTCGTCGTGGCGCGCGACTATCTCCTCGCGGATCGGCACGCCGTCGGCGCCGTTGTAGGCCACCTTCGGCTCGCGGCGCGGCAGCTTCTCGCCGTCGCGCAGGCCATCCAGCGCATCCTGCGCGCGCCGCTCGGCGTGGGCCTGCGCCTCCGCCTGGCTGACGTCGGACCAGCCGAAACGCCGCACGGTGATCTGCCGGTTCTTGCGCCGGTACTGCACCCGGGCCTCGGCCCAGTACTGTGGAACGATCAATTGCTGCCACCCCATTGTTGTTCTTGTTCGCTCGGGCGCTCAGCGGCGCCCGTGACGCAGAGCATAGGGGCAGCGACGGGGCGCAGTCACCCCGCAGGCTCCGCCAGTCGCACGCCCCTTGCATTGGCGCAGGCGGGGGCGCATATCTGCGGATATCCCCCCACCCCTGCGGAGGCGACATGGCCGGCGGCTGGACCAGCGACGGAGCGGTACAGGAGCAGATCGACAGCACCATCGAGGACGCCATCGCCCGCGCGCGCAGCCAGCTGCCGCGCGGCGAGAGCCTCGCGCACTGCGAGGAATGCGACGCGCCGATCCCCGAGGCGCGCCGCCAGGCGATCCCCGGCGTGCGCCTGTGCGTCGCCTGCCAGAGCGAGCACGACAAGCAGCAGGCGGTGTTCAGCGGCTACAACCGGCGCGGCAGCAAGGACAGCCAGCTGCGCTGAACCACAAAGCGAAACGCCGGGCAGATGCCCGGCGTTTCGCTTGCGGCGTGACAGCCGATCAGTGGCTGTACGCCCGCTCGTTGTGCTCGGCGAGATCGAGGCCGAGATCCTCGGCTTGCTCGTCCACGCGCAGGCCGACCAGCTTGTCGACCAGCTTGAGCAGCACCCAGCTGACCACGAAGCAGTAGACGAAGGTGAACGCCACGCTCTTCACCTGCGCCCAGACCTGGGTGGCGATCTCGCTGCCCTCGACGTAGCCGCCCAGCTCAGGCACGCAGAACACGCCGGTGAGGATGGCGCCGACCACGCCGCCGACGCCGTGCAGGCCGAACACGTCGAGGCTGTCGTCATAGCCCAGGCGCTGCTTCAGCGAGGTGACCGCCAGGTAGCACAGCACGCCGCTGAGCAGGCCGATGGCCAGCGCACCGCCCGGACCGACGTAGGCGCAGGCCGGGGTGATGCCGACCAGGCCGGCGATGGCGCCGGAAGCCAGGCCCATGGCGCTCGGCCGGCCGGCCTTGATCAGCTCGGTGACCATCCAGCCGACGATGCCGGCGCAGGCGCCCAGCTGGGTGTTGAGCATGGTGATGCCCGACACGCCGCCGACCCCGGCGGCCGAGCCGACGTTGAAGCCGAACCAGCCGACCCACAGCAGCGCCGCGCCGGTCATCGCCAGCGGCAGGTTGTGCGGACGGATCTCGACGTGCGGATAGCCCTTGCGCTTGCCCAGCAGCAGGCAGGCGGCCAGCGCGGCGACGCCGGCGTTGATGTGCACGGCGGTGCCGCCGGCGAAGTCCAGCGCACCCCAGTTGTGCATCAGTGCACCGGGACCGCCCCACACCATGTGCGCCATCGGCGCATAGACGAAGGTGAACCACAGCGCCATGAACAGCACCGCGGCGACGAACTTCATGCGCTCGGCGAAGGCGCCGGCGATCAGCGCCGGGGTGATGATGGCGAAGGTCATCTGGAAGGTGATGAACACTCCTTCCGGCATGCCCAGCACCAGACTGTCGCCCTTGAGGCCGGCGAGCATGGCGCGCTCCAGGCCGCCGACGAAGCTGTTGAAGCTGTATTCGCCGGCCGCCATGCCGGTGGTGTCGATCACCAGGCTGTAGCCGTAGAGCACCCAGAGCACGCCGATCACCCCGGCGATGGCGAAGCACTGGGAAAACAGCGAGAGCATGTTCTTGGCGCGCACCAGGCCGCCGTAGAACAGCGCCAGACCGGGCAGGCACATGCACAGCACCAGCACGGTGGCGGTCATCATCCAGGCGGTGACGCCGGTATCCAGCGTGGCCTCCTCGGCCAGCGCCAGCGGGGCGAAGGACATCAGCAACAACGGCAAGCCGAACTTCAGTGAGCGATGCAGCGGGGTGGAACCTGATGCTGTGGTCGACATGGTGAAGTACCTCGAACGGTCATGGAGGATTCCTGGCAGGTGGGATGATGCAATGCAAAATTCTGGCCGGGACGCAGGCCTGCCTGGCGAATGAACTCGCCCCCACAGGGTCCGGGCCGAAGGGCGGGCGCCGGTACGCTGCCGGCGCCCGCCCGCCAGGTCAGAACTGCTGGCCGGGAATCCAGCCGGTACCAGCCAGCGGCACACGGGCCATGGCGGCGGATTCCACGGTCAGCGCCACCAGATCCTCGGGGTCGAGGTTGTGCAGGTGCGACTTGCCGCAGGCGCGGGCCATGGTCTGCGCTTCCAGCACCAGCACGCGCAGGTAGTTGGCCAGGCGGCGGCCGCCCTCCACCGGGTCGAGGCGCTTGGACAGCTCCGGGTCCTGGGTGGTGATGCCGGCCGGGTCGCGGCCGTTCTGCCAGTCGTCGTAGTAGCCGGCGGCCGAGCCGATCTGCTTCAGCTCGTCGTCCAGGCGCGGGTGGTTGTCGCCGAGGGCGATCAGCGCGGCGGTGCCGATGGCCACCGCGTCGGCGCCCATGGCCATGGCCTTGGCCACGTCGGCGCCGGTGCGGATGCCGCCGGAGACGATCAACTGCACCTTGCGGTGCATGTCCATCTCCTGCAGCGCCTGCACCGCCTGCGGGATGGCGCAGAGGATCGGGATGCCGACGTGCTCGATAAACACTTCCTGCGTCGCGGCCGTACCGCCCTGCATGCCGTCGAGGACGATCACGTCGGCGCCGGCCTTCACCGCCAGCTTGACGTCGTAGTACGGGCGGCTGGCGCCGATCTTCACGTAGATCGGTTTTTCCCAGTCGGTGATCTCGCGGATCTCGGCGATCTTGATCGCCAGGTCGTCCGGGCCGGTCCAGTCCGGGTGGCGGCAGGCGGAGCGCTGGTCGACGCCGATCGGCAGGGTGCGCATGCCGGCGACGCGCTCGGTGACCTTCATGCCCAGCAGCATGCCGCCGCCGCCCGGCTTGGCACCCTGGCCGAGGACGATCTCGATGGCGTCGGCCTTGCGCAGGTCGTCGGGGTTCATGCCGTAGCGCGACGGCAGGTACTGGTAGACCAGGTGCTGCGACTGGCCGCGCTCTTCCGGGGTCATGCCGCCGTCGCCGGTGGTGGTGCTGGTGCCGGCGATGGTGGCACCGCGGCCGAGGGCTTCCTTGGCGTTGGCCGACAGCGCGCCGAAGCTCATGCCGGCGATGGTCACCGGGATCTTCAGGTGGATCGGCTTCTTGGCGAAGCGGGTGCCGAGCACCACGTCGGTGCCGCACTTCTCGCGGTAGCCCTCCAGCGGGTAGCGCGACATGCTGGCGCCGAGCAGCAGCAGGTCGTCGAAGTGCGGGACCTTGCGCTTGGTGCCGCCGCCGCGGATGTCGTAGATGCCGGTCTCGGCGGCGCGCTGGATTTCCTGGATGGTCAGGCGGTCGAAGGTGGCGGACTCGCGCAGTACCGGGGTGTGTTTCTCGCTCATGGGGCTACTCCTCGTGGCTGGCCGGCGCAGGGCGCCAGCGAGCCGGAATCGGGTGGCCGGGCCGCGCGCGGCAAGCCCGGACGATGGTCTCGATCAGTAGGCGGACGCGTTGTCGACCTTGAAGTTGTACAGCTGGCGGGCCGAGCCGTAGCGCTTGAAGCTGGCCGGGTCCTCGTCGAAGCCGGCGCGGTTCAGCAGCTCGGCCAGCTCCTCCAGGTGCTCGGCGCGCATCTCCTTCTCGATGCAGTCCGAGCCCAGCGACTTGACCGTGCCCTTCACGTAGATGCGCGTCTCGTACAGCGAATCGCCCAGCGCATCGCCGGCATCGCCGCAGACGACGAGCCTGCCCGCCTGGCCCATAAAGCAGCTCATGTGGCCGATGCTGCCGCCGACCACGATGTCGACGCCCTTCATCGAGATGCCGCAGCGCGCGCCGGCGTCGCCCTCGATCACCAGCAGGCCGCCGTGGGCGGTGGCGCCGGCCGCCTGGGAGGCGCTGCCCTTCACCCGCACCGAGCCGGACATCATGTTCTCGGCGACGCCGACCCCGACGTTGCCGTGCACGGTGATGGTGGCCTTCTGGTTCATGCCGGCGCAGTAGTAGCCGGCATGGCCCTGGATATCGATGCTCAGCGCTTCGTTCACGCCGACGGCGAGGTTGTGCTTGCCGTCCGGGTGGGTGACGACCCACTCGCGTTCTTCGAGGGTCTTAACCTGGTCGTGCAGGGCCTGGTTCAGTTCGCGCACTTCAGCTTTGGAAAGGTCGATGGTCTTCATGTGTGCGCTCCTCAGGCAGTCTTTTCCCAGATGTACATGGTCGCCGGCTCGGGTTCCCAGACCTTGGCCTTGTCGATGCCCGGCAGGCTGGCCAGTGCCTGGTACTCGGAGGCCATGGCCACGTAGTCGTCGGTTTCGGCGAGGATCGCCGGCTTGCAGGCGATCGGGTCGCGGATCACCGCGAAGCCGTTGCGGGTGCCGATGGCGAAGGTGAAGAAGCCGTCGAGGTCTTCCAGGGCATGGTCGAGGGCCTCCTTCAGCGAGTCGCCCTCGCGCAGACGCCAGGTCAGGTAGCCGGCGGCCACCTCGGTGTCGTTGAGGGTCTCGAAGGCGATGCCCTTGCGCTGGAGTTCCTGGCGCAGGCGGAAGTGGTTGGACAGCGAGCCGTTGTGCACCAGGCACAGGTCGGCGCCGGTGGAGAATGGGTGGCTGCCCTCCATGGTCACCGCGCTCTCGGTGGCCATGCGGGTGTGGCCGATGATGTGGCTGCCCTTCATGTTGGCCAGCTTGAAGCGCTGGGCGATTTCCACCGGCAGGCCCATGCCCTTGAGGATCTCGATGCTCTGCCCGGCGCTCATGATGCGTACGTCCGGGGCCAGCTCGGCCAGCGCCGTGCGCACCACGGCTTCCTCGGCGGCGACCTTGAGCACCGCGGCGCTGGCGTTCTGGAACCAGTCCAGCGAGCAGCCCAGGCGGCCTTCCAGCGCGCCCATCAGCGCCTTCCAGTCGTACTCGCCGACCGTGCTCTGCAGGGTCAGCTTGACCCAGCCGTCCTTCACTTCGTCACCGTAGATGGCGAAGCCGGCGCTGTCCGGACCGCGGTCGGTCATGGCCAGCAGCATCGGCTCGAACAGCTTGCCGAGCTGGGATTCCAGCGCCGGGTTCTTCAGGTAAAGACCTACGATTCCACACATGTTCACTCTCCTTCGGAGTCAGATGGCCGCCGCCCACGCGGGCGACGGCCCGAAGCGGGTCAGAAAAATTCGGTGTAACGCTGGATTTCCCAGTCGGAGACGTGGCGGCTGTACTCCACCCACTCCATGCGCTTGAGCTTGATGAACTCGCCGACGATCTGCGGGCCGAGCACTTCGGCGAACAGCGGGTCGGCCTCCAGCGCGTCGCAGGCCTCCTTGAGGCTCTGCGGCAGGGTCTGGATGCCGCGCGCGGCGATCTCCTCCAGGCTCAGCTTGTAGAGGTTCTCGTTGCACACCTGGCCCGGATCGAGCTGGCGGTCGATGCCGTCGAGGCCGGCGGCGATGATCGCGGCGCTCACCAGATAGGGGTTGCAGCCGGCGTCCGGCAGGCGGAACTCGATGCGCCCGTAGGGGATGCGCACCATCGCCGAGCGGTTGTTGGCGCCGTAGGTGATGAACGCCGGCGCCCAGGTCGCCCCGGACAGCGAGCGGCCCACCACCAGGCGCTTGTAGGAGTTGACCGTCGGCGCGGCGAAGGCGCACAGCGCCGGGCCGTGGGCCAAGAGGCCGGCCATGAAGTGGTAGGCCAGCTTCGACAGGCCCATGCCGCTCGGGTCGCTGGCGTCGTGGAACAGGTTCTTGCTGGTGGCGCTGCTGATCGACAGGTGGAAGTGCATGCCGTTGCCGGCGCGCTTGGGGTCCGGCTTGGGCATGAACGAGCAGATCATCCCCAGCTCGTTGGCGATCTCGCCGGCGGCCATGCGGAAGAAGGTGAAGCGGTCCGCCGAGGTCATGGCGTCGCTGTAGGTGTAGTTGATCTCGAACTGACCGTTGGCGTCCTCGTGGTCGATCTGGTAGATCTCGAAGCCCACCGGCTGCAGCGCCTCGGTCAGCCGCTCGAGGAATTCGCGGGAGCGCGACAGGCCCTTGTAGTCGTAGCAGGGCTTGTCGAGGTTGTCGGAGGCGTCGACCAGCTGCAGGGTGCCGGCCGCGTCGCGGCGGAACAGGCTGAACTCCGGCTCCAGGCCGGTGTTCAGCGTCCAGCCCTTGTCGGCCAGGCGCTGCACCTGCTGCTGCAGCACGTAGCGACTGTCGTAGGGCCACGGCTGGCCGTCGACGTGGCCGATGCACAGCACCCGGCCGTAGCCCGGCTGCCAGGGCACCGGAGTCAGGGTGGAGAGGTCGCCGCGGGCCATGAAGTCCGGACCGTGGGGCTCCATGCCCATGCCGCTGATCGCGAAGCCGGCAAAGCCGGCGCCGGCTTCGGCCACCGCCTCCAGGCCGCAGACCGGCACCGACTTGGTCTTGGCGGCGCCATGGATGTCGACGAACTGCGCCAGCACGTACCTGATGCCGTGCTGGTCGATGATTTTCTGGGTTTCGCTGGGCAACATGGGCGGTGGGCTCCTCGGCTGCAGGCTGTCTATTCCGCAAGGGAAATTTACTTTCACCAAGGGAAATGCAAACAGCTTGCCAACCTGAGCCAGGTCAAGCGCCAGCCCACGCCGGGGCCCGAATCCTTCTATCTATATGGGAAAGATGCTTTCATAACGCGAAAGCGTCGCACCGGGAGCCCGAACGCCGGCCCCGCGCCGTACATTCTTGGTGCGAAAATTAAATTCTTGAACTGAAAAAGTGCAGCGACGCATGAAAGACACCGCCGACAGCCAGCACCGCCTCAAGCTCGAGCAGTACCTGGGCATGCAGATCAAGCGCCAGCGCCTGGCCCAGGAACTGAAGATCGCCGACGTCGCGCGCATCGCCGGCATCAGCCAGGGCATGCTCAGCAAGATCGAGAACGCCCAGGTCTCCACCAGCCTCGACACCCTCAGCCGCCTGTGCGACGCCCTCGGCATGCCCATGTCCAAGCTGTTCAGCCAGTACGACCAGCAGGGCGGCAGCGCGCTGCTGGTCAAGGCCGGCGAAGGCATGGAAGTGGTCCGCCGCGGCACCGAGAAGGGCCACACCTACCACCTGCTCAACCACGTGCGCGGCCCGAAGAAGAACTTCGAGGCCTACATGGTCGACATGGGCGACGCCAGCGAGGAATTCCCGACCTTCTCCCACCCCGGCACCGAGTTCCTCCATCTACTGGAAGGCGAACTGGTCTACCGCCACGGCAACCAGCTCTACCACATGCAACCCGGCGACAGCCTGACCTTCGACGGCGAAGTGCCGCACGGGCCGGAGCAGCTGGTGAAGGTGCCGATCAGGTTGTTGTCGGTGGTGAATTATGGGAAGGAGTAAGGCATGAACCGCGCAGCCATCCTGCATGCCCTGCGAGCCCGGGTGCCGAACCTGCTGGCGGTGTACGCCTTCGGCAGCCGCATCCAGGGCACCGCGCGCCCCGACAGCGACCTCGACCTCGCCGTGCTGGTGGCCGGCTATGCCGAACCGCTGGAGCTGTGGAACCTGTCCGGCGACCTGGCCGACCTCGCCGGTTGCCCCGTCGACCTGCTCGACCTGCGCGCCGCCAGTACCGTCATGCAATACCAGATCGTCACCACCGGCCAGTGCTGGTGGGCCAAGGATGCTCAGGCGGCAATCTACGAAGCAGCCGTGCTCAGCGAAAAAACCGCACTCGACAGCGCCCGCGCCGGGCTGCTGGCCGACATTGGCAAGGAGGGAACCGTGTATGGCCGATGACGTACTGATCAACAAGGCGGCGACCATCGAGCGCTGCGTCAAGCGCGCCCGCGAGGAATACCAGCGCGGCCCCGACACCTTCGCCACCGACTACACCCGCCAGGACGCCGCCATCCTCAACATCCAGCGCGCCTGCGAAGCCGCGCTGGACATGGGCCAGCACCTGATCCGCCGCGAACGCCTCGGCGTGCCGCAAAGCGCCCGCGACGTGTTCACCCTGCTCGCCCAAGGCAGCTGGATCGACGCCGCGCTGGCCGACAGCCTCAAGCGCATGGTCGGCTTTCGCAACATCGCCGTGCACGACTACCAGGCCCTGCAACTGCCGATCACCGTGGCGATCATCGAGAAGCATCTGGACGAGTTTCTGGATTACAGCAAGGCCGTGCTGTTGAAGGATGCGGGCGCTTAAAGGCGTAGGGTAGAAGACTCGCGCAGCGATCTTCTGCCGTTACCCACGGTGCGGCCAGCCAGGCAGGTAATCGCTGCGCGAGTTACCTACCCTACCCGGCTTCCTGCCCGCCGCCCCCTCAACCGGCAAACCGGTAACGCCCCTCCTCCCGGTAGGCCATGCCCAGTTCCTCCAGCGCGGCCAGGGCGTCGGCGATCAGCGGGGTGGTCTTCTGCGGCGCGGTGAAGCGGGCGGTCAGGTCTTCCAGGGTCATGGCCTCGCTGCCGAGGGTGCTGCGCAGTGTGGCGATCTGCTCGCGCATGCCCTTGGGCCAGGCGAGCTTCTTGGCCTTGGCGGCCGGCGCGGCGGCAACCTCACCATCGGTTTCCAGCTCGGCTTCGGCCTGCTGCGGCGCGGCTGCTGTGCTGGCGTTGGGGTTCTGGTAGTCCGGGCGCAGCCAGCGGATCAGGCCACGGGCTTCCTCGGCGGCGCGCTGGGCGTTGAGTTCGACCAGCCGGCGCAGCAGTTCCTCCTCGGCCTCGGCCTGTTCTTCCGGCTTGTCCGCCAGCGGCGTGGTGGCGCCGGGCAGGCCGACCAGCCGGTCGGCCAGATCGTCCCAGCCGTAGGCGGCGAACACCGCGCGGTCCAGCTCGTCGTGCAGCTCGCGCAGCAGCGACACCAGGCCCTGGGCGTGGATGACCTTGTCCTTGGCATTCAGCTCCTCACCTGTGCGCAGCTTTTCCAGCACGTTGTACATGCCGGTCAGGGTCAGCTCGGGGAACATCGCCTGCTGCCGCTTGCGGTGGGCATCGAGCTGCTCGGCCAGGCTGCGGATCCTCTCCTGTTGCTCGGGGGTGGTGTCGGGGAAAGGGAAGGTTTCGAAGCAGCGGGTATTGTTGTAACGAGGGTCATTGCCAACGCCGAGGCGGCCGCCCGTGGCCTGCGCCCACAAGACATGCACGCGAGACGACAGAACACCAAGAGACTTCGCGCCCGGCAGTGCAATGGAGACCAGCCCTTGATCTGGAAGAATTCCCTGATTCAGAAATTGAAAAGTCCGATGCTTCGCCGTCATGGAGGTCACGATAAACCGCGGCAATCCAGCGAGACTCGCCCGCAAGCGTGGATTAGGCTCTCCGAACAACCACCAGTTCTCACGGCGACCAGGGCGAGGATTCAGATCGCGTTCAGGCTTGACGCGCTCTAAAAGCCATTGATACACGGCAGGATGAAGCTCCCGAAGTTGATCCCGCGAGAGACTATACGCATCGAGTACAAATACACCGCGCGGTTTGTCCGTGATGTCCTTGCCATTTCTGTATGGACGAATGACTTTCTCAGCCCCCACAACATGACCCAGGCCAAGCTCCCCTGCCTGTTGCTCATCAACAACGAACCCGGCCCCCATCAGCACCAAACCTCTCACACTGATACCGCGATTGGCTCCAAGCGCTGCGGCGGCGGCCACGTTGGCACCCATGCGCAAGTCTGCGTGTAAGACGCCACGCTTCTCCGCCAATGTGACATGGCGCTCATCACTGTCGGTTTCTCGCTCGTCGAGTGAGGTTAGCAAACGCCCTTCCTCGGCATCGTTCGCGCCAACGGTCATTGCAATGCGTACCGCCGCGCCGTCCGTCGCATCCACCCACGGATGGTCGGGAATGGCAAAAGCTAGCACCAGCGGATTTTTCGCACCGAGCTGGGTTTCGATCACGCGGCGGTTGAAAGTCTGCTTGATGCTGTTGGTGGTGATGAAGCCGAACTGCCGCACCTTACCGGCACGCACGCTTTCCGCCGCGATATGCCACCAGTGCATGACGAAATCCGCCGACTCTGGCACTTCCGGCCAGGTGCCGCGCACCGCATCCACATAACCGTCGCCCAGGGCGCGGCGCATGGTGGAGGCACCGATAAACGGCGGATTCCCCACGATGTAATCCGCCTGCGGCCATTCGGCCTTGCGCGGGTTGAGGTAGCGGTACTGCTCGACCTGCGCCGCCTCGTCGGGGATCGGCTCGCCGGTGATCGGGCTGGGCTTGTAGCTAATGCCGTCCCAGCGGGTCAGCGGCTTGCCGCTTTCATCGGTGACCAGCTCCACGGCGTCGTAGGCGATCAGCGCGTCGCGGTGCTCGATGTTGTGGAAGTCGCGCAGCACCGGCTCGGGCGGGTTGACCTTGCCGTAGGTGCGGAAGTGCCATTGCAGGTAGCCGATCCACAGCACCATCTCTGCGATCTTCGCCGCGCGGGGGTTGATCTCCATGCCGAGGAACTGGTGCGGGTCGACGGTCAGGCCCTCCAGCTCGAAGGAGCCGGACTTGACCAGGCTGCCGAGCACTTCCAGCACCTCGCCCTCCAGGCGCTTCATGTGTTCGAGGGTGACGTAGAGGAAGTTGCCGCTGCCGCAGGCCGGGTCGAGTACGCGGGTCTGGCACAGCTGGTGCTGGAAGGCGCGGATCTCGGCGACCGCTTCCTTCTCCTTGCCCTGCTGCTTGTAGGTCAGCGCCGCGGCCTGCACGTCCGCCCATTCGGCGCGCAGCGGCTCGATGATGGTCGGCAGCACCAGGCGCTCGACGTAGGCGCGCGGGGTGTAGTGGGCGCCGAGCTTGTGCCGCTCGCGCGGGTTGAGGGCGCGCTCCAGCAGGGTGCCGAAGATCGCCGGCTCGACGTAGCGCCAGTCGGCCTTGGCGGCCTGGGCGAGCAGTTCGACCTGTTCGGCGTTCAGCTCGATGACCTCGGCGGCGGCGAACAGCCCGCCGTTGAACCTGAGCACGTCGGCATCCAGCGCCGGGGCGAAGCCGCCGCTGTTCATGGTCTGCCACAGGCTGCGCAGCTGGCGGCAGAAGGATTCGGGCTTGGTCTTGAGGCGCTCCAGCAGCTCAGTGAAGCCGCGCGCCGGCAGCAGTTCCACGTCCTCGGCGAACATGGTGAACAGGCAGCGCATCAGGAAGCCGGCGACCTGCTCGGCGCTGTGGCCGCTGTCCTCCAGCGACTTGGCCAGCCGGGCGAGCTGGTCGGCGATGGCGCGGGTGACCTTGCCGGCGTAGCGGGTCGGGTCGAGGCCGAGCGGCTCCAGCCAGACCTTGCGCAGCAGCTCGCGGGTGTCCGCATCGCGCAGCTTCTCCAGGGCGATCTTGTGGCTGCGTGCGTCGGGGAAGGCCACGTAGTTGCCGCCCGAGCGGCTGAACTCGGAGTACAGGGCGAAGGACTTGCCGACGTCGACGACGATGACGAACGGCGGGCGGCCCTCCTCGGCCGGCAAGGCGCGGGCGTAGTTCTCGGCCTGCTTGCGCGCCTTGTCGATGGCGGCGTCCCAGCCGTCGCTGCCGGTCTGCTTGCCGGTGTCCTTGCCTTCGAGGATGAAGCAGCCGCGCCGGTAGAGGTCGAGCGAGCGGGTGGTCCTGCCGCCGTCGGCGAACAGCTCGGTGACGCTGCGCTCGAACACGTAGGCGTTGTCGCTGCGCTGCGCGCCGGCCGGGTCGGGCTGCGGCAGGTCGAGCAGGGTGCACAGCTCGGTGACGAACATCTGCAGGTTGGCGCGCTCGTTGCCGCCATGACTGATCCCGCCACCCCAGCGCGCGATGTACGCCTCGACTTTTGCCTCGATCACTTCCCTGTACTCCCTGAGTGCGCAAAAGCGGCGATTCTAGCGCACCGGCCGCTCCCGCGGCTGGACGCGGAGCGTCTGGGGTTCAGGCGCAGGGGCGAAGACTCGCGCAGCGGTTTTCCAGCAATCCCGGTGCCCTGTTCCGGACCGGGCCAGTGATTCGCTACCGGCAAACCACTCCCCCACCCCGTGTCCCCATTTTCAGGGGACACGGCAGTGTCTCTTGTCGACCTATGCTGTTGCTCAGTGTCAAAACAGCGTAACGGCGTCCTGACGTGCGCTCAGTCGACAACAACGACAAGAGGATTCTGCTCATGCAATACCATCTGAACGGCTTCAAGCCCGGCAACTACCAGATTCCCGATGCAGCGCGTGAGCCTGCAGCGCCGCCGCCGATGGTCGATCTGCCGAAAGAGGTCGATGTGCTGATCGTCGGTTGTGGCCCGGCGGGTCTGGCGCTGGCGCGGCAGCTGGCGGATTTTGCCGATATCAGGACCTGCATCGTCGAGCAGAAGTCCGGGCCCATGCTGTTTGGCCAGGCGGATGGTATTTCCTGCCGCACCATGGAAATCATGGAAGCCTTCAACAGCAGCGAGCTGCTGGCGAAGGAAGCCTACCAGCTGCACCAGAACGCCTTCTGGGAGCCGGATGCGCAGAATCCGCAGCACATCAAGCGCACCCACAAGGTGCCGGATGCGCGGCTGGGGCTGTCCGAGTTCACCCACTGCGTGGTGAACCAGGCGCGCCTGCACGACATCCTGCTCGACGGCATGGCGCATTCGGTCACCCATCTGGTGCCGCATTACAACCGCCGCCTGCTGGAGCTGGTGGTGGATCAGAGCCTGACCCAGGATCTGCACGCCTATCCGATCACCGCGACCTTCGAGCGCAACGATGCCGGCCAGTCGGGCAAGGTCGAAACCATCAAGGCCCGCTACGTGGTGGGTTGCGATGGCGCCCGCAGTGCGGTGCGCAAGAACCTCGGCATCGAGCTGCAGGGCGACTCGGCCAACAAGGCCTGGGGCGTGATGGATGTGCTGCTGGCCACCGACTTCCCGGATATCCGGGTGAAGAGCTTCATCCAGTCGAAGGACAACGGCGCGGTGATGCTGGTGCCGCGCGAGGGCGGCTATCTGGTGCGCCTGTATGTCGAGCTCGACCTGCTGGGCAAGGATCAGCGGGCTTCGCAGCTGAACATGAGCGTCGATGACGTCATCGCCAAGGCCAAGCTGATCATGAATCCGTACCAGGTGGACGTGAAGGAAGTCGCCTGGTGGTCCATCTATGAAGTCGGCCAGCGCGTGGCCGAGCGCTTCGACGACACCCCGGTGGGCAATCCGGACAACCTGATTCCGCGTGCCTTCGTCGCCGGCGACGCCTGCCATACCCACAGCCCGAAAGGCGGCTGGGGCCTGAACACCTCGCTGCCGGACACCTTCAACCTGGGCTGGAAGCTGGCGGCGGTGCTGCAGGGCAAGGCGCAGCCGAAACTGCTGCAGACCTACGCCACCGAGCGCCGCAAGGTGGCCTTCATGCTGATCAACGCCGACCGCGAAATGTCGGCGCTGGTCGCCACCCGCGCCAACAAGGACGCCACCGCGGCGAAGACCAGCACTGCCGAGATCGAGAAGTTCATCGCCCGGCAGAACGGCTTCATCGCCGGCACCTCGATCGGCTACGACGAATCCTGGCTGTGCACGGGGCATGCGCACCAGGCGCTGGCGACCGGCTTCCCGATCGGGCAGCGCTTCCATTCCGCCCAGGCCGTGCGCGTGGCGGATGGTTGCCCGGTGCATCTGGGGCACCTGAACAAGGCCGATGGCCGCTGGCGCATCTTCATCTTCGCCGATGCGCCCAGCCCGCTGGATGCGACCTCCAAGTCGGCCAGGCTGGTCGAGTTCCTGGCCAACGCGGACAGCTCGCCGGTGAAGCAGTACACCCCGGCCGGGGCGGATGTCGACGCGGTGATCGATGTCTACGCGGTGTTCCAGCAGCAGGATCTGGCCATCGACGCCCTGCCGGACTTTCTCTGGCCCGCCAAGGGCAAGTACGGCCTGCGCGATTACGAAAAGGTCTTCCAGACCAGCGCGGCGCACGACGTCTTCGCGCAGCGCGGCATCGACCGGGCGCAGGGCTGCATGGTGGTGGTACGTCCGGACCAGCACATCGCCAACATCCTGCCGCTCGATGCCCATGCCGAGCTGAGCCAGTTCTTTGCCGGGTTCATGCTGAAGTAGGTCTGCGCGCCCGTTTGCAATAACGACACGGCCCGCGCAAAGCGGGCTGTGTCGCGCAGGTAGGGTAGAAAACTCGCGCAGCGATTTTCTACCGCGGTGCCGGGCACAACCTCCAAGGTGGGCAATGCCTGCGGCAGTTGCCCACCCTGCGGCTGGCGAAACCGTGGCCTGTCCCTGATTCCTGCGCTTCCCCCCAGCCTTGCCTTTCCCCCATCCGCCCCCATAAAGCTGGGACGACTTCTGGAGGCTGTATGAGCAAGCTGTCCACCACCCCGTTTTCCATCCTCGACCTGGCGCCGCTACGCGACGACGACGTCGGCCCGGGACCGGCGCTGCGCCGTTCGCTGGCGCTGGCGCAGCACGCCGAGCGGCTCGGCTTCTCGCGCTTCTGGGTGGCCGAGCACCACAACATGGAGGGCATCGCCAGCTCGGCGACCGCCGTGCTGCTCGGTTATCTGGCCGCTGGCACCTCGACCCTGAAGCTGGGCTCCGGCGGGGTCATGCTGCCCAACCATGCGCCGCTGGTAGTGGCCGAGCAGTTCGGCACCCTCGCCGCGCTCTATCCGGGGCGCATCGAGCTGGGCCTCGGCCGCGCGCCGGGCGCCGATCCGCAGACCGCCCGCGCCCTGCGCCGCGAGCGCAGCGGCAGCGCCGACGACTTCCCCGAGGACGTCGCCGAACTGCAGATGCTGCTCGGTCCGCGCCAGCCGGGGCAGGCGGTGATCGCCATGCCCGGCGTGGACAGCAACGTGCCGCTCTGGCTGCTCGGCTCCAGCCTGTTCAGCGCCCAGCTGGCGGCGCAGATGGGCCTGCCCTACGCCTTCGCCGCGCACTTCGCGCCGCGCTACCTGCACCAGGCGCTGCGCATCTACCGCGACAACTTCCAGCCCTCGGCGGCGCTCGACAGGCCCTACGCCATGGTCGGCGTGCCGCTGATCGCCGCGCCGAGCGACGAGGAGGCCGAGTTCCTCGCCACCACCGCCTACCAGCGCGTGCTGGCGCTGATGCGCGGCGAGAGCCTGGTGCTGCGCCCGCCGGTGCAGAGCATGGCCGGCCGCTGGCAGCCCCGCGAGCAGGCGGCGGTGGGCGACTTCCTCGGCCTGGCGGTGATCGGCGGACCGGAGAAGGTGCGCGCCCGCCTGGAGGTGCTGCTGGAGCAGACCGGCGCCGACGAGCTGATCTTCACCGGCGACATCTACCAGCCCGAACACCGCCTGCGCAGCTTCGAGATCGTCGCCGGGTTGCGCTGATGCCGCTGGCCTTCCTCGGCTGACGACAAATAAAGGCACACAAGCAAAGGGACAGATTCAATTGCCGGGCTGACCGCCAGCAAAGTGCAGGCTGGCGGTCGGTCGTGCTCCAGAAAGTTCTGTCCATCCTGCTCTTCCCGGCAGGGTTCAGATTATTCCAGACGAAAAAAAGCCCCGCATTGCGGGGCTTTTTTTAAATCAGGCGTCTTAGTTGACTTGAACCTGATCAGCCTGCATCCCTTTCTGGCCTTTGGTCGGCACGAAAGAGACGGATTGGCCTTCGCTCAGGCTTTTGAAGCCTGCGCTTTCGATCGAGCGGTAGTGAACGAACAGGTCGGCGCTGCCATCAGCCGGGGTGATGAAGCCGAAACCTTTTTCATCGTTGAACCACTTGACGGTACCAGTTTGACGAGTAGACATGCTGTATCTCCAGGGTAAATTAAGACTGCGACGCTGAAAAATTCAGGCCGAGACTGAGAAGCTAATAGCAAAACGAACCAGGGAGATGAGGCGTTGAAGCATCAAACTGAGTATCGAAGTGGCAATCGCAAAGCAGTGAGGCGAATATACGCTACTTCCTGAGAATGTATAGTTTTATTTTCATAAAACTCCTCCCGAAAGGGAAATATCGCCTGTCGGCGAGATTATCATTCCGCAATCAATTCTCAAGCCGTTGATTTCATTCAATTTAAAACCGCAACTTGCAGACTGGTCCGAATTGATCGAATCGCCGTGACCGTCCGCGCCAGCCGGGGCAGACGGTGATAGCCATGCCCGGCATGGAGGTGCTGCTGGAGCAGAGCGCAGATCCCGCCGGGCTGTGCCCTACGGCTTCGCTACCAGCGACTCGACCGCCCGCCGCGCCAGCGGCGCGATGACCAGCACCAGCGGAAAGGCGAACAGCCAGGCGGTCAGCCAGGCGCTGATCCACAGCGCGCCGAAGTCGGCAACCGGCCCCACGGCGCGCAGGGTGGCGATTCCCGACACCATCAGCGACATGAGTCCGGAGAGGATCAGGGCGAACAGGACCTGGCTGTATTTTCTGGGAATCATCGGGCGGCCTCCGGGTTCTGGCCGCACGGCTCAGCGCGGCGCAGACGGTGCAGCGTTTCGGCGAAGTTCCTGCCGAACATCCGCGCCGTCTTGATGTCGCCGGGGGCGAACGCCTGGGCGGGCGACGCCTTCTCGGCCTGGGCCATCAGGCCGGACCAGGAGCCGAGCCGGTTGGCCGCTTCGTCGTAGGGCACACCCAGGTGCTGTTCCGGCAGGATCGGATTGCCGACCCAGAGCATGCCGTGCTGCATGCAGAACACGAACATCGACATCAGCGTCGACTGCTTGTCGCCGGCCGGCAACGCCGACACGGTGAAGCCCGCCGCCAGCCGTCCGCGCAGCCGCTGGGCGCGCCACAGGCCCCCGGTGGCGTCCATGAAGGCCTTGACCGGGGCGGACACGCCACCCAGGTAGGTGGGGGAGCCGAGGATGAAGCCGTCGAAGCCGAGCAGTTCGTCCGGAGCCGTGGCGAGCTGCTGCGCCTGCAGCAGCTGGACTTCGGTATTGGCAACGCTGCCGGCTCCCTCGGCAACGCTGCTGGCGATGTATTCGGTATGACCGTGGGCACTGTGGTAGATGACTGCGATCTTGTTCATTGCTCGCTCTCCAGTAGGGGGGTGATGGTGTTCGGCTTCAGCGCAGGAGCCAGGCCAGCAGGACGGCGCTCAGGTAGAGCCCCAGGCCGAAGACCGCGTGATTGGCCAGGCTTCTGATGCAGTTCTTCAGCGGGGTGGGCGTTCTGGCGGCGGCGAAGCCGGCGCCCATGGCGGGCTGGATCACGAACAGGGGGACGATTACCGTGCCGACGCCGACCAGCAGTGCGGGCAACAGGGTCGGGCTGCGAGCCCAGTCCATGCCGGCGATGCCGAGCAGCAGGCCGGCGAAGGCGATGCCGGTGACGTAGTGCATCAGCCAGCCGAGGGCGAGTTCGCCGCTGATCGGTTGCGCTTTGGCAATCGCTGCGTGCCTCAGCCTGCCCCGTGCCAGATGCCCGACCCAGCGGCCGATGAAGGCGAAGTCGAGCGTCTTGACGCCCCTGGACTTGAGGAACGTCAGCCAGATGTCCATGACCGCGGTGGCGCCGATACCGATTCCGGCGGCCAGGATGATGTCGTGCAACAGGTGTCCCATGATTACCTCGCTCAGATTGACCGGTGAAGGGTTCAAGGCGACTATAGAAGTTCAAGCGAACTTGAGGTCAAGGGGGTTTCCGTGGATATCGCTGACGTGGCCAAACGCTCCGGCGTGCCGGCATCGACGCTGAGGTTCTACGAGGAAAAGGGGCTGATCGCATCGCTCGGCCAGCCCGGCGAGCGGCGCCGCTTTGCGCCGCAGATACTCGACCAGCTGGCGCTGATCTCCCTCGGGCAGTCGGCGGGCTTCACCCTGGAGGAAATACGCTCGATGTTCGGCGCCAACGGCGAGCCCGATATCGACCGGCAGTTGCTCGCGGCCAAGGCCGACGAACTCGACGCGACCATCAAGCGCCTGCAGGCCATGAGCCGGGGCCTGCGCCATGCCGCTGCCTGCCCGGCCCCCAGCCATGCCGAATGCCCCACCTTCCAGCGGCTGGTGAAAGCCGCGGCGGCCGGTGCGCACGCACGCAAGCACAGCACGCGCGGGCGCCTGCGCAAATGAGACGACCGCCGGCCCTCCTCCGTCCCTGGCACGCCGCCCGGCTTGTGCTGAACTTGTAGCTACGGCCCGCAGTGCATGGCCGCAACTGCGGAGCCCTCATGCAGGTCTGGATGCGTGAGGGAGGGACCATGTACCACGGTGAACGCTTCAATGCCTGGACCCATCTGGTCGGCGCGGTGCTGGCCAGCATCGGCGCGCTGTGCCTGCTGGTGCAGGCGCTGTGGGAGGGCGAACCGCTGAAGATCGGCAGCGTTGCGGTCTACGGCGGCAGCCTGGTGCTGCTATACGTCGTCTCCACCGTCTATCACAGCGTGCGCGGCCGGGCGAAGGCGGTGCTGCGCAAGCTCGATCACCTGTCCATCTACCTGCTGATCGCCGGCAGCTACACGCCGTTCTGCCTGCTCAGCCTCGGCGGCCCGCTGGGCTGGACGCTGCTCGGGCTGGTGTGGGGCATGGCGCTGGTCGGCATGCTGCAGGAACTCAGGCCGCGCTCCGAGGCGCGGGTGCTGTCGCTGGTGATCTACGCGCTGATGGGCTGGATTGCCGTGGTGGCGATCAAGCCGCTGGCCGCATCGCTCGGCCCTGCGGGCTTTGCCTGGCTGCTCGCCGGCGGCCTCTGCTACACGGTCGGCATCGTCTTCTTCGTGTTCGACGACCGCTTCCACCACTGGCACGGCATCTGGCACCTGTTCGTGATCGGCGGCAGCACCCTGCACTTCACCGCGGTGCAGCTCTACGTGGTGTGAGACCGAGTGGCACCGGCCGGGAATGCCGCCCGCGAGGGACCGCAAACCGCCGCTTGCCGCATCGCCGGACGGCTCGCCGCGACAGCCTGCGCGCTGTGCTAGCTTTCTGATTCGCCTCCCCCAAAACCACCACGGCGCGCCCATGACCACAGCTGCCAGCCTGTCCTGGAGTGAAAGCACGACCGCCAGGGATGCCGACCTCGCCGCCTGGCTCGACGCCACCGCCCGCGATCCGCTGGTGATGGCGCTGATGGCGACCGATGCCTTCCGCCGCCTGCACGACGTCGCCTTCCTCGGCGCGCTGGACTACAGCCACCGGCCGTTCCCGCCCGCCGCCCAGCGCAGCCGCGCCGCCCATTCCCTGCACGTCGCCGCGCTGGCCAGCTACGTCGCCAGCGCCCGCGGCTACGATGCCGACCTGCGCCGCCATCTGCTGATCGCCGCCCTGCTCCACGACATCGGCCACCCGCCGCTGTCGCACAGCGCCGAGCCGGTGCTGCGCGCATGCTGCGGCTACGGCCACCACGAGCTGGGGGCGCGGATCATCCGGGGCGAGGCCACCATTGGCCGCGAGCTGCACGCCCTGCTGCGCGGGGTGGCCGACCTGCCGTTCCTCCTCGACCTGCTGGGCGGCAGGGTCGCCGCCACGGCGGGCGGCGACCTGTTCGCCAGTGCGCTGAACGTCGACACCCTCGATGCCATCGCCCGTACCCTCGACTGCCTGGCGCCGGAGCTGCCGCCGCTGTGCCGGCTGGCCTGCACGCGCGCCGCGCTGCTCGACAGCCACCGCGATGCCGCGGCGCTGGCACTGCTCGACGAGTTCTGGGAGCGCAAGAACCTGGTCTACACCCAGTTCATCGGCCAGCCGCTGGGCATCCTCGCCGACCGCGCCTGCCGGCAGTTCTTCGCCGCCGCGCCGGCGCTCGCCGAGGAGGATTTCCTGGTCGGCGAGCGCTGCTGGCAGGAGCGCCATCCGGCGCTGTTCGCCGGCCTCGCCCGGCTCAGGCACGGGCAGCTGCCCGCCTGGCTGGACGACGGGCCGTTCGAGATCGAGTTCCGCGGCTACTTCGTCGACCACGAGCAGCCGCTCGCCAGCCGCTACCGCCAGGTGCGCGGCCGCCAGCAGGCGCAGGCCGGGGCGCTGCTGGCGAAGCTGTCGGCGGACGCGGCGCCGCCCGAGCAACGCGCCCCGGGCTATGGCGACTTTCTCGCCGGCTATCCGCATATCGCCCGCGCCCGCCGGCACAGCGGGGAGGTGCTGCGCCAGCTGCGCGCCGAGCTGCACGCGGCACTGGCCGGCAGCCCGCAGTGCGAGCGCCTGTGCGTGGTGGCCACCGGCTCCTACGGGCGCGACGAGGCCTGCGCGGAGTCCGACCTCGACTGGTTCATCCTGCTCGACGGTTGCAGCACAGTGGAGATAGTCGAGGAACAGGCGGAGATCAGGCAGGTGATCGAGCGCCACATCGCCCGTCCGACCGGCGACTCGGGCATGTTCGGCGGCGCGGCGACCCAGGACTTCCGCCAGCTGGTGGAGCACATCGGCGGCAGCCAGGACAGCAACCAGTCGCTGACCCGGCGCATGGCGCTGCTGCTGGAGGGGCGCAGCCTGTTCGGCGACGTGTCGTTCGCCCGCCTGCGCCGGCAGCTGATGGAGGCGTACATCTGCAAGGGCAGCCCGGACAAGTCGATCTCGCGCTTCCTGCTCAACGACGTGATCCGCTACTACCGGACCATCACCACCGACGTGCAGCACAAGGCCTGCGTGGACCAGAAGGCCTGGGGGCTGCGCAGCATCAAGCTGAAGTTCTCGCGCAAGCTCTTGTACTTCGCGGCGATCATCGCCATCGCCGAGACCGCCGGCGAGCCGGCCCGCGATGCGCGCATCGAGCGGCTGCTCGCCCTGCTCGAGCTGCCCGCGCTGGAGCGCCTGCACGCCATCGCCAGCGCCAGCGGGCCGCTGCAGAAGTCGTGCGCGGAGGTGGAGCGCAGGACGCGGGAGATCTTCGCCCTCTACGAGGGCTTCCTGCGCCAGCTCGCCGAACCGGCCAACCGCCAGGAGCTGGCCGCGCTGCGCGAGGACGACCGCGCGGAGTGCGAGCTGTACATGGAGCTGCGCGCCGGCAGCAAGACCTTCACCCGCACCCTGTTCGACTGGCTGCGGGTGAAGTACGCGGAGGAGCATCCCATCCATCACGCACTGGTGTTCTGACCCGGCCGGGCAGGCGCCGGATCAGCCGCCGCCCAGCCCGGCCATTGCCTGCCGCGCGTTACGCGCAGGCATCCAGCGCCTGCAGCACCTGCACGCTGGTCGGCGTCGCCAGCCAGTCGCCGGTGCGGCCACGGTAGGCCTGGTAGTGGGCGCTGGCGCGGTGAGCTTCCAGCGCGGCTTCGTCGCGGTAGGCCTCGACCAGCGAGAAACCGGCGCCGCCGCCTTGGTCGGCGAACAGGTCGTAGCGCAGGCAGCCCGGCTCGGCGCGGCTCGCCGCGACCATGCGGCGCAGCTCGGCTTCCACCTCGGCACGGTGCTCGGTTCTGGCCTGCACGCGGGCGATCACATAGACGGTCATCGCTTGCCCTCCCCTCACTCGGCGACCCGGTAGCGTTCCAGCCAGTGCGCATAGGGCGCCGGCAGCACCCAGGTCGGCCGCTCGACACCGAGCTGCTGGGCGGCCTTGAGCGGCCAGTGCGGGTTGGCCAGGTGGGCGCGGCCGACCATCACCAGGTCCATCTGCCCCTCGGCGACCACGCGCTCGGCGTTGGCCGGGCTGTCGATGCCCCAGGACGAGGCCACCGGCAGTTCCGCCTCGCGGCGCACGCGCTCGGCGATCGGCGCGAGGAAGGCCGGCCCCCACGGGATGCGGGCCTCGGGAATGGTGAAGCCGACGCTGACGTTGAGCAGGTCCAGGCCGCCGCGGCGGAAGCCCTTGGCCAGCTCGATGGACTCCTCGAGGGTCTGTTCGTCCTGGCCGTCGTACTCGATCACGCCGAAGCGCGCGGTCAGCGGCAGGTGCTCCGGCCACACCTCGCGCACCGCGGCGAGGGTTTCCAGCAGGAAGCGGCTGCGGTTGGCCAGGCTGCCGCCGTACTGGTCGTCGCGCTGGTTGGAGTGCGGCGAGAAGAAGCTCTGCGCCAGGTAGCCGTGGGCGAAGTGCAGCTCCAGCCACTCGAATCCGGCGTCGCGGGCGCGGCGCGCGGCGGCGACGAAGTCGGCCTGCACGCGGGCGATGTCGCCCTGGCTCATCGCCTGCGGCACCTTGGGCAGGTGGGCGCCGAAGGGGATCGCCGAGGGGGCGATGGTCTGCCAGCCGCGCTCGTCACCTTCGGCGATGTGGTCGTCGCCCTCCCACGGGCGGTTGGCGCTGGCCTTGCGCCCGGCGTGGGCGATCTGGATGCCCGGCACCGCACCGGCGGCCTTGATGGCGCGGGCGACCGGGGCGAAGGCTTCGGCCTGGGCGTCGTTCCACAACCCGGCGCAGGCCGGGGTGATGCGCCCCTCGGGGGCGACGGCGGTGGCCTCGACGATCACCAGCCCGGCGCCGCCGCGGGCGATGCTGGCGTAGTTGTGCAGGTGCCAGTCGTTGATCAGGCCGTCGGTGGCGCTGTACTGGCACATCGGCGGCACGGCGATGCGGTTGCGCAGGGTGACGTCTTTGAGCTGGAACGGGGAAAACAGTGCGGACATGCGGAAACGTCTCGTGAACCGGGATGAACGGGGGATGGAGCGGAGCGCCGGCCCGGTGGCGGGGCCGGCGCGAAGGGCTAGAACCTGCTCACGATCTCGCGAGCTAGAGCCAGGCAAGGCCTCGGCGGCGCCGCGAAATCGGTTGAGGAAGCGGAGTTTGCTGGCTGCAAATGAGCATTCCGAAACCGATTTCAACGCAGCATGGCCGACGCGCAGCAGATCGTGGGCAGGTTCGAGTCAGTGGCCGAGCAGCTTCAGCAATGCCTCGGCGCTGGCGTCCGAGGAGGCCGGGTTCTGCCCGGTGACCAGCAGGCCGTCGACGGCGACGTGGCTGTGCCAGTCGGCGGCCTTGCTGTAGTGGCCGCCATTGGCCTTGAGCATGTCCTCGACCAGGAAGGGCACCACGTCGGTGAGCTGCACGGCGTCCTCCTCGCTGTTGCTGAAGCCGGTGACCTGGCGGCCCCTGACCAGCGGCTGGCCGTCGGCGCCCCTGGCGTGGCGCAGCACCGCCGGGGCGTGGCAGACCGCGCCGACCGGCTTGCCGAGCGCCTGGAAGCGCTCGATCAGCGCCACCGAGCGGGCATCCTCGGCGAGATCCCACAGCGGGCCATGGCCGCCGGGATAGAACAGCGCGTCGAAGTCCTCGGCGCGTACCTGATCGAGGCTCAGGGTGCTGGCCAGTGCGGCACGCGCCGCGGCGTCCTCAGCGAAGCGGCGGGTGGCGGCGGTCTGTGCGCCGGGATCACTGCTCTTCGGGTCGATGGGCGGCTGGCCGCCCCTGGGCGAGGCCAGGACGATTTCGGCGCCGGCGTCCCTGAACACGTAGTAGGGCGCGGCGAATTCCTCCAGCCAGAAGCCGGTCTTGTGGCCGGTGTCGCCCAGCCGGTCGTGGGAGGTGAGCACCATCAGGATCTTCATCGAGGTCTCCAGTGCGGGCCATGGGGCCGGTGGATCGTGTGGTGGGCATCATAGGCCGCCGGCTAAGATTCGATAATTCGAAAGCTTCGATCTGAGGTATTCAACAAATGAATATCGCCAACAAGGACCTTAACCTGCTGCTGGCCTTCCATGTGCTCTACCAGGAGCGCAACGCCTCGCTGGCCGCGGCGCGCATGGCGCTCAGCCAGCCGGCGCTGAGCCACAAGCTGAACAAGCTGCGCCACGAGTTCGGCGACCCGCTGTTCGTGCGCGCGCCGCGCGGGCTGACGCCGACGCCGCGCGCCCATGAGCTGGCGCCGACCGTGCAGCGCCTGGTCGGCGAGCTGGAAGCCTTCTACGACCACTGCGCAGGCCGCGACTTCCTCGCCCGCGCCGAGCGCATCCACCTGTACACCACCGACTTCATCGAGCAGACCCTGCTGCCGCGCCTGCTGCCGCAGCTGCGCGCCCAGGCGCCCAACCTGGTGCTGATCACCCACAACACCCGCGGCCAGCTGCCGCGCGAGGAGCTGGAGAAGGGCACCTGCGACCTGGCCATCGCCGGCTTCTACGCCAACCTGCCGGACACCTTCCGCCAGCAGCGCCTGTTCGGCGAGGACTTCGTGGTGCTGGCCTCCAGGCACAACAGCCGGCTGGCCGGCGGCCTCGACCTGGCCGCCTTCGTCGCCTGCGAGCACCTGCTGACCACCCTGACCGGCGACCTGCACGGCGTGGTCGACCGCGCCCTGGAGGCGCGCGGCCTGAGTCGGCGGGTGGCGGCCGGGCTGTCCAGCTTCATCGCCCCCTCTCGGCTGATCCGCGGCACCGACCTGCTGCTCACCTGCCTGCGCCCCATCGCCGAGGAAGCCGCCGAGCGCGATCCCGACCTCGTCATCCACCCGCTGCCCATCGAGCTGCCGCGCGTCGAGCTGATGCAGATCTGGCACGAACGCACCGACGCCGACCGCCTGCGCCGCTGGCTGCGCCAGCAGATCCAGCAGGTGGCGGGGGAGTTGCAGCGGCGCTGATCCCGCTGCTCGCCCAGGGCCGGCGCATGAGGCCGACCAGGTAACCCCACGCACGACAGAACATCTGCCCTCCCCTGCCGGAGCGAATTCATTCGCTCCTTGCCGTTGCTGCTCCAGCCGTTGCTGCGCCTGCCCTGGCCGCGTCCCCTTCCCCGCCTCGTCTCCACCCGACTTTGCTTGCCCCGCGCACTCCTGGCAGGGCCGGCAGGCCTCTCGAATAAAATTCCCTTCAAGATAAAAAATTTCACAGCAGCTATGGACGGCCCCATCCACCTTCGCTTATAAAAACACCACAGAGAAAAATATATTCCCCACAGTCAAAAATATTCAGGAATGAAATCGGGCTTCACCGACGAACTTTTCGCCTTGCAACCGCTGCCTCCATACCCCGAGGACTCGACATGCAACACGCTCCGAACCAGTACGTGATCAAGATCAGCTGCCCGGCGACGTCCGGGATCGTCGCCGCGGTGACCACCTTCCTCGCCGACCACGGCTGCTACATCAGCGAGATGGCGCAGTTCGACGACGAGGTCAGCGGCACCTTCTTCATGCGTGCGGTGTTCCGCTTCAACGCCGGCCTCAAGGGCGATATCGCGGTGATCGAGCAGGGCTTCGTCGATGTCGCTGGCAAGTTCGCCATGAACTGGGAACTGCACGACACCAGCCAGCCGATGCGCGTGCTGCTGATGGTCAGCAAGTTCGACCACTGCCTGTCCGACCTGCTGTACCGCCACCAGAAGGGCGAGCTGCACATGCAGATCACCGCCGTGGTCTCCAACCACCTCGACCTGCGGCCGATGGCCGAGCGCGAGGGCATCCGCTTCATCTACCTGCCGGTGACCAGAGAGACCAAGGCCCAGCAGGAAGCCGAGCTGATGAAGATCGTCGACGAGACCAGGACCGAGTTGGTGGTGCTGGCGCGCTACATGCAGATCCTCTCCGACGATCTGTGCAAGCAACTATCGGGCCGCGCCATCAACATCCACCACTCGTTCCTGCCCGGCTTCAAGGGCGCCAAGCCCTACCACCAGGCCTTCGAGCGCGGCGTGAAGCTGATCGGCGCCACCGCCCACTACGTCACTGCCGACCTCGACGAGGGCCCGATCATCGAGCAGGAAGTGCAGCGCGTGGACCACAACTACGCACCGGACGACCTGGTCGCCGTCGGCCGCGACACCGAGACCGTGGCCCTGTCCAAGGCGGTCAAGTACCACCTGGAGCACCGCGTGTTCCTCAACCACGACAAGACGGTGATCTTCCGATGAGCACGCCCGGCCAACTGATCGACGGCAAGGCCGTCGCCGCCCAGGTCCTCGCCGAAGTGACCGCCGATGTCATCACCCTCAAGGCCCGGGGCATCGAGCCGGCGCTGGCGGTGGTGCTGGTCGGCGACGATCCGGCCAGCCACGTCTACGTGCGCAACAAGGTGCTGCGCGCCGGCGAGGCGGGCATCCGCTCGCTGGAATATCGCCTGCCGGCCTCGGCATCCGCCGCCGAAGTGCTGGCGCTGGTCGCCGAGCTGAATGCCGATGCCGGCGTGCACGGCATCCTGGTGCAGCTGCCGCTGCCCAGGCACATCGACGAGACCGCGGTGCTGCAGGCCATCGACCCGGCCAAGGACGTCGACGGCTTCCACAGCGAGAACGTCGGCGGCCTCAGCCAGGGCCGCGACGTACTCACCCCGTGCACCCCGGCCGGCTGCATGCGCCTGCTGCGCGACACCCTGGGCGATCTGTCCGGCAAGCACGCGGTGGTGATCGGCCGCTCCAACATCGTCGGCAAGCCGATGGCCGCCCTGCTGCTGGCCGCCGACTGCACGGTGACGGTGCTGCACTCGCGCAGCAGGAACCCGCAGGCGCTGTGCCGCAAGGCCGACATCGTGGTCGCCGCGGTCGGCCGGCCGCGGATGATCGACGCCGAGTGGATCAAGCCCGGCGCGGTGGTGATCGACGTCGGCATCAACCGCATCGAGGAAGACGGCAAGAGCCGGCTGGTCGGCGACGTCGACTTCGCCAAGGTGCAGCCGCTGACCGCGGCGATCACCCCGGTACCCGGTGGCGTCGGGCCGATGACCATCGCCCTGCTGATGCAGAACACCGTGACCGCGGCGCGCCAGCAACAACCCAAGCATGCGGCCCCTGCGGCCGGTGAGGAGGCCACATGCCGTTCAGCCTGCTGAAATACGGCCTGTCTTCGGACTACCCGGTGGATGTCGATCTGCCGGCGCCGAAGGAACTGAAGTCGTCCTACGACGTGGTGATCATCGGCGGTGGCGGCCACGGCCTGGCCACCGCCTACTACCTGGCCAAGTACCACGGCATCACCAACGTGGCGGTGCTGGAGAAGGCCTACCTGGGCGGCGGCAACACCGCGCGCAACACCGCGGTGATCCGCTCCAACTACCTCACCTCGGAAGGCGTGAAGTTCTACGCCGAGTCGGTGCGGCTGTTCAAGGAGCTGTCCAACGAGTTCGACTTCAACATCATGTACTCCGAGCGCGGCCAGCTGACCCTGGCGCACACCGATGCCACGGTGCGCGCCTTCCGCCAGCGCGCCGAGGTCAACAAGCACTTCGGCGGGCGTACCGAGATGATCGACCGCCAGCAGATCCGCGAGCTGGTGCCGACCCTCAACCTCGACCCCGGCCACCTGCCGGTGCTCGCCGGTCTGTGGCACATCGACGGCGCCACCGCGCGCCACGACGCGGTGGCCTGGGGCTACGCCAAGCAGGCGGCCAAGCGCGGCGTGGAGATCCACCAGCTCACCGAGGTGCAGGACTTCGTGGTCGAGCGCGGCAAGGTGGTGGCGGTGAAGACCAACCGCGGCACGGTGAAGTGCGGCTGCGCGGTGCAGGCCATCGCCGGGCACAGCTCGCTGCTGCTCAACAAGCTGGGCATCCGCGCGCCTATCCACAGCTACCCGCTGCAGGCGATGGTCACCCAGCCGTTCAAGCCGTTCCTCGACCCGCTGGTCAGCTCCTCGGCGCTGCACTGCTACGTGCAGCAGACCGGTCGCGGCGAGGTGGTGATCGGCGGCGGCTCCGACCCCTACCCGCTGTACAACACCCGCTCGACCCTGGACCTCAAGGAAGGCCTGCTGGCCCACGCCATCGAGATGTTCCCGTTCCTGGCCAACGCCAGGCTGATGCGCCAGTGGGCGGGGATCACCGACATGACCCCGGACTACAGCCCGATCATGGGCCGCTCGCCCATCGACAACTACTACCTCGACGCCGGCTGGGGCACCTGGGGCTTCAAGTCGACGCCGATCTGCGGCAAGACCATGGCCGAACTGGTGGCCAGCGGCGGCAGGACGCCGGAGCTGATCGCACCCTTCGCCCTGGAGCGTTTCTCGACCTTCCAGCAGGTCAACGAAATGGGCGCCACCGCCGCCAGCCACTGAGGAACCCGCGATGAAGATCATGCCCTGCCCCCTGAACGGTCCGCGCAACATCAGCGAATTCACCTACGGCGGCGAATTCAAGCAGATGCCCGACCCGGCCACCTGCAGCGACGCCGAGTGGGCCGACTACGTGTTCAACAGCGACAACCGCGCCGGCCTGGTGGTCGAGTGGTGGATGCACAACGCCTCCAGCTACTGGTTCCTCGCCGAACGCCACACCGTCACCGACGAGATCGTGCGCACCTTCGATCCCAAGGAAATCTTCACCAGCCGGGTCGACTTCGCCGCGCCCGCCAAGCCCCAGGAGGTCGTCGCATGACCGCTTACAGCCGCCTGCCCGCACCCATGGGCCTGCTGATCGACCGCGATCAGCCGCTTCGCTTCGACTTCGACGGCAAGCCGTACCAGGGCTTCGCGGGCGACAGCATCGCCAGCGCCCTGGCCGCCAACGGCCGCTGGCTGCTGTCGCGCTCGTTCAAGTACCACCGCCCGCGCGGCCCGCTGACCATGGCCGGCCAGGACGCCAACACCCTGGTGCAGCTGCCCAGCGAACCCAACGTGCTGGCCGACCTGCAGCCGCTGGCCGAGGGCCTGAGCGTGACCGGGCAGAACTTCGCCGGTTCGCTGGACAACGACCGCGACGCCCTGCTCGGCAAGTTCTCCAGGTTCATGCCGGTCGGCTTCTACTACCGCTCCTTCTACAAGCCCAAGGGCATCTGGAAGGTGTGGGAGCCGATCATCCGCAAGAAGGCCGGTCTCGGCGTGCTGGATCTGCAGTTCCAGCCCGAGTACCACGACAAGGCCTTCCTGTTCGTCGACGTCGCCGTGGTCGGCGCCGGCCCCGCCGGCCTCACCGCCGCGCTGCACGCCGCCAACGCCGGCGCCAAGGTGCTGCTGGTCGAACAGCAGAGCTACCTGGGCGGCGCCCTGGCCTGGGCACGCTTCGACATCGAGGGCCAGCGCGCCGGCGAGCTGCGCCGCGAGCTGGTCGACGCGGTGGAGAACCACCCGAACATCCGCATCCTCAAGGACGCCACCTGCAACGCCTGGTTCACCGACAACTTCCTGCCGGTGATCCAGGGCAACCGTCTGTACAAGGTGCGCGCGAAACAGTGCATCGTCGCCGCCGGCGCCTTCGACCAGCCGGTGGTGTTCCGCAACAACGACCTGCCGGGCGTGATGCTGGCCAGCGCCGCGCAGCGCCTGATCAAGCTGTACGCGGTCAAGCCGGGCCAGCGCGCAGTGGTACTGACCGGCAACGACGATGGTTATCTCGCCGCCCTCGACCTGCTGGATGCGGGCGCGGTGGTGGCCGCTCTGGTCGACATGCGCACCCAACCGGACGATGCCGCCCTCGCCGCCACGCTGAAAAAAGCCGGCGTCGCGCTGCACAGCGGCAGCACCGTGTACGAGGCGCTTCACGAGAAGGGAATGCGCCACGTCAGCGGCGTCGACGTGCGGCGCATCGTCGGCAAGGGCCAGGTGGCCGGCAAGGGCATGCAGCTCAACTGCGACCTCTTGTGCATGTCCGCCGGCTACATGCCGGTCTACCAGTTGCTCTGCCAGGCCGGCGGCAAGCTGAGCTACGACGACGCCCAGGCCGCCTTCACCCTCAGCGGCCTGCCGCAGAATCTGAGCGTGGCCGGCTCGGTCAACGGTCGTCACGCCCTCGACAACGTGCTGCGCGAAGCCGCCCAGGTGGCCAACGCCGCCTGCGCCAGCCTCGGCCTGCAGGCGGACGCGGCGCCGGCCAGCTTCGTCGCCGAGCCGCGGGTCAACTACGACTGGCCGATCTTCCCGCACCCGGACGGCAAGGACTTCGTCGACTTCGACGAGGACCTGCAGGTGCGCGACATCGTCAACGCCACCCGCCACGGCTATCGCGACGTGCAGCTGGTCAAGCGCTTCTCCACCGTCGGCATGGGCCCGTCGCAGGGTCGCCACTCGGCGCTGCCCACCGCGCGCCTGGTCGCCCAGGCCACCAACCGCAGCGTCAGCGAAACCGGGGTGACCACCGCACGCCCGCCGTTCGTCGCCGAGAAGCTGGCCCACGTCGCCGGCCGCGGCTTCGACCCGTACCGGCAGACCGCCATGCACCAGCGCCACGTCGAGCTGGGCGCGAAGATGATGCCGGCCGGCGTCTGGCAGCGCCCGGCCTACTACGGCAAGCCGGAGGAGCGCGAGGCGTGCATGCAGGCCGAAGCGCGCCACGTGCGCGAGAAGGTCGGCATCATCGACGTCTCCACCCTCGGCGGCCTCGACGTGCGCGGCCCGGACGCCGCCGAGCTGCTCAACCGCCTGTACACCTTCGCCTTCGCCAAGCAGCCGGTCGGCCGCTCGCGCTACGCGCTGATGACCAACGAGCACGGCGTGGTGATCGACGACGGCGTGTGCGCGCGCTTCGCCGACAACCATTTCTACGTCAGCGCCACCACCAGCGGCGTCGACCGCATCTACCAGCAGATGCTCAAGTGGAACGCGCAGTGGCGCCTCGACGTCGACATCACCAACGTCACCGCGGCGCTGGCCGCGGTCAATCTGGCCGGGCCGCGCGCGCGCAACGTGCTGCGCAAGCTGTGCCAGGACGTCGACCTCAGCGCCGAGGGCTTCCCCTACCTGGCCGTGCGCCAGGGCACGGTCGCCGGCATCCCGGCGCGCCTGCTGCGGGTCGGCTTCGTCGGCGAACTGGGCTACGAGATCCACGTACCGGCGCGCTACGGCGAGTACCTGTGGGACGCGCTGATGCAGGCCGGCGAGAAGGACGAGATCCGCCCGTTCGGCGTCGAGACCCAGCGTCTGCTGCGCCTGGAGAAGGGCCACGTGATCATCGGCCAGGACACCGACGGCATGACCCACCCGGCCGAGATCGACATGGGCTGGGCCATCGCGCGCAGCAAGCCGTTCTTCGTCGGCAAGCGCTCGGTGGAAATCCTCGAGGCGCAGCCGCTCAAGCGCAAGCTGGTCGGCTTCGTCCTGCCGGCGACCTCGACCAAGCCGCTGGAAGGCCACCTGGTCCTCAACGGGCCGGACATCAGCGGCAACGTGACCTCCTGCGAGTACAGCGCCACCCTCGGCCAGATCATCGGCCTGGCCTACTGCGCCTTCGAGCAGAGCGCGCCGGGCAGCCAGATCCCGATCCGCGTCGAGGGCGGCCAGGTGGTGCAGGCGACGGTGGTCAAGCTGCCGTTCTTCGATCCCGAAACCCAACGTCAGGAGCTGTGATCATGGCCTCTCTGCAAGCCCAGCAATGCATCGAACGCAGCCCGCTGTACCGCCAGCAGGCCGGTGCCACCCTCGGCCGCCTGGGCGACAGCGTGATAGTCGCCCACTACGGCGAGCATGACGAAAGCGCCCAGCTGCAACGCTGCGCGCTGCTCGACCTGACCAACCTGGCGCGCGTCGGCTTTCGCGGCGCCGCGGCCGCCGAGTACCTCACCGCGCGCGGCTATGCCCTGCCGGAGGCGCCCAACCGGGCGCTGACCCAGGCCGACGGCAGCCACGTGGCGCGCCTGTCGCAGACCGAGTACCTGCTGCTCGGCAGCCTGCGCGACGCCGGCGCGCGCATCGCCGCCGAGGAGGCCAACTGGCAGTTCGGCGCGACGGCCAACTACCTGCTGCCGCGCCAGGACAGCCACGCCTGGCTGCTGCTCACCGGCGCGCACATCGCCGAGGTGATGGCCAAGCTCTGCGGCGTCGACCTGAGCCCCGCGGCCTTCCCGGTCGGTGCGGTGGCGCAGACCTCGGCGGCGCGGATCAACGTCATCATCGTCAATCTGCCGGAAGGCGAGCTGCCGTGTTTCCACATCCTCTGCGACCGCGCCTCGGCGAACTACTTCTGGGACGCGCTGCTGGATGCCATGGACGAGTTCGGCGGCCAGCCGGCGGGGATCGACGCGCTGCTGTGAGGCGCCAAATCTGCCCCGCCTCTGATCGCTCCCACGCTCACGCGCTCGTCGTTATACACAAGTTCAGTCACCATCTTAGGTTTTCCGAGGGAGTACAGGGATGTCATCCGCGAGCTGGGCTGAGGAAGAGATGCGCACGGCAAACCTGGGCGATGAGCGATTGAATGCGCGTGTCGCCAAGCTGCTGGAGCAGTTGGGTGCAGATCCACGCAACAGCATTCCTACCGCTTGCCGGAGCTGGGCGGAGACGATGGCGGCCTACCGTTTCTTCGATAACGAGAAGGCCACTTTCGAAACAGTTTTGGCCCCCCATCGGGATGCCACCTTGCAGCGCATGGAGTGCTGCCCCGTGGTGCTGTTAGCCCAGGACACGACCGAGCTAGACAAGTGGGTGAATCTGGGCCCCAAGGGAGTGGGCACCATCAAGGAGAGGCAGAAGCATCCCCGCCGACTCCATCCGACCGTGGCATTCACACCGGAGCGGGTTTGTCTGGGCGTGGTGGCGGCCGAGTGGTGGCAGCGTGATGAGCCAAGCCCACGCAAGGAGCGGCGCGGAAAAGGAGTGGACGAGAAGGAAAGTCGACGCTGGATCGACAGCTACCAGAGCAGTTGTGCGCTACAGGGGCAGCTCCCGCAAAGCCAGGTCGTCAATCTCGCCGACGCCGAAGGTGATCTGTACGAGTGGTTCGTCGAGTATGAAGACGTCGCTGCGACGACACGGGCGCAATGGATTGTGCGCGCAGCACAGGATCGCCGCGTGCTGGGCGGTGCTGCCGACAAGCTGTGGGCCTCTGTGGCGGCGACGCCAAGCCTGGGGCAAGTCGAGGTTGAGGTACGGGCGCGCCCGAAACGTCCCGCCCGCCTGGCGCAGGTCACTCTGCGCTCTGCCAGTCTCACGCTGCAACCACCGTCCCGCGTCGGGCATCGCTTGCCTGAGGTCATGATCAATGCCGTCCTGGCTTGCGAGGAGCACCCGCCGGAGGGCGTCGAGCCGTTGGAGTGGTTGCTGCTGACAAGCCTGCCGGTGGAAGGCCTGGCCCAAGCCGTTACAGTCGTCGAATGGTATGCCGTGCGCTGGTGTATCGAGGTTTACTTCCACGTTCTGAAGAATGGTTGCCAGATCAATCGACTGCAGCTGGAGACCGAAGAGCGACTACTGCCCTGCATCGGGCTTTACCTGGTCGTGACATGGCGGGTGCTGTACAGCCTGATGTTGGGGCGAAGCTGTCCAGGTCTGAGCTGCGAGCTGGTGTTCGAGGCTCGGGAGTGGCGGGCCGCCTACATGGTGGCCAAGCGTTGCATGCCGCCACAGACTCCCCCCTCGCTGGGTGAGGTCGTGATGCTGATAGCCAGCCTGGGCGGCTATTTGGGGCGCAAGCACGATGGGCCACCCGGGCCCAAGGCAATGTGGACCGGGCTGCAGCGGTTGCGGGACTTTGTCATCGCTTTTGAGGCCCGCGACGCGCTCACCGGGACTTGTGTATAACGACGAGCGCTCACGCGTGGGAGCGCAACGCCCGGGACGCTCCGCGTCCCCGGACACCGGCGCCTGGGTTCCCACGCAGGAGCATGGGAACCATCAAATGCCCCCGCCCGGAGAACAACCATGACCATCGCCGAAGACCTCGACAGCGGCCGCGACACCGATTACATGGTCCCCGCCCTGCAGCGCGGCCTCTCCATCCTGCAGATGTTCAACGCCCAGCAGCGCACCCTCGGCACCAGCGAGATCGCCGAGCGCCTCGGCGTCAGCGTCTCGGCGATCTACCGCATCGTCCACACCCTCGAGGAGATGGGCTACCTGCGCAAGCTCGCCAAGAACACCTGGGAACTCGGCCCGCAGGTGGTGTCCGCCGGCTTCAGCTACCTGGCCAGCCGCGACCTGGTCGACCTGGCCCTGCCGCACCTCAACGCCCTGCGCGACCGCACCTCGCTGTCCTGCCACCTGAGCATCCGCGAGCACACCGACAGCCTGTACCTGTACCGCGCCTTCGCCGCCCAGCGCCTGTCGGTGAACATCCCCATCGGCACGCGCCTGCCCTGCCACTGCACCGCCATGGGCCGCATCCTGCTCACCGGCCTGACCCCGCCGGTACTCGACGCGCTGTACCTGCACGTGCGCCTCGACGACCACCCGCCGCCGGCCCCCAAGACCCTGCCCGAGCTGCAGGAACTGATCGCCGGCGACCGCCAGCGCGGCTGGGTGCTGCACCGCTCCGACTACTCCACCGCCATCGCCACCGGCATCCGCAACCACCTCGGCGAAGTGGTCGCCGCCATAAACCTCTCCGGCCCGGATGCGGTGATGGACAGCGCGGAATCGCAGGCGCGCTTTCGCGAGGCGCTGCTGCTGACGGCGGCACGGATTTCGGCGGAGCTGGGCGGTTGAGGCGTCAGAAGGCGGAGGATGCCGATCCGCGAATCGAGCCCCGGCAAGCCGGCCAGGCGACTGCGCCTCGCCCCAGCCGCCGCTGGCGCAAGGCACCCGGCATCAGCGCGCTGCACACTCCTGGCAATCGGCCAACGCCAGGCGCATGAGCCCGGCGTGGACCGCGGAGGCCGTCAGCCTCATGGCCATAGGAATGGTCGCGCCGGCTGCTCGCGACCGTATCAGCCCGCCGCGCGGCGCAGCAGCACCCGCGCGGCCGGGCTGCCCGGCTTGGCGTCGACGCGCTCGGCAGCCAGGCCGCGGGCCAGCGCCAGCTGGCCGTCACGCAGGGCGGCCTCGAGCAGCGTCAGGTCGATGAGGTCGCGCTGCGCGTGGCTGCCGCCGAAACGGTGGGCGATGCCGCGCAGCGGCCTCAGCAGTTCCACCGTGCGGGCCGGATGCCCCTCGACGAAGGCGAGCAGCGCCTGGCACAGCGGTGCGCCGACGTCTCGGGTGAACCGCGCGTTGTCGCCATCGCCCTGCATCGCCCGTTGCTGGGCGGCCTGCAGGGTCCGGATCGCCTCGCTGCGCCCGGCGCAGGCGAAGGCCATCATCGCGTGGGCGTCGTTGAAGGCGTAGTGGCCGCTGTCGGCGAAGGCCTGCCAGCGCTCCGCCACCCCCTGCCAGCGGGCGCCGACATCGGCGCCGAGCAGGTGCAGGCGCCAGAGCAGCGCCGAGGCGTCCACCAGGTCGAGCGCCAGCGGCGACTGGCTGGCGGCTATGGCGCTGTCGAACAGCTCCAGCACGCTGGCGGTATCGCCGAGGTCGAGATGGAACAGCGCCAGGTGCCACCAGTTGTGGATGGCGAAGAAGTTGTCCTCGGCCCACTGCCGCTGGCGGTCGCGCATCCAGGCGATGCCTTCGTGCTGGCGGCCCTGCATCTCCAGCACGTGGGTCACGGCGTGGTGCGCCCAGGCATCGCGCGGCTCCAGCAGCAGGGCGGCGTGGCCGCTGGCCGAGGCACGGGCGTAGGCACCGCACTCCTCCAGGCCGAAGGCGTGCATGCCAAGCAGCGCGTGGTAGCCCGGCATCGCCGGCGACCAGGCGGGAAAGGCGCGGGTGATGCGGTCGCGCAGCATGCGCGCATCGCCGACGTAGAAGTCGAGGACATGGCCGGCCAGCAGGCCGAGGCCGTCGAGGGGATGGTCGAGGGTCAGGTCCTCGAGGATGCGCCGCGCCGCATGCCAGTGCCCGTCGACCAGCCGGCCGATGGCGGCCAGATGCGCCTGCTCGCGCGGGTTGGCCGGCCACTGGCGCGCCTGCTCCAGGTCGTCGCGCGCCACCGGCAGCCCGAGTGGCTCGGTGCCCAGCAGATGGAGCCAGGCGTGCAGTACCCGGCCCATGACGAAATCGGGACGCTCGGCGATGGCGGCGTCGATCGTCGCCAGCGGATCGCCGCAGTAGCACTGGAACTGGTGCAGCGCCTGCTCGTAGTGCTGCACGCTGGATGGCTGCGCCCCGCTCAGCGGGTTGCCGAGGCTGTCTTTGCGGACATTCATCGTCACACCTCCGGGCCGTGCACGGCCCCGGTTCGCCTGGCGTCCGGATACCGCGGCCAGACGGCATGGCCGGTCGCAGGCCACGCCCCGGGAAGTAAAGTCGCGGATCGCCCGACACGAAAGCCGACAGGACCAGCGGCGCCGCGCCCGCTCAGCCCTGGCGCTTTTCCGCTATCCAGATGGTGTGGCGGGTGCCCTTGTTGCCGTGGGCGTAGACCTTGACCTCCTCGGCCTTGAAGCCGGCCTTGCCCAGGCGGGCGGAGAAGGCACGGTCGGCGCTGGCCGACCACACGGCAAGGATGCCGCGCGGACGCAGGGCGCGGGCGCAGGCGTTCAGGCCGTCGAGGGAATACAGCCAGTTGTTGGCCTGCTGGGTCAGCCCCTCGGGGCCGTTGTCGACGTCCAGCATGATCGCATCGAAGCCCTGCGGCTCGGCCTGCAGCACTCTGGCGACATCCTCGTTGACCACCCGGGCGCGCGGGTCGCGCAGCGGGTAGCCGGACTTCTCGCCCAGCGGGCCGCGGTTCCACTCGATCACCCCGGGCACCAGCTCGGCCACCACCACCTCGCCGTTGTCGCCCAGGTGCCTGAGCGCGGAGGCCAGGGTGAAGCCCATGCCCAGGCCGCCGATCAGCACCCGCGGGCTGGGCCGCGCGGCGACCTTCTTGCAGGGGATCTCGGCCAGGGCGTCTTCCGAGCCGTGCATGCGCGTGTTCATCAACTGGCCACCGTGGCCGCCCTGGATCTTGATCACGAAGTCGTCGCCGTGCTCGAACAGGCACAGGGCGCCGCCGTTGTCGGGAATCGCGGCGGTGTCGAGCAGGACAAAACGTTTCATGGGCAGCCTCGCAAGAGGGTCGATCGGCTCGACCCGAAGGGGGACAGGCAACGGCGGCGAGCACCATTGCCCAGGCCCGGCATTCTAGCGGTTATCCGCCGGGCGATACCGACTAGACGCGCCATGGCCACCGCCCGACAGCCCCTAATCCGCACTCAGAACGCGTAGAGCAGACGCAGGTTGACCCGGCTGTCCTCGCGGAAACCGTTGTCCACCGTCAGGTCGCGGCCGAAGGTGGCGGCCGGACCGGCTGGTTCGCCTCCGGCCGGCGGATTTAGGCGGCATGGCCAAAAACACCGGAGCCCATTCAGAAAAGCTCAGATATGACGCCGGCGATACTCTCCTGGAGTAATCCCGAAACGCCCCTTGAAAGCATTGATGAAGTGACTGACGTCCGAAAAGCCCCAAGCATAGGCATGAGACGAAATTTTCTGCCCATTACCCGCGCTACGAATGCTTTCCGCACAGAGATCCAGGCGGCGACTCCTGATATACGCCCCAACGCCCATACCCTTCCCGGCGAATATTCGATACAAGCCCCGAACGGAAACCCCCACCTCCCGTGCAAGCGACTCCGGGCACAGTGTCTCGGAGCGGATGTTCTGCTCGATATACCGAATGGCTTTCTGATACATCCGCTCATGCACATCGGTATCCAGCTCGGAGCTCCTTATGACCGGACGCAGCAGATTCACCAGTGCGCCCAGAGCAGCTTCGCTCTCCTTCTCGTCCATGCTCTCCTGGCGACTCGACTCAAGCACCAGGCGCGCAGCCAACACAGCTAGTGGAGAGTCCGCGGAGATGTGCAGGCCACCGAGAGCATCTGCGGGCCCCAGGCCCTGCTCGACACAATGCCTGGGAAGGACCAGGGAAAGCTGCCGGGAGTGGTCCCCATAGATAAAGCTGCTTGGCCGAGTGGAGTCGATCAGGATGATGTCTCCCGGCATGAGCGTGACGATTCTGCCGGCCTGCTGCATGCGGGCAGAGCCCTGCAACTGGAAACCCGCGTAATAGATATCGGTACCTCCGCGCATCACCTCATGCTCGCCGCGATACAACTGGGCTTGTGCGGCGTCGACAATGCTCAGGTTGAGCGCGCCGTTCCTGTGCGTACGCACGGCCCCCTGAAAACCCACTCCCAGGGGCTTTGCGGCAAAGCAGCCGCATGCCTGATTGATGCGACCGCACCACTCTTCAAAGCCGGCAATATTTGTTTTTCTTGTAGTGCCCATAAAAGACTCGCGAACCTTGTTTGCCTCCCCAGACAATGGCTCCCACTACGACCAGTCCCTGGTTGGCCGTGAGGACTGCCTGCCGGGTCGTCACACCGGGAAAACTTGCGCATCCTGACGGGGCATGCTCGCGGGCAGAATCTTCGTCCAAGTGCTAACCGCCGTCTGCAAGTCTGCATCGCTCCAGTAGCGGCATCACCCTTTCTGTCTGGCCAGCCACGTCCTGCCAAGGAGTCCCGGTCCTCGAGCGCATGTGCGTGAACAAGGCTCTCCAGAGAGCCCTGCGCACCACACCGCCCAACAGAAGCTAGACCAATCACATGAAATGTCAAGCTTTTAGCCTTCCCCCCCCCAGGGCGCCACTCATGCAGGAGCGCTACAGCTCAAGCCGGAACGCCGTGAGCAATCATCAATACCTCAATATCACGGACTTCAGCTCGGTATAGTCATCAATGAACGCCCCGCCGAACTCACGACCGATTCCAGAACCCTTGACCCCACCGAAGGGAACCGCCGGATCCAGGAAGGTGTGCATGTTGATCCAGACCGTACCCGCCTCGATTCGCGGAACCATCCGGAAGGCCTTGGACAGGTTATTGGTCCAGATGCTTGCCGTCAGGCCAAACGGGCTGTCATTCATCAAGTCCACGAGCTCTTCATCATCATCAAACGGCAGGAAACAGGTCACCGGCCCGAATGTCTCCTCATGCAGCAGTCTGTCGTCACGATTCCCGGCCAGAACAATCGTCGGCTCGACAAAGTAGCCGGGGCGCTCGATTGCCCTCCCACCGCAAATCACGCTGCTTTCAGCGTGCGCACAGTTGAAGAACCCCAGGACCTTTTCATAATGCGCCCGGTTGGCCAGCGGACCGAAATTGACGCTCTCATCGAGCGGCGAGCCGATCTTCATCTGCTGAAGACCTTTCGCCATCTTGTCGATCACTTCGTCGATACGCGACCGGTGCACGAAGATTCTTTCCGGGGACGCACAGATCTGCCCCTGATGGGTATAGGCACCAAGGATCAACCCGGCAACAGCCAGATCCGCATCCACGTCCTGCAGCAGGCCAGCGGGATTCTTCCCGCCCAACTCCAGGGTGACGCGCTTGAGGTTCGCATCCATGGCGCTTTTTCCAACCGCCTTTCCCGTGGCCACTGAGCCCGTCAGAGAGACCTTCGAAATCCCGGCATGTGCCGTCAGACGCTGTCCGACGGCGCCATCGCCAGTCAGCACATTGATGACACCCGCCGGTATCCCCGCCTCGATTGCCAGCTCGGCAATTCTCAGCAGCGTCAGCGGCGTATATTCGCTGGGCTTGAGCACCACGGTGCAGCCGGTGACCAGGGCCGAGGCAATCTTCCAGATGCCGATCATCACCGCGAAATTCCAAGGCACGATCCCGGCCACGACGCCGACCGGCTCGCGCAGGGTGAAGGCGCTATAGCGCTCGCCGGCCATGGACGGGAACGACGGGCTGATCGTTTCGCCATTGATCTTGCTCGCCCATCCGGCGTAATAGCGCAGGAAGGCCGCGCTCTGCCCTACCTCGATCGCTCGCGAGACATGGATCGACTTGCCCGAGCACAGGCTCTCGAGCTGGGCCAG